>NYZB01000266.1 GCA_002687015.1 Deltaproteobacteria bacterium
CGTTGGCGTTGCCCTCAGCCGGGCGGCCCTTCCGTTGGCGTTGCCCTCAGCCGGGCGGCCCTTCCGTTGGCGTTGCCCTCAGCCGGGCAGCTTGCCGGCCATCACCTCCTTGCCGAGCGCCGGCTCGATGAAGGGGCCGAAGTTCGGGCCGCGCCGCAGGTGGTGGCCGCCATCGACGTTGATGCAGGTGCCGGTGATCCAGCGCGATTCGGGCCCGATCAGGAAGCGGGCGAGCTGCCCGACGTCCTCGGGCTGGCCCACGTCCGCCATGGGGGTGTTCTGGATGTAGGAGGCGTAGGTCTCGCTGTCGCGAGGCCCCCCCTCCATGATCTCGGTCGCGATGAAGCCGGGCCGGATGGCGTTGAAGCGCACGCGGCTCTGGCCGAACTCGTCCGCCGCATTGCGCATCATCTCCTCGATCCCCGCCTTGCCGACGCAGTAGGCACCGAAGTAGGGATGGGGCAGGTGGCCCGCAATCGACGACATGCCCACGAAGGAGCCGCCACCCGCCGCGACCAGCAATGGAACCGTGTGCTTCACGCACAGCATCGTTCCGAGCACGTTCAGGTGCAGGACGCGAAGGAACTCCTCGGTATCCAGGGTGTGGTAGGGGCCCATGCCTCCGCCGCCGCCGGCGTTGGCGACGCAGCCGTCGAGTCGCCCCGTCGGCTCGGCCGCTTTGCCGACCGCAGCCCGGACCTCCTCCTCGTTCGTGACGTCGGCGACGATGACCTGGACGCTCCCACCGTGGCCGGCCGCGCCCTCGATGCGCTTGGCCGAGTCTTCGAGCTTCGAGGCCGTTCGCCCGCAGATCGTAACGGCCGCGCCGTCGGCTGCGAGCTGGGCCGCACAGGCGCGGCCGATGCCGGTCCCTCCCCCGGTGACCAGAACGGCAAGTCCCTCGAGTCCTCCGGACGGCTTCGACATGGCAGTCTCCTCATCGTCAGGCCGATAGGGGGTTCTACCGTGGCCTCGGGACCCGCTGCAAGTCGCGCCCGATCTCCGACCCTGCGATACCCTGCCCTCCCGCACCGAGGAGGACCTCATGGCCGACGTCCATCGCATCTGGGGAGCCGAGATCTCCCCCTACTCCGTCAAGGTCCGCTCCTACTTCCGCTACAAGGGCATCCCCCACGAGTGGATCGTGCGCGGCCCGGACAACATGGAGGAGTACCAGAAGTACTCGAAGCTCCCGCTGATCCCGACCGTCGCGACCCCTGACGACGAGGGCATGCAGGACTCGACGCCCATCCTCGAGAAGCTGGAAGCCCACTTCCCGGAGCCCTCGATCCACCCGGGCGATCCCGTCTCGAACTTCGTCTCCGCCCTGCTGGAGGAGTTCGGCGACGAGTGGGGAAACAAGTGGATGTTCCACCTGCGCTGGGCGCGCGAGGCCGACCAGGACTCGGCGGCGGAGCGGATCGCCCAGACGATGGCTCCGGGAGCGTCCGGAGACCCCCTTCGCGGGATCGCCGACGGGATCAAGGATCGGATGGTGAATCGGGTGTGGTTCGTCGGGTCGAACGAGCAGACCGCCCCGCAGATCGAGGAGTCCTTCCGCGACGGGCTCCATCAGATCGCCGCTCACCTGCAGACGCGCCCCTACCTCTTCGGCGCTCGCCCCGCGTTCGCCGACTTCGGCCTGTGGGGCCAGATCTACAACGCCTGGACCGACCCCACGGGCAAGGAGTGGGTCGAGGAGCACCCCGCGGTCGTGTCCTGGGTGCAGCGCATGCTCGAGCCGAAGGCCGAGGGCTCCTTCGAGCCCTGGTCGGCTCTCGCGCCCACGTTGCTCCCCTTCCTGCAATCCCAGGTCGGCGCGCTCTTCCTGCCCTGGTCGGACGCCAACAGCAAGGCCCTCGCCGGGGGACAGGAGGAGTTCTCGGTCGAGCTCGCCTCGGGCAGCTGGAGCCAGAAGCCCCAGAAGTACCACGCCCGCTCCCTCGCGGCGCTGCGCCAGCGCTACGCGGCGGTGCCCGACAAGACCGAGCTCGACCCGGTGCTCGAGCGCGCCGGATGTCGGGCCTGGCTGGCCGCCGCCGCTCCATGATCGACCTCTACTACTGGCCGACGCCCAACGGGTGGAAGATCTCGATCGCCCTCGAGGAGATGGAGCTCCCCTACGAGGTCAAGTGGGTCGACATCGGCCGGGGCGAGCAGTTCGAGCCGGCCTTCCTGGAGATCAGCCCCAACAATCGAATGCCCGCCATCGTCGATCGCGACCCGGTCGGTGGCGGAGGACCGCTCGCGATCTTCGAGTCGGGCGCGATCCTCGTCTACCTGGCCGAGAAGAGCGGTCGTTTCCTGCCCTCCGATCCGCGGGCTCGAAGCGAAGTGCTGCAGTGGCTCTTCTGGCAGGTCGGCGGTCTCGGCCCCATGCTCGGTCAGCACGGGCACTTTCTCCTGTACGCCGAGGAGAAGATCCCCTACGCCATCGAGCGGTACGGCCAGGAGACCCGCCGGCTCTACGGCGTGATGGATCGACGGCTCGCGGGCCATGAGTACCTGGCCGGGCCGTACTCGATCACGGACATGGCGAGTTGGCCCTGGGTGGTGACGTGGAAGCGGCAGGGCATCGACCTCGCCGGGGAGTTCCCGAACCTGCGCCGCTGGTACGACGCGTTGAAGGAGCGGCCGGCACTGCGGCGGGGCTACGACCTCGGCAAGGAGGGCCGCAAGCAGCTCACCTCGGGGCCCGACGCGGAAGGCCGCAGGCACCTGTTCGGCGGTGAGCCCCGAGCCCGCTAGAAGTCGTCGCTTCCCTCTTCCTGGCTCCAGTCGGCGAGCCCCCCCAGCGAGCTGCCGTCCGCCGAGTACACCTCCTGGCAGGGATCCGAGCCACCGGACGCGACCTGGACCATGAAGCTGTCCTCGGCACGACCGACCGCGCCGACATAGGTCTCCGCCACCTGGGAGCAACTGATCGTCGCGCCACTGCCGGTATTGCAGATGACGAAGAGCGACGGGAAGTCCTCGCTCTCGGCCTCTTCCCCGAGCTCCCCGAACTCCTCCGAGAAGCCGGCGGCCATGCGGAAGAAGACGGCCGGATCCAGGATCATCGCCTGGTCGCAGCCGAGGTCGCGCAGCTCCTGGGCGCCGGGCGCGTTCTGGGAGGCCGCAATCGACTCGAAGCCCTCGCGGAAGGCCTCGTTCTGGGAGAGCCAGTAGGCGCCGCCCGCGCACACGAGCACCATCCCGAGGCCCAACACCACGAGAACGATCCCGACGACGCGGAAGCCGCCACCGCCCCCGCCGGGCCCGGGATCGATCGGATCCGGTCGCTCGAAACCGCCAGTCGACATCTTGGTCCCCTTCTATGCTCCGGGGTGTGCATCGGTGGATCGGCCACGCTTCCTGAGGATGGCGCAGGCGCGATCCGTGGCGCAGTGGGCGAAGAGGCCCACTGAATCGGGGCTCAGGACACCTCTTTCGTGAAGTGCTCGAGGGCGTCGATGTGCTGCCGGGGCGTCGTGAAGCCCGGATCCGCCTCGCCCGTCACCGACGCACCCGTGCTCATGGCGCGCATCGAGAAATGGGTCACGCCAACGGACTGCCAGGCTTCGAGATCACGACGCCACTGGTCCGGACCCTGGCCGTATCCGACGATCGTCTCGACGCCAAAGGGCTCGTGTTCGCGGCCCCGGGCCTCGAGCTCGACCCTCAGGAGCCTTGCCAGCTTCAGCATGAAGCGGTTCGCCGATCCGAAGGTGAAGCCGTCGGCCATGCGCGCGGCCCGCTTCACCGGCCGCTCTCCCAGGCCGCCGAACCAGATCGGGATGGAGCGCGTCGGCCGATGCAGGATCCCGGCGCGTTCGATCCGATGGTAGGGATCCGTGTGGTCGACCACCTTCTCGCTCCAGAGCTTGCGGAGCAGCTCCACCTGGGCCTCGATCCGCTCGCCGCGACCCTCGAAGGGAATGCCCAGGGCGTCGTACTCGACCCAGTTCCAGCCCGTGCCCACGCCGAGCCGGAAGCGGCCCTGGGAGAGCAGGTCGAGCTCGGCGGCCTGCTTGGCGACGAGCGCAGTCTGTCGCTGAGGCAGGATGACGACGCCGGTGGCCAGCTCGATGCGTTCCGTGACGGCCGCCAGGTAGCCGTAGAGGACGAAGGGCTCGTGGAAGGGATCGCCCTCGGTGTAGGGCCCCGTGAGCGGCGGTTCGCGGTCTGCATGTTCCGCGCCGAGCACGTGGTCGTAGATCAGCAGGTGGGAGTAGCCCAACCCCTCGGCAGTCTGGGCGAAGTCGCGGATCGCGAGGGGATCGCGTCCGATCTCGCAGGTGGGCAGCACGGCACCGAGCTTCAACGGGGTCTCCTCTCTCGCGGGTGGCCGCGAGCGACTGGGATAGAATTCTCTTTCGGACCGGCGGCTCCGTCAAGCGGAGCCCAGAGAGGCAGGACCATGAGCGGTGGGAGACTGGAGGGCAAGGTCGCCCTGATCACGGGTGCGGGCCAGGGCATCGGGAAGGGAATCGCCCGCCGCTTCGCCCGCGAGGGGGCGCGCGTCGCGATCGCCGAGTGGAACGCGGAGAGCGGCGCCACCGTGGCCACGGAGCTCGAGGAGCTGGGCGGCGAAGCCATGTTCGTGAAGACGGACGTGGGCGTGAAGGCGCAGGTCGACGCGGCCGTCCGGGCCACCGTCGACTGCTTTGGCAGCGTCGACGTCCTGGTCAACAACGCCTGGAGCGGCCCGCCGATGGGCCGCGTCGAGTGGAAGACCACCGAGGAGATGGAGCAGGCCCTCCGGGTGGGCTTCTTGTCGAACTTCTGGTCGATGCAGGCGGTCTTTCCGATCATGAAGGCCAGGGGCTGGGGACGCATCGTCAACATGTGCTCCCTGAACGGAGTGAACGCCCACATGTTCTCGGTGCCCTACAACGCCGCCAAGGAGGCCGTGCGATCCCTCACCCGCACGGCCGCGCGGGAGTGGGCCCGGCATGGGATCGTCTGCAACGTCATCTGCCCGGCCGCGGCAACCGAGGCCTACGCGGCGGTGATGAAGGCCAACCCGCGGATGGAGGAGGATCTCCTCGCCAGCCACCCGATGGGGCGCATGGGCGACCCGGAAGAGGACATCGGTGCGGCGGCCCTCTTCCTCGCCTCGGAGGATTGTCGCTACGTCACCGGCAATACCCTCTTCGTGGACGGCGGATCGCACATCAACGGCTCCGCCTGGGCTCCCGAGCTGCCCGACGAGATGCCGGGGCGGGGCTGAGGAGCGGAGATGAAGCTCGGACTGGCCCTGCCGTGGGCGCACGCCCAGGTCTCGATCCCGGTGGAGCGCGTCCGGCTCGCGGAGCAGCTCGGCTTCGACTCGGTGTGGAGCGCGGAGATCTACGGGCAGGATGCCATCACCCCCCTCGCCTATCTCGCGGGCCAGACCTCGCGCATCCGCCTCGGTACCGCCGTGATCCAGGCGGCCGCGCGCGCCCCCTCGGCGACCGCCCTCGCCATGGCCACGCTGGACCAGCTGGCCGGCGCGGGCCGGGTGATCCTCGGGATCGGGCTATCGGGCCCGCAGATCGTCGAGGGCTGGTACGGCGCGCCCTGGGGGCGCCCCAACAAGCGGCTGCGCGACTACGTGACGATCATGCGCAAGGTCCTCGCGCGGGAGGCGCCGGTCGAGCACGACGGCGAGGAGATCGCCCTGCCCTACCGCGGCCCGGGTGCGAGCGGGCTCGGCAAGCCCCTCAAGTCGGTGCTCCACACGAACCCGGACATCCCGATCTACCTCGGGACCGGTCAAGCCGCCAATGTGAAGCTCACCGCGGAGCTGGCCGACGGCTGGCTGCCGATGGGATACAACCCGGAGACCCGGGCCCTCTACGAGCCCTGGATCGAAGAAGGCCTGGCGCGGACCGGCCGCAGGAGGGAGGAGCTCCGGATCCAGGCCGGCTGCCAGGTGATCCTCAGCGACGACGTGAAGGGCGCCCTGCAGAGCCTGAAGCCCTTCATCGGCTTCTACGTCGGCGGGATGGGCGCCAGGTCGAAGAACTTCCACAAGGAGATGATGATCCGCCGCGGCTTCCCCGAGGCCGCCGAGCAGATCCAGGAGCTCTTCCTCGCCGGCAAGCGGGCCGAGGCCTTCGCGGCGGTGCCCGACGAGTACGTCGACCAGGGCGCCCTGATCGGCCCGAAGGCACGCATTGCAGAGCGCTATCGTCCCTGGGCCGACCTGGGCCTCGACGGGCTCACTCTCCACACCGAGCAGGAAGAGGCGCTGCACGCCATGGCGGAGATTGCCGACCTGAAGCCCGCGTAGGAGCCATCCCTTGCCTTCGATTCGCGCCGTGCTGTTCGACTTCGGCGGTGTGTTCACCGCTTCGCCCTTCGGTGCGCTCGAGAGCCTGGGCGAGAAGCTCGGCACGAACCCCGAGCTCCTCATGGAGGTGGTCTTCGGTCCCTATCACGAAGACACCGATCATCCCTGGCACCGCCTCGAGCGCGGCGAGATCACCCTGGTCGCAGCGCGGGAGGAGATCCTCGCACTCGGTGCCGAGCGCGGAATCGAGGCCGACCCCTTGCGGATCTTCGGCGCCCTGGGTGGCAGCGCAGCGCGAACGACCCTGATCGCGCGGGTCCGAGAGCTGCGCGGCGCCGGCCTGCGCACGGCCATGATCACCAACAACGCCCACGAGTTCCGCGAGGCCTGGCGGCGCATGATCCCCGTCGACGAGCTCTTCGAGCTGGTCGTCGATTCGAGCGAGGTGGGCATTCGCAAGCCCGACCCGCGGATCTTCCAGCTCACCCTCGAGCGGCTCGGCGGCATCGCACCCGAGGAGGCGCTCTTCCTCGACGACTACGCCAGCAACGTCGAAGCGGCCGAGGGCCTGGGCATCCGGGGGGTCCTGGTGGAGCCCGACCCGAGTGCGGCGCTGGCGGCCCTGGACGCGCTGCTGCAGGAAGCCTAGAACTCGCGCTTCAGCGGCGTGAGCTTCGGCTCGTCGGGAACCTCGCGATCCGAGAGGAGCTCGCGCACCTCGCTGAGCCGCTGGAAGAGCTCGCGTCCTTCCGGAGCGGCAAAGCTCTCCGGGGTCTCGAGGGCCATCGCCGCGCGCTCGAGGCGCCAGAAGATCGGCGCGAGGGCTGAGAGGGCGCGATCCTCGGACGCGCCATGGGCGGCATTCTCTGCCCGCAGTCGGTCGGCCAGGGCCGCGAGCTGCTGGCGCGCCCGCACGCGATCCAGGAGCACGACGTCGAAGAAGCCCCAGGCACTCTCGTAGTGCTTCTTCACGAAGTCCTGGCCGAAGCGGTAGCGCCAGCGCCCCAGCTCGTCCGGCTGGAACGAGAGGGTCCAGGTGTAATCGCCGCGGAACTCGGCGGGCACGACGAAGCGCTCGCCCCGCGGCGCCACGAGTTCGAAGAGAACCTCCTGCTGCTCGGGCGGAGCCGTGCGCACCCAGGTATCGCGCAGACTCGTCTCGAAGGCGTCGCCGAGCTGGACCGGCTCCGTCGCGGCGAGCACGCGCAGCTCGGCCCACTGCCAGTCGACCTCCAGGGGATGCTCTGCGCTGCGCCACGCCGAGGGCTCGCCGTCTCCCGCGCCCCCGCGCACCTGGAGGCTCGGGGGCGGCGGACCGCCGGACGCGTCGCGCTCCCTCTCCGTGGGCTCGAAGGCAACGGACAGGTGACGGGCGCCCTGCAGCTCGAAGCGCGGAAGCCGCAGGCTGCGACCCGCCTCCAGGTGCACCGGCACGCTGCGGCGCCATCGGAGGCCCGGGGCGCTCCAGGCCAGCTCGAGGCGCGGGCGACGGGCGGGATTGCGGAGGTCCCCGTGGTTGGCCGTGTAGAGGTGGATCAGCGTTCGCGGCCGATCCTCGAGATCGTCGGAGACCTTGAGCAGCAGACGGAGGGGCTCCCGCGCCCGGAGCTGCGCCTGCGCGTAGGCCGCCAGGCCAGCGCCTTCGAGCAGGAGGTCGGTCTGGCCGGGCTCCCAGCGGGCCTCCGCGAGCGCGCGTTTCGGCGTATCCGCCTCGGGGTGCTCCTCCGACGCGAAGCCGACACCGGGCAGCCCCCAGGGCCGGCTGCCGTGGGCCGCCTCTCCCCACCAGACCTCCCCCGGCCGGGGCGGCGAGGTGTTGTTGCGCTCGGTCCCGCCCTGGCCGGGCTCCCAATCCTTGAGGATCGCGTAGGCCAGCACGTCGAGCGGACGATCGGGGCCATCCTCGACGCCCAGGCGCAGCGCCGCCTCGTGGACTTCCACCCCTTCGGGCAGCCGGATGGCGTCCCAGCGCTGGATGGTGCGAAACAGCTCGGTCTCGCCGTAGCGGGGGCTCGTCGGGCGCCGGCCCAGCCGTGAGTGGATCTGCCCGGGCTGGTTCCACCCGTAGATGAAGCGTCCGTCGAGAAAGCCGCGCAGGTCGTTGTCCTCGACGGCTCCGTAGGTGGGTCCGCGCACCCAGTGGTGGCGCAGGACCGGTGCCTCCGCCGCTCCGCGCCCGCCGCCATGGCCGACGACGTGAAGGGTGCCCTGCAGCGAAGGGACGAGCGGCGGCAGCTCGGCGCTGGTGGATTCGACGTCCCGGCACGCCGTCGGCAGGGCCAGGACGAGAGCCAGCAGCGCGGCGCCCAGGAGTCGGACCGGGGCACCCGCCACCGCGAAGAACGGCGTCGTCGCGGCGCTGCTTCGTCGTGCCGCGTGCGCCACGAGCCCGACCTTGCCGTCGCATCGTCCCATCGGGCTAGAAGAACACCGCGTCTACGGAGATCGCCCCGGGACCCGTCAGGAAGAGCACGAAGCACAGGGCCGCCAGGTTGATCGTGTACTCGGCCCCCGGCGGGTCGTTCGTGATCAGGTAGCCGCTCCCCCTGTGGCCCACCACGCCCGCTACCGCCATGGTGAAGATCAGCAGCAGACAGGCGGGCCGCATCACGAAACCCAGGGCCAGGGCGACCCCCCCGGCGATCTCCGAAGCCATGGCCATGCGCGCCTGGAGCTTCGGCAGGGGCAGGCCGAGGCTCGCCAGCCAGTCGGCAAAGCCCGCGAGATCCCCGGTTCCGACGAGACCGAGCTTGCCCAGACCGTGCACGACGAAGCAGATGCCGATGAAGGCGCGCGCCACGAAGAGCGCCAGGTCGATCAGGCCGGGCGTGGTGTTGACGAGCAGGGCTCCGAGCTCCATCGCATCCTCCGTGGGGGTCCCATTACTACCACAATGGGCTCGACGGGATCATCGAGGAGCGCGGCATGGGTCGCGCGGCGCCGGGGAGCCAGCGGCGGCGACCCTCCAGCGCTGGGCGCCGAGCCCGTCGATCGCCGCATGCACCACGTCGCCCTCTTGCAGGTAGCCACCCGGTGCGCCGGCGGCGGCGCGCTCGCGCTCTTCGATGCGGAACTGCTCGAGAGGGCCGCGCAGGCGGAGGAGCCCGCGCAGCAGCACGGGCCCGATGCTCGGCGCCGTGAGCGCCACGCCTTCGGGCGTGCCGGTCAGGAGCACCGTCCCCGCCGGCAGCCACGGGCCCACGCCCTCCCCGCTCTCCAGCGCCAGCGGGTAGTGCTTCGGCGTGCCGCTGCGCTCGATGGCCATCGGTGAGTGGCGACCCTCCCTTTCGACCTGCTCGCGGAGCCGGGCAAGGAGCTCCAGGGGGTCCAGGATCATCTGGCCCGTGGTCGCCTCCTGGCGCCGGGTCGGGCCCGCGCCCTCGTCGACGTCGAGGTGCAGCCCCATCCCCGCGCTTGCGCACGCGAAGAGCGCGGCGCCGAGCTCACGGCCGCGGACCATCCACGGCCCCGCCGGCAGGAAGCCCGGCTGGGCCTTGGCCTTCACGAAGCCGGTGCCGGGCCCCGTCAACGCCTTCTCTCGGATGATCGGCTCGCGGTCGGACACGTCGTTGGTCACGAAGTAGGCGGCCTGCTCGAGCAAGCTCTCTTCGTCGGGTGGGGCGTCCAGGTGGACCGCCTCGACCAGGACCAGGCCGAGCTCGACCTCCCAATCGAGAAGGGCCACGCCTTCCGGCGGAGCCACCCTGTCGTAGGGGCCGGTCGGCTCCACCGCCTTCGGGAAGAGCATCACGTCCCCTCCGCCGGCTTCCTCGGCGTGGGCCGCGTAGTTCAGACCCGCCGCAACGATCACGCTCTGCTCGGCGTCGAGCGAAGGCTGGGGTACGGAGACGGGCGAGCACACCCGGGTTGCGAGCTCGGTCTCGGCAAGCACTTCGCTGCCCGTCAGCGAGCTCTGCTGCGAACGGGCCGCAGCGAGCCGGAACACCTCGGCGAGAGGCGTGCCCTCGGGAGCCAGGGGCGAGACCCGCGTGGGACGTCCCTCCTCCTGGGCTACGACCAGCACGAACTGGGGCGAGCCGTCGGAGCCCAGGATGCGCGCCACGCGAGGCATCTCCTGGTCGTCCAGGCAGTCGGCGAGAGCGGTGGCAGAGAGCGGCGCGGGCAACGCCAGCGCGAAGACCAGGAGCAGGCGGGGGAGGGTCATGAGGATCTCCTTCGCATCAGCGGCCTGCGAGACCGCCCACCGCGGAGGCGGGCCGTGCCCCGGAGAACTCGATGAAGAGCGGCGACGACCAGGCGCGCGGCTCGTGGTCGTCGAGGCAGTCGTCCCGACCCCCGCCCGAGCCACACAGGTCGACCTCGACGCAGCGGCCCGCTTCGTCGTAGGTGCAGCGCACGCCGCCCGCGTTGATCGCCAGGCGCGGGGCTTCGAAGGCACGCGCGTAGTAGACCGCTTCGCGTCCCCCGTTGCGGAAGCCCCTGTCCTCGAAGCTCACGCTGCAACCGGCTGGATCGGGCTCGCAGTCGAAGCTCCGCCAGGGATCGTCGATCAGATCTGCCGGATCCTCCGAGGGATCGACCTGCGGCCGGATGCGAACGACCTCGATGCGCGTGATGAGCCGCCGCGTCTCACCCGGATGATGGCACTCGCCAAGGCACAGGCGTTCCAGGCGGTGCGGACCCAGTGCCTGCCCGGTCGCCTCCGGGCAGCCGGGCTGCTGCTCGAAGGACCCGACCGCCCGCACCTGGAAGATCGGATTCGCCTCCATCGACACCTCGCCACCCATGGCCACGCTGCGACCGGGCCCGCCCGGAGCATTGAGCAGGTCGAACCAGAGCAGGATGCGGGGCCCGGTGGTCGCATACACTTCCCTGCGTTGCAACGCCTGCCAGATCGCGCTGCGATCGCGACCCTCGGCGTGGACGGCGACCAGCCCGCCCGTCTGGAAGAAGGAGGCTTGTCGCTCCCACTCCAGGAGGCCCAGGGAGGGTCGCCCCCCCGGATCGATCGGCTTCGAGAAGGCCACGGCCTCATCGGTGTCCGGGCGCAAGAAGGCCTGGCTCCCGGAAGCCCCGTCGGGAGTGAAGGAATCGGTCATGCCCGCGCGCCGCAGCTCCTTGTAGCCACTGCCCGCACGCGCCGTGTGGCTATCGCTCGAGCCGATGAAGCCGGGGCGGATGCGCCGCGGCGGCACTCCGGGCTCGTCGAAGGACCCGAGCGCGAGCAGGTACTGGGCCGAGCCTCCGGGCCGGTAGTTGAACGAGGGTTGGTCGCAGTCCCGGCACTGGCCCGCGTCACGCCACTCGGCCGCGTCCTCACCCGACACCGTGTGATGGGCCAGTCGCCCAGCCGCGGCTGCCTCGAGTCGCGCCACCCGCGCTCGCTCCTCGCATTCTTCGGGCCCCTCGCCGCTCTCGAGGCAGCGCTCCTCGATGATCTCTCCCGCCCGCCAGCACGAGGGCAGGTACTCCTCGCGGGGCTCCGGGCAGCTTGCCTCACCGTTCTCGTCGAGCTCCACGGCCCGCCAATCCCTGTAGACGTCACCATCGCCGTGGCCGGAGTAGACCTCGAGCAGCCTCTGGCGTTCGGGGTCGTGGAAACCCCCTTCGAGCTGCTTGTCCCAGGTCGTGCCGGGTGGCGTGTTGAAACCCCAGGTCGTGCCGTGGGGGATCACCAGAGAGGGAAGGCCCGAGGCACGGAGCTTCTGGAACAGGAGCTCCGGCGTCGCGGCCACGTCGATGCAGTCGACGGAATCCGGAGGCGGGGCTCCCTCCGGGCAAGCTTCCAGCTCGGCACGCTCGGCCAGGAAGCCGGCGAAGTCGTGGAAGCGGGAGTTGCGGCTCCGGAAGCCGAGCAGGCCGCGAGCCAGGGGCCCCGGGAGGCCGCCGCCCTCCGGCGCCGCCGATGCAATGGGACGAGCCGGAAGCCGGTCCCCCTCGAGGTCGGCGAGCACGACGTTCTTGTGGCCGTAGTGGTCGTCCGGCGAGCTTCCGACCTGGCTCCACTCCCAGCCCACGAAGGAGACCAGGTCCGGGTTCTGCGGCTCTCCGGCCGCCGCCTCGCACTGCCGGATCGAATCGATCGTCTCGCGCCAGTGGCGGCGGGTCATCCCCTCGGCGTGGTCGTTGATGGACCAGAAGTCGAGAGCCGCGCAGTGCCTGGCGAAGTCGCAGGCATCCGCCGGCGGATGGGCGCCCTCGCCCATCATTCCCGGCAGACTCAGCAGAAAGGCGTCGGTCGAGAAGGTCGTGTGCACGTGCAGGTCGCCGAAGAGAACCTGCTTGGGCCGGGGCACACCGATTTCGTCCGCCGCCCGGGCGATCGCCCGGGAGGCCCGTGCCACGGCCTCGGGCGGACGCGGCACTTCGCTGACGACGCCCGGGGCCTCGTGGCGCCCGAAGGTGCCACTGCCGGCCAGCCAGACCAACCCGACAGCCGCCCCGACCGTCGCCGCGACGATACCGAGGAAGATCGCGACAAAGAGACGTCCGGACATCAATCCTCTCGCGCAGCCACCTGGCGCTTCGGCTCGCCGGAATCCCCTGCGGTGACCTCGCGCCGCGGCTCGGCGAAGTCGACGTAGATGGGGGAGGACCAGGCCCGAGGCTCGTGCTCGGCGAGGCAGTCGGGATCGCGGCCGTCTGCGCTGGGACAGAGCTTGGCACTCGTGCAGTTGCCCTCGGCGTCTCGCTCACAGCGCAGGTTGTCGGCATTGACGCCCGGCGCCGGCTCCTCGAAGGCGCGCACGTAGTAGAGGGTGTCGCGCCCGAGGCCGGCGAACTCGGGATCGCTGAAGGTCACGGCGCAGCCGGCGGGATCGGGATCGCAGGCGAAGGTCTTCCAGGGGTCGTCGATCAGCGAGGCCACCTTCTCGTCGGGTGTCTTCTGGGGGCGAATGCGCACGACCTCGATGCGCGAGATCAGGCGGCGCGTCTCGCCCGGGTTGTAGCACTCCCCCTTGCAGATGCGCTCGAGCTCCTCGGAGGAGAGAGCCTGGGTCGCGTAATCCGGACAGCCCGGCTGCTGCTCGAAGGATCCCACCGCGCGGGCCTGGAAGATCGGGCTCTCGTCCATCTCCACGTCGCCGCCCATGGCGAGCTCGCGCCCGCGGGAGCCGGGCGGGTTGAGGAGATCGAACCAGAGAAGCAGGCGGGGCCCGCTGGTGCCGTAGACCTCCCGGCGCTTCATCGCGTCCCAGATCGATGCGCGGTCCCGGCCCTCCGCGTGCGCCGCGATCAACCCGCCGGTGAGCAGGAAGGAGGCCTGGCGTTCGGTCTCGAAGACGTTGAAGCCCAGCTGGTCGACCTGAAAGGCCCGTGAATGCGGTGGCGTCTCGTCCTCGACCGAGCCGATCACGGAGGAGACGAGCCCAGAGGGGCCCGAAGCGGCGCCGGCCTGAACCTGGCTCTCGGTGAAGCCCGCCCGGTGGACCTCCTTGTAGCCGGTGCCCGGGCGCGCGTAGTGATTGTCGCTCGACGCCATGAAGCCCATGCGGAAGTGTCGGGGCTCCCCCTCCTCGTCGAAGTTCCCGATCGCGGCGATGTACTGGGCCGAGCCACCGGGCCGGTAGTTGAAGGAGGGCTGGTCGCAATCCCGACACTGCCCCGCATCGAGCCAGTCGGCGCCGCGCGAGCCCGGGACGGTCTGCTGGATCCCGACACGCGCGTCCGCGGCGTGCTGGCGGGCCAGGGCCGCGCGGCTCTCGCATTCCGCGTTGCCCTCACCTGCGTCGAGGCAGCGCTGACGGATCAGCTCCCCGGCATGCCAGCACGAGGGCAGGTAGCCTTCGCTGGGCTCCGGGCAGGAGAGCGTGCCGTCCTCGGCGATCGCCACCGCGCGCCAGTCCCGGTAGACCTCGGAGTCGCCGTGGCCCGAGTAGACCTCGATCAGGGTCTGGCGTTCCGGATCGTGCATGGCGCCCTGGAGCTGCTTGTCCCAGGTCGAGCCCGGCGGCGTGTAGAAGCCCCAGGTCGTACCGTGGGGGATCACGATCGCATCGTGGCCCCACTCGGAGAGCTTTCGAAACAGGACCTCGGGCGTGTCCGCGCCCTCCGTGCAGTCCAGGGGGAGATCACGGCTGTTCGTGTCGGGCTCGCATTGCTTCCGTGAGTCGGACTCGGCGAACATCCAGGCCAGGTCGTGCATGCGGCCGCCCAGGAAGAGGGCCGCGGTGCCGAGACCGAGCAGGGGCGGGCTGCCCAGCCCGCCGCGCAGAGCGGCAATGGGCCGGGCCGGGATCTCTCCCTCCTCGGTGGAGGCCAGGATCACGTTCTTGTGGCCATAGTGATTGCCTGGCTCCGTCCCCACCTGGGTCCACTCCCAGCCCAGGAAAGCGACCGTATCGGGGCTCGAGCCCTGGCCGGCTACGGCATTGCACTGCCGGATGCTCTCGACCGTCTCGCTCCACTCGTCGGGTGTGATGCTGAAGGCATGGTCGTTGATGGACCAGAAGTCGAGGGCCGAGCAGTAGCGGGCGAAGTCGCAGGCGTCCGCAGGCGGATGGGAGCCCTCGCCCTGGACGAGGGGGAGGGAGAACATGAAGGCGTCGAACGAGAAGGTGGTGTGGACGTGCAGGTCGCCGAACAGGATCTGCTTGGCGCCCCGGGCACCGACCTCGGCAGCGGCCGTGGCCTGGGCGCGCGTCGTCGCCCGCACCACTGCGGGCGGCCGGGCCTTCGCAACGACTTCGCCCGCGTGCTCCGGGCCCCCGAAGACACCGCGACCCGCCATGCACACCAGTCCGAAGAGGACCACCCCGATGACCAGCAGAGCGACGACGAGCTTCTTGACCATGCTGCCCTCCAGACGCGGAACCCTACCACGCCCCCGCGGTTCCCGGCTGGAGACGGGACCTGCTCTACACTGCCACCGCACTCGAAGGAGAAGCCATGATCCGCCTCTACACGGCCGCGACCCCGAACGGCCGCAAGGTCCCGATCGTGCTCGAGGAACTGGGCCTCGAGTACGAGGTCCAACGCTTGAACCTCCAGGAAGAAGACCAGAAGCAGGAGGAGTTCCTGGCCAGGAACCCCAACCACAAGATCCCGGTGATCGACGACGGCGATCTCACCATCTGGGAGTCGGGCGCGATCCTGCTCTACCTGGGCGAGACCTACGACGGCGACGGCCGCATCCTGCCGAAGGACCCGACGCGGCGCATCGAAGCCATCCAGTACGCGTTCTTCCAGACCGGCGGGATCGGCCCGAACCTGGGCCGCCTCGGCGCTGCGCTGCGCAAGGAGGGCGAGAAGAACCAGGAGATGATCGAGATCTTCAGCGGCGAGGTCGGACGATTGATCGGCGTGCTCGACCGCATCCTCGGGGACGGGCGCGACTACCTGGCCGGCGACTACTCGATCGGCGACATCATGCACTACCCCTGGCTGTCGATCCCCTTGCAGATGAAGTTCCCGCAGGTCATGGAGTTTCCGAGGGTCGTCGCCTGGCTCGAGCGCATCGGCGAGCGCCCGGCGGTGAAGCGGGGGATGGCGGTCCCCGAGTAGCACCCCACGCGGTGGCCGCGGGGAAGCCGGGTCGGGACTCCGCTTCGCCTCGCTCGTAGAGCACGGGGTTCAAGGGCCCGGCCGCGGGCTCCCCCGGCTCGCAGCCGCGCAGCCAGACGTCGCGGTCGAAGCGGCGGTTCGGGTGGTCCAGGGGGCCGACGAGGGTGCCGTCTGCGTAGTAGATGATCGTCATGACCTCGCGCATGGCATCCGTCTGGTTCGACGACGCCGAGTGGAGGGTCCAGCCGGCGTGGAAGCTGGCATCGCCCGGCGCGAGGGCTGCCTCCGCCGCCACCTGCAGCCCCTTCTCTGCGATCAGCCGCTCGAACTCCCGGTGGGACGCGTCGCTGATCGCGAAGTCGCCCAGGTTGCCCAACGACTGGGAGCCCGAAGCGAAGGTCATGAGGCCCATTTCGCGCGTCGTCGGGACCAGGGGCATCCACAGGGTGACCGTGTCGGCCGTCTGCAGGGGCCAGTAGAACTGGTCCTGATGCCAGGGCGTCGCACCTCCAGCGGGCTCCTTGAAGAGCGCCTGGTCGTGGTAGAGGCGAACCGCCGTCACGCCCATCAGCTCAGCGGCGACCCGCGCGAAGCGCCGGGCGTGGACGAAGGCCCTGGCCACCTCGTTCTGGCGCCACAGGTTGAACATCTGCAGAAAGGCCTTGCCGTAGGTGTCCCGCTCTTCCAGCGGCTTCTTCTCGCGTTGCGGCGCCGCCTCGCTCGCCCGGAGGAGCCCCGGACGGAAGCGGGCCACCTCCTCCGCGGTGGCCAGGCCGGGAACCACCACGTGTCCGTCTCGCCGGTAGTCCTCGATGGCGGCAGCGCGCAGGGCGAAGGCATCCGACAGATCGGGGAGCCGGTCGTTCACGACTCCTCGGCGGGCACCACGTCGCCCCCGCGCAGCACGGGCATCCAGTCGTGAACTGGGCTCGCCCGCCGACTCCCATCGGGAAGCTCGATGCCGCGGTCCACGGTGCCGGCCCCTGCCAGGTGCCAGACCATCGCCGCGCGAAAGCCATCGGCGACGTTGTCCGTCGAGCGGTGCATCAGGTGACTGTCGAAGACGAGCAGGTCGCCTGGCGAGAGCAGGCAGGGCTGGCTCTCGCTCATGTCGTGGTCCACGATCTCCGTGTACCCATAGAGCGAGCGCGGCCGCGGGTCGGGAACGTGGGGATGCAGGGGTTCCATCTGACTCTCGGGCAGGACGTGGAGACAGCCGTTGTCGAGGGTCGCCTCGGTCACGGCCAGCCACAGACCCACGACGGGCCGCGCGGGCTCGAAGGGGAAGTAGTAGGAGTCCTGGTGCCAGGGCTGCCCCCAGGCGCCCGGGTTCTTGAAGATGAACTGGGAGAGAAAGCAGTCGACGTCGGGACCGATGGCCGCCCCCAGGATCTCGCCGACCCTGGGATCCGCGAGGAAGCGCCTGAAGGGGCCGCTACGGTGCAGCCTGAAGACCTTCGAAACCAGGTCTTCGGGGTTCTCTCCCGAGAAGCCCTCCTGGGACTCCCGCATCACGAAGGCCGGTGCGACGTCGCGCCCTTCCGCAGCCGCGCGGGCGATCCCGATCACCCCGTCGAGCATGGCCTCGACCCGCTCGGGGGCTGCGAAGCCCTCGAAGAGGGCGAAGCCGGGCTGGCCTTCTCCGCGCAGGGAAGCGGGCAGGCCTTCGGTCGCGAGGCCGGTCAAGGAAGCCCCGCGATCGCGGCCACGAGCTCGACGGGAGTCTGCAGCGGGTGGATCTCTTCCATGGCGCCCAGCCACCGAGCTTCGGGGGCCTCCGGATCGGCGTCAAGATCGGGGGGATGGGGCTCCGCCCGCTGTCAGAGCCTGTTCAGCGACCAGTCGTAGTCGAGGTAGCGGATTCGGGCCTCCCGGCCGGCCGTGGCCAGCCAGCTCGCTTCGGCGCTGGGCGCGTAGCGCGCCACGAAGGCCCGGACACCCCCCTGGGTCCGGAAGTCGTCCCCGAACCAGTCGAAGATGCTCGACAGGTGGAGGGTTCGCGCCTTCCGGTCGACGCGAAGCCCCTTCCCGGGGTGGCCGAGCCAGCGCCGCAGGTTCGCGGTCAGCTGGTCATCGAGGGTCTCGGCCCGGTAGGGCTCTCGCGCCAGGGGCGGGCAGGAGTGCGAGGCGCAGACGATGGCGCCGTGGATGCGTGGATCGCCCAGGGGCCGGAGGATCTCGTGCTCGATCTCGCCCAGGCTGTAGCTGCGACCTCCGACCCGGCCCGCGGGCTGGTCCCAGACCCGGTTGAAGAGCCGGCCCCCGAGGTCGCGGATGCTCTCCTCGGGCCTTCCGCGAACCACCACGTCGATGGCGAAGAGGTTGTAGAGGTTGATCCAGTAGGCGAGGCGGGCGTCGCGGCTGCCGAGGGCGCCGGGGTCGGTGGCCGCAACCTGCGCGATCAGCTCGCTCCATGCCTCATCCTTGCGGAGCGCCTCGTAGTCGACACGGGTCTGGGCCAGGTCGTCGGTCTCGCGGGTGTGACGCCCGAGGAGCTCGGAATAGAGCCTCCACTCGTCGGCGGTGGCGGATGCGGGCGCCAGGACCATCGCGAGGAGACAGGGCAGGAGGAAGCGAAGTGCCATGGAGGGAAGATGCCGGATGGGCCTCACGGTCACGCCCTTCTCCTTCGCCGGCCAACCCGGGCCTCAGCCGGGGGACGTGATCCTCCGATAGCGGGATCGATTGCGGCAGGCCAGGGCCGTGAACCCCGGGGCCCTGGTCCCCGACAGTCCTGACATCCCACATCCGCCAGGAGTCCGTCGATGCGCAACCTCTTCCGTCCCCGTTGGAGCTGCCTCCTCCTTGCCTGCCTGCTGTGGGCGAACGCGACCCAGGCCGAGCTGGGAGAGACCTCCCTGCTCCCCGATCTCCACCTCGAGACCATCACACCCCATAGCGCCAACCAGGGGGTGGACCGTCTGGTCGAGGTCCGGGTCTTCAACGCCGCGAACTCCCCGACCGTGGGTGCCGGTGCCGAGGTGCTGGTGGTCCTCTCGCAGGACCCGGCCTTTCCCGAGACCCATGGCCTTCCGGCAGTTCCCGGCGTCTTCGTGGACGGCGCGCCGGTCGGGCCGCTCGTGGCCGTCGCCCACGAGATGCTCCCTTCCTCGAAGGGGAAGGTCGAGGTCTCCATCCAGATTCCCTTCGAGGCTCCCGTCGGGTCCTACCACCTGTGCGTCAAGGCGGACCCCTACGACAAGATCAGCGAGCGCGACGAGAGCAACAACGCGGTGTGCAAGCCGCTCGAGATCGCTGCGGCACAGACCTCCGAGAAGGTCTGGCAGCCGACCTTCTGGGATTTCGCCTTCGACCACTGGGCCTGCCAGAACGAGAAGGTCCCCTCGCTCGGCGTCGTGCTCGCCAGGATCGGAGAGACCCTGCGTTGCCACTGCTACTACCGCCTGAACATCACCGCAAAGACCGACTCGACCAGTCAGGCGAGTCTGCAGTACTGGAGCCAGGTGCAGATGCAGCGCCGCGTCGGAATCGTCGCGGTGCAGCCGCCGGGCGGCGCGCCCACGGTGGAGGACGACCTGCCCGTCCCCGAGATGACGACCCACCAGGCCATGCACGATTGGGAGCCGGCGACGGCACCGCTCGAGTACCGACGGGTCTCCTGGAGCTGGACGCCCACCGCGGCCGACGTCTCCACCAGCGAGAGTCAGCGCTATCCCCTCCAGTGCGGCCTCGACCCGCACGATCAGGTGGACGAGGAGAGCGAGGACAACAACGCGGACCAGGGCCCCTGGATCGTCGTCTACGACTCGATCCCGGCGGACTCCTACCAGGTGGAGATCACGAAGCCGAGTCAGGGGCAGCTGCTGCCGCCGGGCTCGATGCTGGCCTACTCCGTGGAGGCGAGCTCCTTCTTCGAGCCGAACCGCATCGAGCTCATCGTCGAGCGGAAGATCGACGACACACCCGCCGGGCTGAAGGGCACGGCGGCACATCCGCAGATCTCCTGGGCCCCGTGATGGAGGTCCAGGACGCGCCCCCCTTCCATACGGGGGCCGTGAGTCTCGACGATGGCGAGTATCGCATGCGCGCGATCTCCCACTACACGGATCCGAGCAAGCCGCGGATGGGCGAGCAATCGATCGAATCCGACACCCGGAGCTTCCGCGTCGGCCACTTCATGCCGGCCGCAGCCGGCCCGCCGCTCCCGGGCTTGCAGCAGCGCTCGTCCCGGGGAAACGGAGAGCAGGACCGGGGCCGGGGCGCCGGGCCCTCGTCCCTCCGCAAGCCTGCTTCCACCCGTGGCGCCCCGGTGGCTCCGCCGCCGGCTCGCCGGCAGCCCGAGGCGACGCGACGCTGAGGGCCGACCCGGAGGGGCCGGGCCCGCGCGTCACGGCCCGTCGTCTTCCTCTTCGGCCTGCTCGTCCTCGGCCGTGAACTCGCGGGTCCACAGCTCGCGGGGTCCGGCGTCTCGGGGCGAAGGGGCCTCGAGGGCGAAGTCGTTGAGACGGTCGATCAGCTGCCGGAGCCTTCCGATGCGGCGCCGGTCGAATCCGAGCACCACCCGCGGCAGGTCCGGCACCTCGCCCTTCTCCTCCGGGAGGGGAGCGCCGCAGACGGGCTCTCCCTCCGTGAGGATGTCGTCGAACTCGTCGGCCAGGGCCTCGAGCTGGGCGGCATCGGGGGCCTGGCGCACGCGGATCACCAGGCGCTCGCCCACGTAGCGGCTCGAGTGGTAGTTCCGATAGAAGGAGAGGATCTCCTCCACCGCCTCGTCCAGATCGTCGGTCACGCGGTAGAGGGAGAGGTCTTCGTCGCTGATCAGGCCGCGGGTGTGGAGGTGGGTCTTCACGTAGGCGTGCCAATCCCGCCAGTAACTGCCACCGGGCTCGTCGACGAAGACGACGGGGACGACGCCGCTCTTGCTCGTCTGGATCAGGGTGAGCGCCTCGAAGCCCTCGTCGTGGGTGCCGAAGCCGCCCGGGAAGAGCGCGATCGCATGGGACTCCTTCACGAAGGTCACCTTGCGCGTGAAGAAGTAGCGGAAGTTGATGAGCTTGCGGTCCCCGGCGATCACCTCGTTGGCCCGCTGCTCGAAGGGCAGGCGGATGTTCACGCCGAAGGACTGCTCACGGCCGGCACCGCCCTGGGCCGCGCCCATGATCCCGCCGCCGGCACCGGTGATCACCATCCAACCCGCCTCGACCATGCGCTCGGCGAACTCGTGGGCCTGCTGCCAGTCCGGGTGGTTCAACGGGGTCCGCGCGCTGCCGAAGCAGGCCACCTTCGGAATCCCCTCGTAGGGCGAGAAGATGCGGAAGGCGTGGCGCAGCTCCTTCAGGGCGTTGTTCGCGAGCTTCAGGTCGCTGCGCGAGGCCTCGCGAGCCAGACGCAGGGCCGACACCAAGAGCTGGCGGATGGGCTCGGCGTCGGGCCGCTCCCCGAACCGGGCCATGGCCTCCTGGACGAGCTCCTCGATCTTCTCGTTGAGGTCTTCGTCGCGCAGCGCATAGCGCCGGCGGCTCCTGTTCCTGGAGGATCGCGCCACTCGTCTCCCTTCAGCTCGCCCCGTGGCCCCAGAAGACCGCGGGAATCGTTCGCGCCAGGATGCGAAGGTCCCCGATGAGCGACCAGGTGTCGATGTACTCGAGATCCAGGCGCACCCAGTCCTCGAAGCCGATCTCGTTGCGGCCGCTCACCTGCCAGAGACAGGTGAGCCCAGGGCGCATCGAGAGCCGGCGCCGCTCGAAGGTCTGGTAGGAGGCCACCTCGGTCGGTACGGGCGGCCGGGGGCCGACCAGGCTCATGTGGCCACGCAGGACGCTCCACAGCTGGGGCAGCTCGTCCAGGCTGTAGCGGCGCAGGAAGCGCCCCACCGGCGTCACGCGGGGGTCGTTCCGGATCTTGAAGACGGGACCGTCCATCTCGTTGAGCCCATCGAGATCACCCTTCCGAGCGTCCGAGTCGACCGCCATGGTCCGGAGCTTCGGCATCACGAAGTGCCGTCCGTTCAGCGAGCAGCGCACCTGACGGAACAGAACGGGCCCGGGCGAGGTCAGCTTGATGGCCAGGGAAGCGACGATCAGGATGGGCGCAGCCAGGATCAGGAGGAGAGCCGCCCCCGCCACGTCGACGAGACGTTTGACGGCCAGACCCGCGGGCTCGTGATGGACCGGAGCGAAGGAGAGCGCGGGCAGAGCGCCGAAGCGCTTCACCCGCGGCGCCGGCAGCAGATCGCCGAAGATGTCCGAGAGGAGGGTGATTGGCACACCGGCCGCGGTGGCCTGGTCCACCACGGGCAGGAAGTCGTCGAGCTTCGAGCGGGGACAGGCCACGATCACCTCGTCGACGACCTGGTCGCGCAGCAGCTCGGCCATGCTCTCCAGGGCGAAGAGTCGTTCGCGCGGAACCTCCAGTCGAGGCGCGCCGTCCCGGCTGTCGACGAAGCCCACCACGTGGAGACCCCAGGCCGCGTTGCGTTCGATCACCTCGTTGACGTAGGCCGCGCGCGGGCCGCTGCCGGCGATCAGCACGTTGCGCACGTTGTGGCCGGTGCGCCGCAGCGAGCGCAGCACCCCATGGACCAGCACGCGAAGACTGGCGATGCCCACCAGCTGCACGAGAGCACAGAGCAGGGGGAACCAGCGCGGGACGGGGGCGCGGGTGAGGAACGCCGCCGTGCTCTCGACCAGCACGGCGAAGATCGCCACGAACACGAGCTGACGCAGCAGGGAGCCCAGGCTCTGGCGCCGCTGGGAGCGGTAGAGGTCGAAGCTCCGCAGCAGCACGGGCCAGGCCAGGGACGAGGCCAGGCCGAGGGGCAGCAGACTGCGCTCGCCCCCGTGGACCGGCGAGCCGGTCAGGGAGAGAACCCCAAGGAATACGCCGGCCCCGAGGAGCAGATCCACGGCCTGCAACGAAAGGTCCAGCTCCCGGGAGTGATCCCTCAACATCCCCGCGCTCTTCGGCCAATTCCCGCCGCCCACTGAGGGGGGATCCCTCCCCTGGGACGGAGCAGGTGGAGACGTCACCGGAATGGGTCCTTTCCCCTCCGCCCCCGGGTCCCGGGAGGGAGGGCCCCCCTCTACCCTGCGCGGCGCAATGGCGGAGCGGAGCAGCCTTCAGGTCCTCGAATCCCCGGTGCTCCGACGTTTCGCCCTGAGCCGTTTCCTGCGCTCCGCCGGACAGACGGGGTTCGCCGCCACCCTCTCCTGGCACCTCTACGACCTGACCGGCTCGGCGGCCGCCCTGGGCCTCCTCGGCGTGGTCGAGTTCGTGCCGGTCTTGCCGGTCGGCCTGTGGGCCGGAGCCCTGGCGGACGCTCGGGAACGGGTGGGGATCGTGCAGCGGGCCCAGGGCGCGGTCGCCCTGGCCTGCGGAGGCCTCGGCCTGCTCTCCGCGACGGGCGAGGTGGGCCTCGGCTGGCTCTTCGTGCTGGCCTTCCTGGTCGCCGTGGCCGACGCCTTCGAGAACCCTGCGGCCGGTGCGCTGCTTCCGAACCTCGTCGAGCGCACACGCTTCCCGGCGGCGGTGGTGGTGGTGGCCTCGATCCGCAACGCGGCGTGGGCCGGTGCTGGCCGGGCTGCTGATCGCCGCCGGCGGCCCTGCCGTCGCCTACCTGGCCATGGGAGGCCTGGTGCTGGCGAGCGTGCTCACCCTGGCAAGGCTCGGCCAACGGGTCCATGTCGAGGAGGGCCAGAGCGTGAGCTGGGCCGCAGTGCGCGAGGGCATCTCCTTCGTGTGGCAACGCCAACCGGTGCTCGGCTGCATGACCCTCGATCTCTTCGCCGTGATCTTCGCGGGAGTGACCGCCCTGCTCCCGGTCTTCGCGAAGGACATCCTCGGTACGGGGCCGGAGGGCTATGGCCTCCTCGCCGGGGCGCTCCAGATCGGGACCTTCGCGATGGCGACCCTGCTGGTCGTGCTGCCGCCGATCCGGAGACCCGGCCGGGCCCTGCTCTTCGCCGTCCTCGGCTTCGCCCTTGCCACGCTGCTCTTCGGCATCTCGCGCCGTTTCGAGCTCTCGATGGCCGCCCTGATCCTCGCGGGCATGGCCGACGAGATCAGCATGGTCACGCGGTCGACGATCATCCAACTCTCCACGCCCGATGGCCTGCGCGGTCGGGTCAGTGCGGTCAACATGGTCTTCATCGGAGCCTCGAACGAGCTCGGCTCGGCAGAGTCCGGCTTCCTCGCCGCCCTCACGAGCGCCACCTTCTCGGTCCTCTTCGGAGGCGCGGCCTGCCTGGCCACCCTGGGGATCGTCACCTGGCGAATGCCCGAGCTCCGGCACTTCCGACTGGACCAGGGCGAGCCCTAGGGGCGAGCGAAGGTCCCGAGAGCGGGGGGCCTCTCTCGGTTCGTGCCGATTGGATCTCCATGCCGAGGCCGCTTCGCTCCTTGCTGCGACGCGCGGCGGGGCGGGGTTCATTCCTCAGAATGGCTCGGCCGGGGCAGGGTGGCCCGC
>NYZB01000267.1 GCA_002687015.1 Deltaproteobacteria bacterium
CGTGCGCACGGCCACCCTGACCCGCCACGGCGAGAAGGAGACCTGGGAAGAGGTCGAGTTCGACTGGCGGACCCACCTGATCCACGTCGTCGAGGAGAAGCGCCATGCCGGGCGCATCAAGTCGGCGGTGCTCGATGCCGGTCCCTTCATCTACGACACCTTCGACGTCTTCTACGCGCTTCGAGCACTGCCACTCGAGCTGGGGAAGGGCGCCGACCTGCCGGTCTACGCGTCCCGCAAGATCTACGGCCTGCACGTGGACGTCGAGCGGAAGGAGAGCCTCGTGGACCCGGTCCTCGGCGAGGTCGATGCGCTGGTGCTGCGCCCCTACGACAGCCTCGACGGAGCTCCCCAGGAAGACGGTGCGGGCGAGGTCTGGGTGACGGCCGCCGCACCCCACGTGCCGATCCGACTGCGGGGGTGGTTCCGCACCGTCGGCGAGCGCCTGCGCGTTGGAGGGGTGCGCGTCACGCTGGCGGGCTTCACCCGGGGCGCGCCGGGCTGGCCGACTCCCCGCTTCGAGACGCGCCCCGCGCAGGAGTGGCCCGGCCGCACGAAAGGGGGATCGCCCGTCTGGGAGCCCCCGCCCGAGGTGCAGCGCGCCCGGGAGATCGCGGGTCTGGCGCCAGGCAAGCAGAGAATCGACGGCGAGCTGGCGCCCCTGCGCGAGTGCCGGGATCGCCAGGCCACCCGACGCTGGGCGCGCCTGGTCCTCGCTTCCACGCCCTGCCCGCCGCCCGAGGCGTGAGGCGACCCGGGCGCCATCGTCTCGCGTTGCCGGTGCTGGCCCTCGCGGCCACCCTTGCCTTCCCGGTGGGCTGGCTCGTCACCGACCATCTGGAAGAGGACAACGCCTTCTGCGTCTCCTGCCATCTGAGTGCGTCGGTTCCGCTCCACCGCGACAACCACGGCGACTTCGGTGAGCGCCCGCCGGTCTCCCTGGCGGCCGCGCACGCCGCAGCCGGCAACGAATCCCGGCCCGACGGCGCCTTCCGTTGTATCGACTGCCACGGGGGCGACGGCTGGGCAGGCCGCGCGCGGGTCAAGCTGCTCTCGGCCAGGGATGCTCTCTGGTACGTTGTCGGCCGCTTCGAGGAGCCCGAAGGAATGCGCTGGCCGCTCTGGGACCGGGACTGCGTGAAGTGCCACGATCACTTCGCAGCACCCTCCCACGAGCCCTGGGAGGCGCCTCCCTTCCACGCCCTCGCCGTCCACAACCGGGCCCTGGGCGTGGGCTGCGTCGAGTGCCACGGTTCTCATGAGCACGGCGATGCAAAGCTCGACTTCCTGCAACCCGACCACGTGCGCAGCCAGTGCGCCCGCTGTCATTCCGAGTTCGAGGAGACACTGCCATGAGATGCTTCCGAAGCCCCGCCTTCCTGTGGACGGCCACCTTGCTGGCGCTCGGATCGCGGGCTCTCGCCTATCCGGGTGGCACGCCCGACTACCAGACCGACGCGGCGCCCTTCTGCTCTTCCTGCCACTCGTCCCGCTCGGCCTCGGCGCTGGCGGGGGCTCCCGGTGACCGCGCGACGAAGGAGCTGGCCGAGAACAAGCACCTCGCGTTGATCCGCGCGGGCGAGCAGGGTTACGGCGAGCTCTCGGCGGAGGATCGGGCGACGCTGGTTCAGCACATCCAGGCCCTGGACGCGGCCTCCACGGTCGCGATCGGCGTCGTGCCCAAGGCCCGTCCCGGCGAGGAGATCACGGTCAAGGTGCAGGTGAAGGGCGGTGCAGGGCCGGTGGTCGGCGTGGGCCTCGTCGACCGCGCCCACCGCTGGCAGGCCAGGCCGATCGCGAGCGCTGGCTGGCAGGTGGTGGGTGCGCCCCGGATCCTGGGCCAGGACTTCCAGGAACAGACCCGCTGGCTGGGCCGGCGGCCGGCGTCCTCCGGCCACAACCTCTCCTTCGTCAATGTCGAGGGCATCCGCTCGGACGCAGCCGCCGGGGAGTGGGGGCGGGCCGAGGTGGTCTGGAAGCTGCGCGCGCCGAGCCAGCCCGGGGCCCATCCCCTGGTGGCTGCCTATTGGTACGGAACCGAGAAGGGGTCGCCCCTCGGCGTGACCGAGGATCCGATTCGTGGGAAGCTCCTGAGAGGCGGTTTCGCCGGTGGCTCGGGCAGGGTCCTCTTCAGCGAGATGATCCAGGTCCGGGTGCAGTGAGTGTCTTCCCCTTCGCCACCTTCGGGGGCCCGACGACATGACGATTCGTCTCCAACCGATCCTGTTCCTCCTCGTTCTCGGGGTGGGCGGTCTCCTGGCCTGTGCCTTCTCGCCGCAAGAGAGCAGCAGAACCGGTGGGATCGAGAGCGTCGACGACGCAAGGCTGGTGGCTGCCGGTGAGGAGACCGACAGCTGGCTCACCTACGGGCGGACCTACAACGAGCAGCGCCACAGTCCCCTGGCCCAGATCGACGAAGGCAACGTGGCCCAGCTCGGCCTGGCCTGGGCCTTCGAGATGGGAACGCGCCGGGGCCTGGAAGCGACCCCCATCATGGTCGACGGGATCCTCTACACCACGGGGACCTGGAGCGTGGTCTTCGCCATCGACGCGCGCACCGGCGAGCTCCTGTGGCGCCACGACCCGCGCGTGCCCCGCAGCCAGGGAGGGCGGGTCTGCTGCGACGTCGTGAACCGCGGCGTTGCCGTGTACCGGGGCCGTGTCTACTCGGGAACCCTCGACGGCCGCCTGATCTCCCTCGACGCGAAGACGGGAGAGGTGCTCTTCGACGTCGTCACCGTCGACCAGAGCAAGCCCTACTCGATCACCATGGCGCCGCGCGTCGTGAAGGGGAAGGTGCTGATCGGCAACGGGGGCGCGGAGTACGGCGTGCGCGGCTACGTCTCGGCCTACGACTGGCAGAGCGGCGAGCTGGCCTGGCGCTTCTACACGGTTCCCGGCGACCCGAGTCTGCCCTTCGAGCACCCGGAGCTGGCCGAAGCGGCCCGCACTTGGACCGGCGAGTGGTGGACCGTCGGAGGCGGCGGAACCGTCTGGGACTCGATTGCCTACGACCCGGAGCTCGACCTCGTCTACGTGGGGACGGGCAACGGCTCTCCCTGGAGTCGCTTCATCCGCAGCCCGGGCGGCGGAGACAACCTCTACGTCAGCTCGATCCTCGCCCTGCGCCCGGATACCGGGCGGTTGGTCTGGCACTACCAGACCACACCCGGCGACAACTGGGACTACACCTCGACCCAGCACATCATGCTCGCCGATCTCGCGATCGACGGGGTCGAGCGCAAGGTCCTGATGCAGGCGCCCAAGAACGGCTTCTTCTACGTGCTCGACCGCGCCACCGGAGAGCTGATCTCCGCAGAGGCCTTTGCCGAGGTCTCCTGGGCGTCGGGTGTGGACCCGGAGACGGGCCGGCCGATCGAGGTCCCGGGCCTCGACTACCGCAACGAGACCGTCGAGGTCAGGCCTTCGCCCCATGGCGCCCACAACTGGCACCCGATGGCGTTCAACCCCGCCGCGGGGCTCGTCTACATCCCGACCCAGGAGATCCCCTACTTCTTCCACGTCGACCCCAACTACGAGTACCGGCCGGGCGCCTGGAACCTGGGCTTCGACCACACGGTGGCGGACGAGTTCCCGCGCGACCTGGTCTCGGGGCACCTGCTGGCCTGGGATCCCGTCGCCCAGAAGGAGGTGTGGCGCGCGCAGTACACGGGGCCCTGGAACGGTGGTGCGCTCAGCACCGGCGGCAACCTGGTCTTCCAGGGCACGGCCCACGGGACCTTCGTCGCCTACCGTGCGACCGACGGCAAGAAGCTCTGGGAGGCACCCGCCGGCACCGGCATCGTCGCAGGTCCGATCACCTATCGCCTCGACGGCGAGCAGTACGTGGTGGTCATGGCCGGCTGGGGTGGTGCCTTCCCGCTGGCCGCCGGCGATGCCGCGGCCGCGGCGGGCGTGACCCAGGCCGGGAACATCGGGCGCATGCTGGTCTTCAAGCTCGGCGCCACCACCAAGCTGCCCGTAGTCGAGGCCTTCGAGCGGGAGCTCGCGGCCCTGCCCGCGGACTTCGATGCCGAGCTGGTCCTGGAGGGCAACCACACCTACCACCAATGGTGCAGCGTCTGCCACGGTCCCGGCGTCGAGAGCGGCGGTGTGCTGCCGGATCTTCGCAAGGCCCTGCCCGCCATCTACGAGACCCTGGGCGACATCGTGCTGAAGGGCGTGCGCGTCCAGAACGGCATGCCGCGTTTCGACGAGTGGCTCGGACCGGAGGACGTGACCGCCCTGCGCGCCTACATCCTGAGCCGGCGGGCGGTCCTGTTGGCCGATCGCGAGGCCCAGGCCGGGGCCGCCGAGTGACGGGGAGGGCCTGGGGCCCTAGATCTCGATCTCCTTCCACGCCCCCGATCGGAAACGCCAGACGAGCGTGCCCGCGAGAAGGGCGATGTACACGAGCCCGCCCGACCAGGCCCAGGTCAGGCCGCCCTCCATCGCGAAGCCCAGGAGATAGGCGAGGGGCAGGAACACTCCCCAGGAGAGCGCGAAGCGGATCCAGAAGGGCCAGCGGGTGTCGCCCGCTCCGCGCAGGGCTCCGTCGGCCACGATCGCGTAGGCGTCGAAGAGCTGGAAGAGGGCGCCGACCACGAGCAGGGGTCTTCCGATCGCGAGGACCTCGGGGTCGCGCGTGAAGATCCCGAGCAGCAGGCCCGGGATCAGGGCGAAGAGGAGCGCCACGCTGCCGGCGAGGATGGTGACGAGGCCGAGACCCGATCGGAAGCTCCGCTCCACGTAGGCGTCGTCCTCGGAGCCGATGTACTGGCCGACCAGGGTCGAGACCGCCATCGAGATCCCGATGGCCTGCATGAAGGACATGGAGAGGAGCACGACGAAGGCCTGGCTGGCCGCCATCGAGGTGTCGCCCAGCCTGGCGACCAGGGTCGAGAAGGCGGCGAAGGAGGTCATCTCGAGCCACCACTGCCCGCCGATGGGGAGCCCCGTGCGCAGGATCCGCCGGATGCGCACCCGGTCGGGCCGCACCAGCTCGGTGCGGAAGCGCTCGCGGATCGGCGGGCGCCAGAAGGCGAAGAGCAGCACGCCCGCGTAGACCCACTCCGCGACCGAGGTGGCGAGCCCTGCGCCCATGACGCCGAGCTCCGGAAGGCCCAGCTCTCCGAAGATCAGTCCGTAGTCGAGCACGGCGTTCACGCCATTGGCCACGAGGGTCGCGTAGAGGGGCGTCCGGGTGTCGCCGAAGCCGCGGAAGAAGGAGGAGAGGGCGACGGCGACCGTGAGCCCCATGGCGCCCAGGGAGCGCGCCGAGACGTAGTCCACCACCATCGGCTTCATGGCATCGGAGGGGCGCAGCAGCTCCATCAGGGGCGCTACCCCCAGGAAGAGAACGAGGGCCATCAGCCCCGCGAGAGGCACGGCTGCGTAGATCCCCTGCCACGACCAGTCGCCGCAGGTCTCGACCTGGCCGGCGCCGTGGTGTTGGGCGACGAAGGTCTGCACGGCGCTGGTCAGGCCGATGAAGAAGCAGATCGCGGTCCACACCCAGACGCCCCCGAAGCCGACCGAGGCCAGCTCGGTGGCCCCCAGGCTGCCGACGAAGGCGCTGTCCACCGTCTGCATGGCGGTGACGGAGATCTGCGTGAGGATGACGGGGAGGGCGAGTACGAAGACCTCGCGAATCCCCCCGGGCGTGGCCGAGGGCACGGGGCCGGCGGCTTCGGTCTCGCTGGACGAGAAGCGGTCGTGCTCGAAGGGTTCCGTGGGTTGGGTGGACAAGGGTCCGGACTCCAGACGCGGAAAGGGGAGAGGCTGCGGGCCGCTGGCGCCGCCGCTCTCTACCGGAGGTCGCGGCCTCCGAGGGTCTCGAAGGCCGGCTGCGATCCAGGGCTGTGGGGCCCGGATCTAGGGGCGCCTCGGCCTTTCGGCCCGGAGCTCCGGCAGGAGGCGCGACGCGACGCTCATTCCATCGCCGACAGCGGGGATGATGGGGCCGCAGAAGTCGTTGTTGCCTGCCATGGTCACGCCTCCGAGTCCGCGGTGTACCACGGCGCTGGAGCGAGGTCAATCGGTCCGGGCAGCGCCCTTCAGGCCGGTGCGAGCACCTCGGCGGCGGCATTCAGTGCCGCCACCGCTGCGGGGATCCCGGTGTACTGCGAGGTCTGCATCAGTACCTCCAGGAGCTCCTCGCGGCTCACGCCGAGGTTCAGGGCACCCTGGAGGTGGATCTTGAGCTCGTCGCTTCGTCCGAGCGCGGCCAGCTGCGCCACCGTGCACAGGCTTCGACTGCGCAGGTCGAGGCCGGGGCGCGCCCAGAAACCGCCGAAGCAGAAGGTGCTGGCCAGCTCGAAGAACTCGGGCGCCAGCTCCCGGGCCGGCATCGCCTCGCCCTTCACGCCGCCGCCGAAGAGCTGGACCATCACCTCGAGGGCCTTGTCACGGAGCTCGTCGTTCTCGGCCATGGGCTTCCTCCGGGCTGCCTGCGTCCCTGCGATCGCCATCGGTAGCGCATCCCGCGGGGCCGGTCGAAGACGGCAGTCGCCGGCTGAGGTCGGCGAGCTCGGCCGGTGGCCGGAGCGCGGGCGACGAGCGGCAGCGAGCGAAACTGAACACCAGATTCGATTTCGCCCGCCGCGCGTCGACGTCGCTAGCCTCTCCGCCGATGACCGCCGATCGGGGAGAGCGATTGCGCGCCGGCTGGGCCTCGGCGCTCGTGGGCGGTGCCGTCCTGACCGGCAAGTTCAGCGCCTGGGCGGTGACGGGCTCGGCCGCCGTCTTCGCCGACGCGATGGAGTCGGTGGTCAACGTGGCCGCCGCCGCGATGCTGCTCGGCAGTCTCTACGTAGCCTCGCGGCCGGCCGACGCGGACCACCCCTACGGCCACGGAAAGGTCGAGTACTTCTCCGCCGGGATCGAGGGAACCCTGATCGCCGTGGCTGCGGTCCTGATCGCCATCGAGGCCGTTCGCGCCCTCGTCGCCGGCTCGCTGCCGCGGCAGCTCGACCTGGGCCTCGCGATCGTCGTGGCCATGAGCGCACTCAACGCCGGCCTGGGCCTGTACCTGCTGCGCACGGGCCAGCGAACCGCCTCGCCCGCTCTCGTCGCGGACGGCCGCCACGTCCTCGCGGACGTCTGGACCAGCGTCGGGGTGATCGCCGGGATGGCCGCGGTGTGGGCGACCGGGTGGGCCGTGCTCGACCCACTGGTCGCCCTCGCGATCGCCGCCCACCTGCTGCGCGAGGGCTGGCTGATCGCCCGCAATGCCGTTCACGGCCTGATGGATGCGGCCGATGACGAGCTCCTCGAGCTCCTGGCCCAGAGCCTCGAGAGTGCGCGGGCGCCCGCCTGGGTCGACGTGCACGGCCTGCGCGCCTGGCGATCCGGCGCCGACGTGCACACCGACCTCCACCTGGTCGTCCCCCGCTACTACGACGCCGCGCGCCTGCACGGGATCCACGACGACGTGGAGCTGGCTCTCGGCCCGCACGTGCGCGGCGGAGATGTGGTCGTCCACTTCGACCCCTGCAGGCCCCACCACTGCAAGGGCTGCATGACGCCCGAATGCGCCGTGCGGAAGGGGGAGTTCGACTTCCGCCCGCCGCTCGACCGCGAGCGAGCCACACGCGACGACGCCACCGCCGAAGGCGGAGGCGCCCACCAGACAAGCTGACCCCCGGTCGGCGCCGCGCGGTCAGCGGGTGGGTCGGATCTCGCCGCTGCGCAGGCGTGCGAGATAGTCGTCGAGGTCTTCCTTGATCTTGCCCGAGAGCATCAGCACCCCGATGATGTTCGGGAAGGCCATGCCCAGGATCATCAGGTCACCGAAATCGAGGACGGCCTGGGCCTGGAAGATCGCGCCGAGCCAGGCGAACCCGAGGAAGATCGCCTTGTAGCCCAGGATCGAGCGCATTCCGAAGAGCTGGGCCCAGCACTGCTCGCCGTAGTAGCTCCACGAGATCATCGTGCTGAAGGCGAACAGGATGGCGGTGAGTGACAGCACGTACTTGAACCACGGAAAGACGGTCTCGAAGGCGTAGGAGGTCATGGTGATCCCGGAGAGGCCCTCCTGCAGGTGGGCGCCGGTGACCACGATGACGAGCCCGGTCATCGTGCACACCACGATCGTGTCGATGAAGGGCTCGAGCAGGGCGACCAGGCCCTCGCGTACCGGCTCCTTCGTCGATGCGGCCGAGTGGGCGATCGAGGCCGAGCCGGTGCCCGCCTCGTTCGAGAAGGCCGCGCGTCGGAAACCCTGGATGATGGCGCCCACCAGCCCGCCGGCGGCGGCGGTCGGGGCGAAGGCTTCGCGCACGATCGTGGCCAGACCCGCGCCCAGGTCTCCGGCATGGGTGCCCAGGATCACCAGCCCCGTCAACACGTAGATCGTGCACATGATCGGCACGAGGAAGCCCGCGACCTCTCCGATCCGCTTGATGCCGCCCACGATCACGAGGCCGACCAGGACGGCCAGGCCTCCACCGAAGAGGATGGAGCCCCCGAGACCACCGAGCGCGGGTACGACGCTGGCGAACTGGGCGAAGGACTGGTTCGATTGGAACATGTTCCCGCCGCCGAAGCTCCCGCCGATGC
>NYZB01000268.1 GCA_002687015.1 Deltaproteobacteria bacterium
GATCGCGGGGCGGCGGGCACCCTACGCTCATGGCTCGGCCGGGACGCCCTGCTTCCGGCGTTGCGTGGACGCAGTGTCGCCTCCGCGGCTTGCGCCGCAGGCGACCTGGCCCAGCGGCCTGCGAGCCTGCCTGCGCTTTACTTCGCTACGTCCTGGGTGAGGACGCGGCCGATCGAGGCCGCCGCGGCTTGCAGGGCCTCGCCGGCCTTGACCAGCGCGGCCCGACGGGCGCCCGGGTCCGCGCGCCAGGCGCGAAAGGCCTCCTGGGCCGATTCCAGGGTCGCGTCGAGCTGGCCACGGCTGGCATCCGGGCATTGGGCGAAGACCTTGCCGGTGGCCGGGTTGATGACGTCCAGGGTCGCCAGGGTAGGCGCGGCCTGGCCTGCGATGGTGAGCGAGAAGTCGGACATGGGCTCCTTCGGGGCGGGCGCGGCTCCCTGGTTTCGAGAGACTAGCGGCTCACTTCCTCCCGAGGGCTGCGAAGGCCCTATCCTCTGGGTAGGAGGATCCCCATGGACGCGCGAACCTTCGGTGAGGCCGTGGCCCACGTCGACCTGGCCACCGGTGCCGTGGAGATGCGGCCCGCACCTCGTGACTGGGTGGAGAAGTACATCGGCGGGCGGGGGTTGGGCGTGCGCTACCTGCTCGAGAACGGTCCGGAGGTGGATCCCCTCTCGCCCGAGAACCAGCTCTGCTTCATGAACGGGCCTCTCTCCGGATCGGAAGCCAGCATGAGCGGCCGCTGGGCCTGTGTGACGAAGTCGCCCCTCACCGGCACGGTCACGGACAGCCACCAGGGCGGCTGGACCGCAGCGCGCGTGCGTTGGGCGGGCTTCGATGGTCTCGTCTTCGACGGTCGGGCTCCGAAGCCGGTCTATGCCTTCCTCGAGGATGGGCGGCTCGAGCTGCGCGACGCCTCCGCCGTGTGGGGCCAGGGGATCCACGACACGGTGAAGTTCTTCCAGGAGCGCTACGGCGCGAAGGACCTCTCGGTGTGCGCGATCGGCCCCGCGGGAGAAGAGCAGGTGCGCTTCGCCGCGTGGCTGAATGAGGACGACCGCGCCTTCGGCAGGGGCGGCACCGGCGCCGTCGCCGGGAGCAAGAACCTGAAGGCCATCGTCGTCCGCGCGCCTCGAAGAACGAGCACGGTAGAGGATCCCGAAGCCTGGAAGGACGCCCGGCGCAAGGTGCTCGACCGGATTCGCGACGAGGCGCACATCACCAGCCCCAAGAAGGGCGGGCTCTCGGTCTATGGCACGAACGTGCTGATGAACGTGGCCAACACCATGGGCGCCCTTCCCACCCGCAACAGCCAGCTCACGGCCTTCGGCGAGAGGGCCGAGAAGATCAGCGGCGAGTTCGTGCAGGAGAGCATCCTCGTGGGCGATCCCACCTGCCACGCCTGCCCGGTGGCCTGCAAGAAGGAGGTCGAGATCGAGGAGGGGCCCTACGCGGGCCTGCGCATGGAGAGCGTCGAGTACGAGCCCGCCTGGTCGCTGGGCGCGAACTGCGACAACGACGACATCGCCTCGATCGCCAAGATGATCGACCAGTGCAACGACCTCGGCATGGACCCGATCGAGCTCGGCAACGCCCTCTCCCTGTACATGGAGGCCACGGAAAAGAGCTGGGTCAAGGACGATGGCCTCGAGTGGGGCGACGCCTCCGCGATGGTCGCCCTCGTCGAGGAGATCGGTCGGCGCAGCACACCGCTCGGCAACCTCCTCGCCGAGGGACCGGCCCGCGCGGGCCAGGAGATCGGTCACCCCGAGCTCGCGATGGCGGTGAAGGGCCAGGCCATCCCGGCCTACGATCCGCGGGGTCTCAAGGGGATGGGCCTGGGCTACGCCACCAGCAACCGGGGCGCCTGCCACCTGCGCGCCTACACGGCCGGCGCCGAGACGGGCGTGCTGCCGATCGACGCCGACCCCCTGGCCTGGCAGGGCAAGGGGGCCCTCGTGAAGGCCTTCCAGGATCTCCATGCCTTCTCGGACAGTCTCGACCTGTGCAAGTTCAGCGCTTTTGCCGAGACCGCGGAGGAGTATGCCCTGCAGTACGCGATCGCCTTGGGCGAGGCCTTCGGTCCCGACGACGTCGCCCTGACCGGCGAGCGCATCTACAACCTGGAGCGCCACTACAACAACCGGGCCGGCTTCCGCGAGGGCTCGGACGACCTGCCGGCGCGCTTCCTCGAGGAGCCCTCGACCCTGGCCGGCTCGAAGGGAGAGGTCAGCGAGCTCGCCCCCATGCTCGAGGAGTACTATCGCGAGCGCGGATGGGTCGAGGGGGTCGCCCCGGAGGCCAAGCTCCGTGAGCTGGGGATCCTCTGAGGCCCGCGTGCACGTCTCTCTCTTCGCCACCCTCCGCGAGATCGTCGGCCAGAAGACCGTGGACCTGCAGGTCGGCCCGGGGAGCACCGTGCAGGCACTGGCCGAAGAGCTCGTGCTTCGCTGGCCGGAGCTGGGAGAGCACCTCTTCGACGCGGAGGGCCGCCTGGGCCGCCGCGTCAACGTGTTCATCGATGGACGCAACCTGCGCTGGCTTCCCGACCGGGAGCAGACCCGTTTGACCAGTACCGAGTGCATCGACCTGTTCCCGCCCGTGGCGGGCGGTTGAGGCTCGGCCGGAGGAGAACCCATGCCCGCACTCGATGGCCTTCGCATCCTCGACATGACCCAGTACGAGGCCGGTACCTCGTGCACGCAGATGCTCGGCTGGCTCGGCGCCGACGTCGTCAAGATCGAGGCTCCCCGGCACGGCGACCCCGGCCGCACCCTGGTCGTCGGGGGAGACTACGCACCCTACTTCTGCAACTGGAACACGAACAAGCGCAGCCTCGCCCTCGACCTGGCCAAGCCCGAGGGCCGTGAGCTGCTGCTGCGCCTCGTGCCCCGCTTCGACATCTTCATCGAGAACTACGGGCCGGGCGTGGTGGAGCGCCTCGATCTCGAGTACGAGACCCTGAAGGCCCTGCACCCCGGCCTGATCTATGCGCAGATCAAGGGCTTCGGCAGCTCGGGGCCCTACGCGGACTTCAAGAGCTACGACATGATCGCCCAGGCCGCCGCCGGGGCCTTCTCGGTGACGGGCGACTTCGACGGCCCGCCGATGCTGCCGGGCCCGACCACCGCCGACTCCGGTACCGGCGTCCAGATGGCCGTGGCACTCCTGGCGGCCGTGGTCCAGCGCCATCGCACCGGCCGGGGTCAACACATCGAGATCTCGATGCAGGAGGCGATGACCTACTACATGCGCACGCGCACCGCCTTCGCCTCCGACTTCGGGGCCCAGGCCGTGCCACGCATCGGCAACGCCATGGGCGCCGCGCCGACGGGGCTCTACGCGTGCAAGCCCTTCGGCCCGAACGACCATGCCTACCTGATCACCGTGACGAACCGGCACTGGGACCATCTCTGCATGGCGATGGAGCGCCTGGACCTGCTCGTGGACCCGCGCTTCGAGGCCCCGGAAGGCCGGGTCGAGAACGGAGAGGCGCTCCGGGAGGAGATCGGAGCCTGGACCGCAGAGCGCACCAAGTACGAGGTCATGGAGACCCTGGCCAAGGCCGGCGTGCCCTGCTCCGCCATCCTCGACACGAAGGATCTGCACGAGGACCCACACCTGCTGGCGAGGGGCTTCATCGAGAAGGTCGAGCACCCGGAGCGCGGCGAGGTGCGGCTGCTCGGCTGCGCACCCCGCATGTCGGAGAGTCCGGTCGAGATGCAGCGAGCGCCCCTGCTCGGCGAGCACAGCGAAGAGGTTCTCCGTGCGGAGCTCGACCTCCAGGCCGACCAGCTGGCCGCGCTTCGGGCCTCCGGGGTCGTAGGCCAGCGCGAACCGGGGTAGCCCCGGCGCCCCCCTTGGCCCGTGCCCGCCAGGCAGGCTCCAGACCGCCGGCTCGGCGCACCCGGCGGGCTCTAGGGGCTCGAGGGGCCCTCCTCCGCGCTGGCGCGGATCCGCCAGGCCCACACCGAGAAGGAGGGAATGGCGAGGGTCGCGACCCCGGCCGTCGAGAGCAGCGGCTCGGGGGTGCCGCGCAGGCTGTGCACCAGGTAGATGAGGACGATGGTGATGAGCGAGGGAACCGCGATCGCAGTGCCGACCACCGCGAGGCGCCCTCCCTCGCGGGAGGCCAGGCGGGAGCAGACCTGCACGATCAGGCCGCCGAAGAAGAAGGTGTAGACGGCCTGCTTTCCGGCGGAGGTCGCTGCGGCCGTCGCACCATGGGACACGTTGATGGCGGCCACCAGGCTCCCCATGAGCAGGGCGCCGAAGAGCCCTGCTCGAGGGTCGAACCAGCTGGGGACCTTGGTGCACATCGGCCGGCTAGCTCTCGAAGCTGCGGTCCAGCTCCGCCAGCACCCGGCGCTCGCTGCGGGAGATCTTGGAGGTGAGGCCCAGGATCCCGCCGGCGGCGGACGCCACGTCCGTGGCCCGCTCCATCAGCCGGGCGCGGAACTGCTCCCGCTCGCCCTCGGACAGCTCGCCGACCGTCTCGCGGACGAAGTCCTGCCAGGCCTCCACGAGGGCCGGCGCCGGACGCTCGCGCGTCCAGATGCGCAGCAGGCGATAGCTCGGCGACTCGGGCTCGAGCCCGGTCGCCCGCGCTCCGGCCAGGATCGCTTCGCGCTCCTTGGCATCCATGTGCCCGTCGGCCCAGGCCACCTCGATCAGCGGCACCAGGGCGAGCGCCGTCAGGGTCGAGGGCCGGATGCCGAGGCCGACCAGCCGATCGACGAGCTGCAGGTCCGTCAGTCCCGAGGCCTCCGCAAGCTGCCAGCTCTCGCTGTAGTCGCCGCCCTGGAACAGATCCAGGAACTCCGAGGCGGCCCCCTGGTAGAAGGCGTCCGCCAGCCCGCGGTCCACGGTCTCCAAGGAGTGCTGCGACATGGCGTCTCCACTCGGCCCCGCCGGAACGATATCCGGGTTGCCTCCAAGGCTCTAGGTCAGGCGCCGCCGAGCCAGAAAGAGCCCGGCGAGAGCAGGCAAGAGGAGCCCCGGCTCCGGAACGAGCAGGCGAAGCGCGAAGGTCACGGGCTCGACGCTTCCGGCGCCGTCCGAGGTGAGGAGCAGGCTCAGGTCGCCCCCCGAGAGGTTGGGGCCGAGGCTGATCGCCTCGACGTTCAGGATCGTCGGACGGGTCCACAACAGGGACTTGGTCACGGGCTGCACCCCACCCGCGGCCAGGGAAGGGAGGGCGCTGGTCTCCGTCGCCCCGGCGAAGTCGACCGCGAACAGGCGCGCCTCGAAGCCCTGGATGCCGAGCGCGCGCTCCAGCACGAGCAGATCGCCGGTGGGCAGGGCCACCAGCTCGACGACGCCGACCAGCAGGCCCGGCTCGCTCAGGTAGGCCCACTGCCCGTTCGGCGCCCCGGAGGCGTCGAAGCGCTGAAGGCGCACCAGGGTGCCACCTGCCGGCGATGCGTCCGGCCCGTCGGGCAGGAGCGCCGTCTCGTTGGCGATCCAGAAGGCCGACTCGTCGGGCGCCAGGGTGAGGGATTCGAGGCTGCGGTTGAAGACGGCGGAGCCGTAGATCGAGGGCACGCCGAGCCCACCCACGATGGCCCCGGTCAGCGGATCAACCTCCTGCACGGCCGGGCCGACCTCATCCGAGACGAAGAGGGTGCCGCTGGACGCGCGCCAGGCCGCTCCCTCGAGATCGACCCCGCCGGCCAGGGCCACCGGAGCCGACCCGGTCACCCCCGTGACGAAGGCCGTGCTCGGGTCGAGCGCCACCTGGAGACGGTGCAGGGTCCCCCCGGAGTCGGCGACGGCCAGGAACTCCCCTCCCCCCACGTGGGACCAGCCCGAGAGCTCGGGGGTGCCGATGCCCTGGATGACGAAGGGGGTCTGGCCGGGATCGACGACGGTGAGGGCCGCGGCGGGGCGGACCAGGCAGGCCGCCATCAGAAGCAGGACCGGGAACGGAGCGAGTCTTCCGGATCGTCGGGCGATGGATCGAAGCACGAGGATATGTGGTGGGAGACCCCGCATTGTGGCAGATCGGGGCCTCGCGTCGGGCGACCCAAAGAGGCACCCTCCCCCCGAGGAGACCCGATGACCGAGCAACCGCCCGAGCAGCCCCCGGCCCTGCCGCCCCACCAGACCCTGACGACCTACTACGACTCCGATCCGGAGCGCAGTGCCTATGTCCACGCCCTCTTCAAGCGCACGGCGCACCACTACGACACGATCGAGAAGATCTTCGGCAACGGAGGCCTGCTCTACCGGCGCTATTCCCTGCGAATGAACGGGCTGCGGCCGGGGATGAAGGTCCTGGACGTGGCGATCGGGACCGCGGCCGTCGCCTGCGGCGCGGCAAAGGAGGTCGGACCCACCGGGCAGGTCTTCGGTGTCGATCCCAACGAGGGGATGCTCGGCGAAGCTCGCAAGAAGTTCGATGGCCCGCTCACCCGCGGTGTCGCCCAGCAGCTGCCCTTCAAGAGCGACACCTTCGACTTCGTCACGATGGGCATCGCCCTTCGCCACGTGTCGGACCTGAAGGCGACCTTCTGTGAGTATCACCGGGTGCTCAAGCCGGGCGGCCGGCTCTGGATCCTCGAGGGCCACGTCGCGAAGTCCCGCATCGGCCATGCCCTGACGCGCTTCGTCTGGGCGAAGGCGATCCCGGGCCTGACCCTCGCCTTCACCGGAAGCCGGGATGCCAAGCTGCTGATGGACTACTACTGGGACACCGTCGAGCAGTGCGTCCCCGAGGAGCAGATCGTCGCCGCGATCGCGAGCGCGGGCTTCGAGGATCCCCGCGTCCGCGTCACCATGCCGGGGGCCTTCTGCGAGTACAAGGGTCGGAAGGCCCTGGCCAGCTGAGCCGACGGACCCGACGCACGCGAGACGGGTCGCGGCGTCGGGCGAGAGAACGAGGAGGGCAGATGCCGGGTTTCGTGGCGAGCGCGGTCGTCGCCCTGGCCATGCTGGTGGGTGGCTGCAGCCTCTTGGCCGTGGATCTCCCCTTCCTCGGAGACCGCGACGCAGAGCCCTCCGGCGCCCGTGGGCTGGATCTGGAGGAGACGCACGAGGATCGGCTGCGCTGTGGAGCCGAGGGACGCGGGGACTGCAGCGACTGGTTCGCCATCGACATCGAGCGCCGCGGAGTCCTGCGCGTCGGGATCGAGACCGAGGCCGCTCCGGAAAGCGGCGTGAAGCCCCCCCTCCGGGCGGCGCTGCTCCGCGGCGAGACCCGCCTGCGCTCGCGGGGGCCGGGTGGGAAGCTCCGCTTGCAGCGCCAGCTGGAGCCCGGGCCCTATCTCGTCCGGGTGTGGAGCGAAGAGGCGGGCCCCGCGATCGAGTACCGGATCGAGGCGCGCCTGCTCTCCTTCCGGCTTCGCCGATTCGCCCTGCTGGAGATCGACGAGAGCGGCGGCACCGTCGCCCTCGAGATCGCCGGCGGCTCCCAGCACGGCTTGCGGGTTGGCATGGGCGGGAACGTGGTGGAGGGAACACGGCGCCTCGGTCGCTTCCGGATCACCGACGTCTATCCGGAGGGGGCCCGCGCAGAAGTCCAGGGGCGGCTGGGCGGGCCGCTGACACCGAGCACGGAGGCGGAGGTCGAGCTGCCTCCGAGCGGCTGATGCAGCGCCGCCGAAGGCTCGCCCTCGCGGGCATCGTCTGCCTGGCGCTCGCTTGCGGGGACGTGTCGGCGCCCTCCGAAGCCGAAGAGGCCGCCTGGATCGAGGCGGAGGCCCAGGCGAGAGCCGGTCTAGCCGAGCTCGACGCCGGACGCCCGGCCGAGGGCGAGGCCCGCCTGCGATCGGCCGTCGGCGTCCTGTACCGGGCCGGCCTGCTCGACGACGTCGAGCGCGAACGCGCCATCGAGGTCGGACTCGACCGCCTCGAGGCCCGGCTGGGCGAGGACTCCAGGCTCCGGCAACGCTTCGACGCGCTGCCACCGCGGGGATCGCAAGCCGGACGCCCGACCTGCCAGGTCGACCTCCGCAGCGGGGCCGAGGGACCGGTCGACCCCTGTCTCGAGGCCGGGCTCGTCTGGCTCCTGGCGGAGCTGCGCCAAAGCGGGGCACCCCCCGCGGCCCTCACCCGACAGGTGGCCGTGGCCCTCGTGCGAGAACGCGCCTTCCTGGAGCGCGCGCTGCCGCGCGGGGGGCTGCTGGTCCCGATGATCGAACGGGAGCTCGAAGCGAAGCGCCTGCCTCCCCTGCTCCACTACGTCGCATTGATCGAGAGCGGCTACGTGCACGACGCCCGCAGCCCCGTCGGTGCCGCGGGCCTCTGGCAGTTCACCCGCGGGACGGCCCAGGAATACGGCCTGGTCGTCACGCGCGATCGGGACGACCGGCTGGACGCCGATCGCGCGACCCGTGCGGCGGCCGCGCACCTCCAGGACCTCGCGCTCGAGTTCGGCGGCGACTCCCTCTTCCTGGTGCTCGCGGCCTACAACGCCGGGCCGGGCCGGGTACGCCGCGCGCTGCGCGAGCTGGAGGATCCCTTCACGGATCGGTCCTATTGGCATCTCGTCGAGCGGGGGCTCCTGGCCGAGGAGACCACCCTCTACGTCGCGCGCTTCCTGGCGGCCTGCCTGGCCGGGGAGCTTCAGCTCCTGGAGGCCCCAGCCACGTCTGATTGAACCCTCCCTCCCTCCCGAACGACGCAGCCCCATGGCGCCGGACGCGACCCGGGGCCGCTCGGGAGGACTCATGACAGGGTTCGTGCAGAGGATCGTCCGTTTCGCGGGCTGCTTGGCAGTCCTGCTGGGCGTCGCCGCCGCTTCGGACGGCTTCGATCTCCGACCCGTCGCCCAGATCCTGGTCGACGCCGTGGAGCTCGTCCCCGAAGCGCCCGGCAGCGCCCTGGTTCGCTTCCGGGCCGTCGACTCGGAGGGCGAGCCGGTTCGCAACCTGCGTACCGTGGACGTGTCGCTGTGGCTCGACGAGCAGGAGCTGCCCGGAGAGCTGCGGGGCGAGCTCCTCTCGAGCGAACGCCATCCCCTCTCGGCCGTGCTCGCGATCGACACGAGCCGGACCATGATGGGACGACCCCTCGAGGAGGTGCGACGCCTGGCACTGGCCCTCGAGGCCGATCTCGGCCCCCGCGATCGACTCGCCGTCGTCACCGTCTCGGACACCGTGAAGGTGCTCGCCGACTTCCGCACACCGCGCAGCGAGCTGCGCGCGCGCCTGACAGCGCTCCGCGTCGAGGAACAGGCGATGACCACCGTCCTGTGGGACGGCCTCGCGGCCGCCATCGATCTGCTTCGCCGCGCCGACACGGGCGGACCCGTCGTGCTCTTCTCGGACGGGCGCGACAACGGGAGCCAGGCCCACCCTGCCGATCTCCTGGCCGCCTCGCGGGCCCATCAGGATCGACCCCAGATCTCCATCCTGCCGGTGGCCTACACCGGACGGGGAACCCGCGGGCGCGCCGATCTCGAGGACCTCGCATCGGCCTCCGGCGGGATCCTGCGCGACCTGGACCAGATCGGAGCTTCGGCTTCGAGCATCCTGCGCCCACGGCGCATCGGGTACACGCTGCAGTTCGATGCCGACCTGGACGGGGCCTCCCACCACGTCCAGGTCGGGGTGGAGAGCGCGCGGGGCGCGCTGGTCAGTCGCTTCCCGCAGCTCGTCCGGGTGGCCGAGGCCGTTTCTGGCCCCGGGCGCAGGGCAGAGTCCGGTTCCTACGGGGGCGCGCTCGCCCTGCTCTGCGCGGGCTTCCTGGCTGGGCACTACCGGACCCGCCTGAGGCTCCAGCTCCAGCGGCTTCGCCTGCATTTCGTCCGCTGAATCGCGGGCTTTCCCGAAGACGGGCGAATGCGAATGGAAGCCTTGAACCCCTCGCAGCCCGTGGACGACGAAACGACATCAACACCCGGCCGTGTGCCGGACCCATAGGAGAAGCTCATGTTCGAAACGATCCGCCGCTTCGTGCGGGAAGAAGACGGAGTCACCTTCGTCGAGTACGGAATGATCTGCGCCGTGTGCGTCCTGGTCGCCTTCGGGGCCTGGTCCACGCTCGGCACCAACATCGGCAACGTGATCAGCACGGTCGCCGGCTACATCACGCCCTAGTGACGACGCTGGTGTCATCCGTGCCGATCGAGATCGAGGATGCCTCCCGGGCGGCCGCGCTGCTCGGGACTCCCTTCCTCGTCGCCAGCGGCGGCCTCGCGCCGTCGCTGGCGACGGCAACGGGGGCCTTCCTCCTGCTCGCCGCAGAAGGGGATCTCCGGGAGCTCCGCATTCCGAACCGCCTGACGGGTACGGCTCTCCTGGCCGTGCTGCTGCACGCCTGCTGGGTGTCCGGCGCGTGGGGCCTGCTCGCCTCCCTCGCGGGAGCCGCAGCCGCCCTGGGGATGCTCTCGCCTCTCTACCTGCTCGGAATCTGGGGCGCGGGAGACCTCAAGGCCCTGATGGTGCTGGGTGCCCTGTTTGGCGCATCGGCGTTGCCGGGCCTCGTCACCTGGGCCCTCCTTGCCGGCGGTCTGATCTCGGCTCTGGCCTGGACCAGCGATCACTGCGGTCGAAACGCATCTCCGGATGCCCCCACGCGGGCACCCGGCATTCCCTTCGCCCCGGCCATCGTCCTTGCGGTGGCCGCCTTCCACTCCTGGGGGAGCCCATGGAACCTCTGAACCGAAGACTCCGCCGCCAACGCGGGAGCGTGATGGTCGAAGCGGCCATGACCCTTCCCTTCCTGCTCTTGATCCTCTTCGCGACCATCGAGTTCAGCTTCTACTTCCAGTCCTACTTCGCCGCGCGAAACGCGGTGAGCGTGGGTGCGGACGTCGCCACGAACTTCCACCCGGACTGCAACGCGACCATTCTCGGTCGCGTCCAGACGGCCACACTGGTCACGCTCGAGGCGGCCGACCTGCCGAGCGAGCTCGTCACGTCGCCGACCATCACCTACCCGCGCGGCGTCGCCAACCTGTGCGGAGACGATCCCGAAGGGCTCGTCACCGTGCAGCTCGAGTTCGCACACCGGATGCGCGTGCTCTCGAACCTCCTCCCCGACACCGCATTTCCCTTGAACCTTCCGATCGTCGTCAGCGACATCAGGCGCGACTTCAACTAGAGCGGAGAACCGACATGGACCGCAGAGCGAAGATCTTCCTGGCCCTCGCCGCATTGTGCGGGCTCGCAACGACCGGCATCGCCCGCAACGTGATCGAGCAGCAGGCCACGCCCATCGCCACCGTTCCCGTGCTCATGGCCGCCGAGGAGCTGCCGCTGGGGATGGCCACCTCGGCCGCCCCGACCCGCGTGGCCCAATGGCCGCGAGCGCTCGCACCCGACGGTGTCCTAGCAAACGCGGCAGCGTTGCAGGGCCGCGTGCTGGCCCGCACGATCGCCGCGGGCGAGCCGATCCTCGCCTCCGCCCTGCTCCCCGAGGGCAAGGGTGCCGGCATGGACGCCGTGATCGGCGCGGAGATGCGCGCGGTCTCGGTCAAGGTCGACCAGGTGATCGGCGTCGCCGGGTTCCTGCAGCCCGGCTCCCGTGTCGACGTCTTCGCCACCCGCAAGCACAGCAGCGGCAGCGGCGAGGAGCGCGTCCACGAGAGCCGCAGCCGTGCCGTGCTCGAGAACGTCCGGGTCCTCGCCGTCGACGAGCGCGTCGTGCGCAACGAGGGCGGCCCGGACGAGGAGATCAAGGTCGTGACCCTGGAGATCGAATCGGCCGAGGTCGCCGGCCTGGCGACGGCCGAGCAGGGTGGCCGGATCAAGCTGGCCCTGCGCGGCCAGGGTGATGACGAAGAAACCGCGCGCGGTGTCCAGATGCTCCTGGGCACCGACGTGCACGAGGTGAGGTTCTAGCCATGACGACTCTCGAACGAATCCTGGCCCAGGTGGGTCACAGGCCGTGGGCCTGGATCCTTGCCGCCGCGCTCGTTCTCGGCCTCGCGGTGCCCTCGGTCCACGCGCTGGTCTCGATGGGCGGCATCGGTGTCGCACCCACCCCCGTGGAGCTGATCCCCAACGGACGGCGCTCCATCCACATCCCCGCCGGCCAGCCGGCGGCGCTGCTTCCCAGGGTCGAGCTCGAGCGCGGGAAGTCCCTCGTGCTCGAGACGGACTTCGATCTGGAGCGGATCGCGGTGGCCGACCCGAAGACCGCCAACCTGGTGATGATCGACACCCGCACCGTGCAGGTCGTCGCCCTGGCTCCGGGCAGCACCAACCTGCTGCTCTGGGATGACCGGGGCACACTTCAGGCCGCGGTGGACGTCTTCGTCGGGGCCACGCGGAGCCAGGTGGAGATCAAGCTCCGCGAGCTCGTCGGGAGCCCGGATCTCTGGGTCGAGATGGCCGGACCCGAGACGATCGTGCTGCGCGGAACGGTCGCCCAGCTCGACGACCGGGACCGCGCCGAGCAACTCGCCAAGGCCTTCATGGGCACCGAGGAGTACGCCGTCGTCAACCTGATCGACGTGGCCGGGAACCACCAGGTGATGCTCGAGGTGACGATGGCCGAGATGGACAAGAGCGTCGGTCGCGAGCTCGAGGTGAACTACCGCGCCGCCCTCCAGGCGGGCGCAAAGGGCTTCGTCTTCGGCAGCCTGCTGGGCGGCGGGGCCGCCCTCGCCCCCGACGGCCTGATCGCGAACGGCCTGGCCGGCAACGACGGTGCCGACCTCTTCGGCAGCTACCAGAGTGCCGGTGGCTCGACCGTCGACAGCTTCCTGCGCCTGGCCAAGGAGAACGGGTTGGCCAAGATCCTCGCAGAGCCCACGCTGGTGGCCCGCAGCGGCGAGCGCGCCAGCTTCCTGGCGGGCGGCGAGGTGCCCGTGCCGGTGCCCGGCGGCACCTTCGGGCAGGTCAGCATCGAGTTCAAGCAGTTCGGGGTCGGCGTCGACTTCGTGCCGACGGTCCTGTCCGCCGACCGGATCCACCTCGAGGTCACGCCCGAGGTCAGCGAGCCCGACCCGACGATCGGCGTCGAGGTGCTGGGCACGGCCGTGCCGGGCTTCACGACCCGTCGCGTGTCCACCGCGGTGGAGCTCGCCGACGGCCAGAGCTTCGTGATCGCGGGCCTTCTCCAGGACCGCACCCGCAACATGGCGCGCAAGGTGCCGTGGCTCGGAGACGTGCCCGTCCTCGGCGCGCTCTTCCGCAGCCAGGACTACCAGAAGGCGGAGACGGAGCTGATGATCCTCGTCACTCCGCACCTGGTGAAGCCCCTGGACGCGGGCGAGCGCCCGCTGCCCACCGACGCCTATCGAGAGCCGGGCGACGCCGAGTTCTTCCTGCTCGGTCGGGACGAGGCCTTCGCGTCCCATGCCCATCCCCACGACACGGCCGATGCCGGCCACGAGGAGGAGTGAGATGACCCTTCGAAACCTCGCCGCCCTGCTGCTGCTCGGCGGACTGAGCGCTGGCTGCGCCAGCCACGTCGATCGGCACTGGGGTGAGTCCTACCGGACCCTCACCCGCAACCAGATCGAGAACCCGGACGCGGGCGCCGACCCCAGCCCGGTCGAGGGACTCTCGGCGACGAGCGCCGACCACGTCACGACCAGCTACCACGAGCGCCGCAGCACGCCGGTGCAGGACCACCGCGTCGATCGATCCACGGTCTCGGAACAGCTGGGCCAATAGCCCGAAGCGCCAGCAGGAGAACCCGCCATGACCGCGAAGCTCCCCATCGCCATCCTCTCCCAGGATCCGGTCCGCCAACAGGCCCTGGAAGCCCGGCTCACCGAAACGGGTGTGCTGCGGCCCCTCGCGCCGGTCCAGCAGGTCGAGGAGGTCCAGAGCCTGCTCCGGCGCACGCCGGGCCTGGCCCTCTACCTCGACCTGGACGCGCACGCTGAGAAGATCCTGGATTGGATGGCGGCGAATCCGGAGCCGCGACCCGCCATCCTGACCGGCGGCCCCGAGACGCCGGCCTTGATCCTCCGGGCCATGCGGGCGGGCGCACGCGCCTACTTCCCCAACCACGTCCTCGACGCGGAGCTCGATCGCGTCGCAGGCGCGCTGCTCGCGGAGGCGGCCAACGCTCCGGGGCCCGGAGGCCGCATCGTGGCCGTGCTGGGCGCAAAGGGTGGTGTCGGGACCACCACCGTGGCCTGCGAGACGGCGGCCACCCTGGCGCGCGGCGGCGACCGCGTCGCCCTGGTGGAGGGCAAGGCCTACTTCGGTGACGCGGCCCTCCACCTCGACCTGCAACCCACCCACACCCTTGCCGACGCGGCGCGAGAGGAGGAGCTGGACCTGAGCTTCCTCGAGACCCTGGCCGTCCCGCACGAGGCTTCGGGAATCCACCTCATTGCGGGTCCCGTCGATCCCGAGGAGGCCGAGGGCATCGAGTCGACACACCTCGAGAAGACCTGCCGATTGCTGAGACAGGACTTCGATTGGGTCGTGGTCGACCTGCCCCGACTCACGGACGAGGTGTCTCTCCATGCCCTCGATTGGTCCGAGCAGATCGTGCTCGTGACCACGCCCGAGCTCGCCTCCGTGACCCGGGCACGCCAGCATCTGGCGCTGCTCGCGGAGCTCGGTGTCTCGGAGGAGCGCATCCAGCTCGTCGTCAACCGGGCCCGCGCCGGGGGTCTCTTCAGCGACGACGGCCTCGCGGCTGCAGGGCTCGAGGCGGTCGCCTCGCTGCCCAGCGACGCGGCGCTGGTCGCGAGCGTCGAGAAGGGCTGCCCGTTGACGGCGCGGACCGCGCGCGGCGAGATCGCCCAGGCCGCCGACGCCTTGTGCAACGCACTGCGTGGCCGCCCCGCGGAGGGCGAGAGCCAGGAACCCGAGCCGAGTGACCTGCTGGGCCGCTTGCGCAGCTACGTGGAGGAGATCCGATGTCGCTTGGCCAACGCCTGAAGAAGCAGAACGCAACGGTTGCGGTCGACCCCCCGGCGGCCCCCGCGAAGCCGGTGCCCAGCGCGGCCCCTGCCGAGGTGCCGGCCGTGGCCACCGCGAAGCCCCGTTCTGGGCAGGCGGAGAAGCGGGCCGCGGGCCGGGCATCCGCCGCCAAGGCCGCGCCGATCTCCCTCGAGCAGAGGCGCGCCCAGAAGCCCCCGCGCAAGAACGACAAGCTCCAGGAGCTGAAGTTCCGGATCCACACCCGTCTCTTCGAGGTGCTCGACCTGGCCCGCGCCGACGAGATGAACGAGGAGACGAACGGCGAAGAGGTCGTCGCTGCGACCCAGAAGATCCTCGCCGAGGAGGGCGTGGCCCTCACCAAGGAGGAGCGCCAGCGGCTGCTGCGCGAGATCAAGGACGAGGTCTTCGGCCTCGGACCCATCGAGCCCCTGCTCCGCGACCCCTCCGTCAACGACATCCTGGTGAATGGTCCGAAGCAGATCTACGTCGAGCGAGCCGGCAAGCTCGAGCTCACCCATGCCCGCTTCCGGGACGATGCCCACCTCCTGCGCATCATCGAGCGGGTCGTCTCGCTGATCGGTCGACGCATCGATGAGTCCAGCCCCATGGTCGATGCGCGCCTGGAGGACGGCTCTCGGGGGAACGCGATCATCGCGCCACTGGCCCTGGACGGACCCTCGATGTCGATCCGCCGCTTCACCGCGGACAAGCTGGACCACGAGGACATGATCCGACTGGGATCGATGACGCCCGAGCTCGTAGCGACCCTGCGCGCGGCCGTGCTCCTCGCTCTCAACATCGTGGTCTCGGGCGGGACCGGATCGGGCAAGACCACCCTGTTGAACATCCTGTCGAGCTTCATCCCCGAGGACGAGCGGATCGTCACGATCGAGGACTCGGCGGAGCTGCAGCTCCGGCAGGAGCACGTGGTCCGGCTCGAGACGCGCCCCGCCAACCTCGAGGGGCGCGGCCAGATCGGCCAGCGCGAGCTCCTGGTCAACACCCTGCGGATGCGGCCCGACCGCATCATCGTGGGGGAGTGCCGTGCCGGCGAGGCCCTGGACATGCTCCAGGCGATGAACACCGGCCACGACGGCTCGCTGACCACGGTGCACGCCAACACGCCGCGGGACGCGCTCTCGCGCCTCGAGGTCATGGTCGCCATGTCCGGGATCGAGCTGCCCCGCATGGCCGTGCGCGCCCAGATCGCCTCGGCCATCGACATCGTGATCCAGCAGCAGCGCCTCTCCGACGGCAGCCGGAAGGTCACGAGCGTCCAGGAGATCGTCGGCCTCGAAGGCGAGGTGATGACGATGCAGGAGATCTTCACCCTGGAGAGGGACGGCGTGTCCGAGGACGGCACCGTCCTGGCGCGTCTCGTCCCGACCGGGGTGCGCCCCCGCTTCATGGAGAAGCTGGAGCAGGAGGGCATCGAGCTGCCCGACGAGCTCTTCAAGCCACCCGCGTCCGGCGGGACGGACCTGGGATGAGGGATCCAGCCGTGCTCTCGAACCTGATCGGACTCACGGTCTTCCTCCTGGTGGCCGGCGTGGCACTTGCCGTCCACGGCCGCGAGGAGCAGCGGCGCCAGCGGGCCGTCGAGCGCGTTCGCCGGGCCCTGCGCGAGCAGGAGGGCTCGGGGCCCGACGCCCTGGTCGACGCCGGCCTGCTCGAGACCCAGAGCGATCTGAGCTCGGTCCTCTCCGAGGCGGCCCAACGCCTCCAGGTCCTGCGCAGCATCGACCTCCTGCTCTACCGGGCCGGGCGACCCCTCACGCTCTCGAGCTTCGTGGTCGCCAGCGCGGGTCTGCTCGGCCTGGGCCTGTTCTTGACGGCCGCCACGGGCGTCCCGCTCCTGATCGGGCTCGGCGCCCTTCCCTGGCTGGTCGTCTGGCAGAAGAAGACGAAGCGCATGCGCGCCTTCGACGATCAATTCCCCCAGGCCCTGGCGCTCTTCTCGCGTGCCCTGCGCGCGGGCCACGGCCTGACCTCGGGTCTGCAGATGGTGGGCGAGTCCCTGGGCGACCCCGTCGGCACCGAGTTCGCATTGGTCGCCAAGGAGATCTCGATGGGCCTGGAGACCGGTACGGCCATCGCCAATCTCCAGGACCGGCTCGATGCCACGGACCTCGCTGTGTTCACGACCGCCGTTCTCGTCCAGCTCGAGACGGGCGGCAACCTCGCCGAGATCCTCGACAACATGGGCGACGTGGTGCGCGAGCGCATGCTCTTCGGCGGCAAGGTCCGGGCACTGACCAGCCAGAGCCGCATGTCGGCCAACATCCTGGCCGGCCTGCCCTTTGCGATCGCGGGGATGATCTACCTCTTCGATCCGGGGTACGTGTCCCTGCTCTGGGAGGACGCCGGCGGCCGGCTGCTCAGCAGCGCCCTCGTGATCTCGATCTCCATCGGCTTCATCCTCTGCCGGCGCCTCGCCCGGGTGGAGGCCTAGGAGTCCCATGCTCTTCCTCTCTCTTCTCGCATTCCTGACCGGCTCGCTGCTGGCCCTGGCGGTGGGCCTGCTGGTGTTGCGGTCGCCCCTCGAACGCCGCTTGGCCAGGCTGGACGGCTCCACGGGTGGCGCCGCGCAGGCCCTCGAACCGGGCGACACCTTGCTGGGCCAGCTCGAGCAGTGGCTGGCGCCCCTGGCCCGGGTCACCGGGGGCGGCTCCGACGAGGCGCGCACGCGCCTGGTGCAGGCCGGGCACCGGGACGAGCGAGCCCTCGTCCTGTTCCTCGGCGGCCGCCTCGCCGCACCGGTGGTGCTCGTCGCACTGACCCTTCTGGCCGGGCCCTTGCTGGGCATCCCCTTCGGCCAGCGCTGGGTGGCCTGCGCCCTCTTCGGCATCGGCGGCTATCTGGGCCCGGGCCTGTGGCTGGACCAGAAGCGCCAGGCCCGTCAGACCGCGATCCGCCGCGGCCTGCCCGATGCCCTCGACCTGCTCCTCGTCTGCCTGGAGGCGGGCCTCGCCCTGGGCGGCGCCCTTGCGCGAGTGGCCCGGGAGCTGGTGCGCACCAATCCGCCGCTCTGCGAGGAGCTGCGACTCGTGACCCGCGAGATGCAGGCGGGCAAGTCGAGCGCAGAGGCCCTCGAGGCCTTCTCCGAGCGCGTGGGCATCGAAGAGGTGAAGGCCCTGGTCGCCATGCTGGTGCAGAGCGAGCGCTTCGGCACGGGCGTGGGCGACGCGCTGCGCGTTCACACCGAGGGCATGCGCCGGGAGCGCATCCAACGAGCGGAGGAGATGGCCCACAAGGCCGCGGTCAAGATGATCATCCCCGCCGCCATGTTCATCTTCCCCGCCACGCTGCTGGTGATCCTCGGCCCCGCGGCCATCCGCATGTTCGGGATGTTCGCCAAGGGCTGAGCGCGGCAGATCCCGCCGACGGACACGAGGAAAGGAGACCCCATGACGAGACGAAGACACGAGACCCCGAGACCCCTCGAAGGCAAGCGCCGACGAGAGGGCGGTGCCGCCATGCTCCTCGTGCTCCTGGCCATGATTCCCCTGATCGGGCTCCTGGCCCTCGCCATGCAGGTGGCGCAGCTCACCGCCACCCGGGCCGCTCTGCAGGACTACGTGGATGCGCGAGCCGTGGCGGCCATCCAGGATCGCTTCGGGGGCTACACCGAGCGCGTCGACGTGGACGTCTTCATCCCCGGGCAGATCGACCCGGGCACGGACCCCGTGTGCGGTGGATGGGACCACAGCGCGCGCAACTTCGCCTCCGCGAGCCCCTGCCGGTCGGCGAGCGGCGTACCGGCCCACCGCGTCGAGCACGCGATCAGCGTGCCTGTGCTCTTCGCACCCCTCGCCACCCTGGTGGGCGGGGACCCGACCGCGGACCTGAGCGCCTACGCCACCTCCTTCATCCCCGAGCGCCACGTGATGCTCGTCCAGGATGTGAGCACCTCGCTGGGCAGTATCGACGCCTCCCAGGACGCTCTGCGGGCCCTGGTGGATACGATGAACAGCCACGATCTGCCCGGAGACCAGGTCGGGCTGCTGGCCTTCGGCTCGGACGTCGAGGTGAAGATCGGCCTGACCGACCTCGAGTCGGACCTGGGCGCCGTGCACACGGCCATCGACGACCTCGCGCTCGCCGGAGCGACCTGCCCCTCCGGCGGCATCAAGACCGGCCGTGAGCAGCTCCAGCCGATCCCGCCGGAGCACGAGGTGGCGCCGCTCATGATCGTGGTGACCGACGGCTCCCCCAACACGACCTGCGCCGGCACCTCGGGCGACCCGACCGATAGCGCTGTTTCCGAGACGGAGACCGCATGCAGCTCCGGCATCGACGTCTGGGCGATCGCCGTGGGGAGCCCGGACATGACCGCGCTAGGGCAGCTCGCCTGCGACTCGACGCAGGTCATTCCGGTGAGCGACCCCGCGGGCGTGTCCGCGGCGGTCGTGAACATCCTGACCGGCATCCCGGTGCGGCTGGTCGAGTAGGGCTCAGCCCTCCCCGGCCATCCACTCCCGCCAGCGGTCGAAGGCGGCGGCGATCCCGCCGCTGCGTGCGTCGACGGCCGGTTGCAGCTCCGGATGGCTGAAGATCCAGAACTCGTCCTCCGCGATCCCCCGCAGCACGATGCGGCCGGCGCGCTCGGCATCCATGCCGCCCGCGAGCGCGTCGCGGAGCTCGATGGGAATGGGGGCGGCCTGGCCCAACGCCTGGGGGCGGTTGCGGCCCGCGTCTCCGATCCGCGTGGCCACGGGCCCGGGGCACAGCACCGAGACCCCGACCGGATGGTCGTCGAGCTCGAGCTTCAGGCACTCGCTGAGGCCGACGATCGCGTACTTGCTGGCGGTGTAGGCGCCGAGCAGAGGGGTGGCCAGGTGGCCAGACATCGAGGCGGTGTTCACGACGTGGGCCGGCTCGCCCTGGATCTTGAGCCGCGGCACGAAGCTGCTCACGCCGTGCACCACGCCCATGAGGTTCACCTGGAGGGTCCAGCTCCAATCCTCCAGGCTGGTCTCCGCCAGGGGGCGAGCGACGGCCACGCCCGCGTTGTTGCACACCAGGTGGCAACGCCCGAACTCGGCCCAGGTCTTGTCGGCCAGCGCCTCGACGGCGGCCGGATCGGTGACGTCGGTGGCCACCGCGAGGGAGCGCGGGCCGACCAGCTCGGCCTCCTCGGCCACGGTCTGGGCGCCCACCGGGTCGACGTCGCCAACGACGGTGTGCATGCCAGCCCTCGCACAGGCCAGGACGATGCCGCGCCCGATCCCGCTGGCGCCTCCTGTGACGACTGCGACCTTGCCCGCGAACTCCCGCATGGCGCCCTCCTCCTGCGTCTCGGGGCATCGTACCGCGTCCCGTCCATCGAACGCCGCCGCCCGGGGGAAGCCGCGCCGCCCCGCGGTTATCCTGCCGTCCCATCGAAGGAGCCCCCGTGGAACTTCCCGCCCTGGTCACCGCACTCGCCCTGCTCGAATACATGTTCTTCAGCTTCAAGGTCGGCACGAGCCGGGCCCGCTACGAGGTGCCCGCCCCGGCGACGTCGGGCCATCCGGAATGGGAGCGCCTCTTCCGGGTCCAGCAGAACACGTTGGAGCAGCTCGTGGTGTTCTTGCCCTCCCTGTGGGTCTTCTCGAGCCTGATCGGCCCGACCCTGGGTGCCGCCATCGGCATGGGCTTCGTGATCGGTCGCCCGATCTACTTCGCCAGCTACGTGAGAGACCCCGAGAGCCGCACGACGGGCTTCCTGATCGGGTACCTGACGAACGTCGTGCTCCTGCTCGGAAGCCTGGGCGGCGTGACCTACGCGCTCCTCTAGCGAGCTCGCATCCCCGCGTCGCGGGTCTCGAGGTGCCGTTCCGCGTGGAGGCAGGACCCCGGGTTGCGAACATTCAATTTCATGTTTATAGAATCATCAAACGGTGGTCGGGTGGAGGACCCTCGCCGCGACCCGTGAAGAGGGGAACGGTCGATGGGAGTCTTCGAGCGGTACCTCACCCTGTGGGTGACGGCCGCCATCGCCGGCGGGATCGCTCTTGGCGCGTTGGCCCCCGGCGCCTTCTCCATTCTCTCCAGCCTGGAGATCGCCCGGGTGAACCTGGTCGTGGCCCTCCTGATCTGGGGGATGATCTACCCGATGATGGTGAACGTCGACCTCGCGTCGCTTCGCCACATCGGAGACCGGCCCAAGGGCCTGGCCCTCACGGTCATCGTCAACTGGCTCGTCAAGCCCTTCACGATGGCGGGGCTGGGCCTGCTCTTCTTCGAGGTGTTCTTCCGCGCGTGGGTCGACCCCGCCGACGCCCGGGAGTACATCGCCGGCATGATCCTGCTCGGCGCCGCTCCCTGCACCGCGATGGTCTTCGTGTGGAGCCAGCTCACGCGGGGAGATGCCACCTACACCCTCGTCCAGGTCTCCGTCAACGACCTGATCATGGTCTTCGCCTTCGCGCCCCTCGTGGCGTGGCTCCTCGGTGTGGCCGATGTGGTCGTGCCGTGGTCCACCCTGCTTCTCTCGGTCCTCCTCTACGTCGTGGTCCCGCTCCTCGCCGGCTACCTGACCCGGCGGAGCCTGACCCGGGGAGGCGGAGGCGGGGAGCGCATCACCGCCTTCAGCGCGAAGCTCAAGCCCTATACGATCGCGGGCCTGCTCGCGACGGTGGTGTTGCTCTTCGCCTTCCAGGGGCCCCGCATTCTCGAGCAACCCGTCGTGATCGCGCTGATCGCGGCGCCACTTCTCGTCCAGAGCTACGGCATCTTCCTGCTCGCCTACGGCTGGGCCTGGGCCTGGAAGCTGCCCTTCTCGATCGCGGCACCCGCCGCGCTGATCGGCACCTCGAACTTCTTCGAGCTGGCCGTGGCGGTCGCCATCAGCCTCTTCGGCCTGGAGAGCGGAGCCGCGCTCGCCACCGTGGTCGGTGTGCTGGTCGAGGTTCCGGTCATGCTCTCGCTGGTCGCCTTCGCCAACCGGACCCGCGGCCGGTTCGGCTAGATGGGAAGGGGCCCCGAGCCCCCAGCGAGCAGCCAGCGAATCATCGGCAGGTGCTGGCGCCCAGAGAACACCTCGTCCCCCACGACGTAGGCGGGAACCTGGAAGAGCCCGTGGGCCCGGAGCTCCCCGGCCAGGGAATCCGCGGCGGGGGGCCCCTCGGCCGTGGACCAGCAAAGGAACGCCGCGCCGTCTCCCCCGGCCGCGTCGACCAGGTTGGCGACCTGCTCTCCATCCGAGGCATCGAGATCCATGGACCAGTAGGCACGAAAGAGATCCGCAAGGAAGGAAGGAAGGCGATCGGGGATCCGATCGCGGACCCAGAGCCAGCCCAGGTTCGCCGCCTGCGCATCGCCGCGCCGGTAGATCTCGCGCAGCACGAGGCCCTGCGCGTCCCCGTAGACCCGGACCTCGCGGGCGATCGCCTGGGCGCGGTGCCGGCGATGGCGGATCCCGCGATCGTCGCCCTCCGCCGGCTCGGTCGGCGGGTTCAGCGGCGGCACGGTCAGGGGCAGCCAGTCGATCGCCACCCCCTCGCTGGCCGCGAAGGCCATGGCGGGATGCAGGGCGAGGTAGGCGAGCGGATGCCGCAGGTCGAGCAGAAGGGTGAGGGGGACGCGGCCGAGGTCGGCGGTGAGGCTCACGGCCCGAAGCCCCGGTTGGCGACCTCGGGCGCGGGCCCGGCGGCGCCGGCCAGCAGCCAGGCCACCCGCGGCAGATGCTCACGTCCGAACCACATCTCGTCTCGGACCAGGTAGCTGGGCACACCGAAGAGGCCCGCGTCGAACGCGGCCGCGTTGCTCTGGTCGTGGGCCACACGCCCGGGGCCCGCGGCGAAGCCCCGGAAGCCCGAAGACTCGAGGCCCGCTTCCCCGAGGAGCGCCTCGAGCACCGCCACGTCCTCGATGTCCAGCTCGCGGCGCCAGAAGCGCGCGTAGGCCTCGTCGACGAAGCGGTCGAAGAGCTCGGAGCCCTGCTGCTTGGCCCACAGCATCGCAATCCCCGCGAGGCTGGAATCCCAGATCTTGACCGTGCCCCGCAGCGTCTTGTCGCGCCGGTTCGCGTAGCGCCTTGCGTCCCGGTAGGCGTAGCGAACACCGGTCCACTGCTGCGGGGTGCGCTCGCTGCTCGCCACCTTGCCGCGGGGATCGAGCCGGGCGGAGCCCAGGTAGCTCGGGATGTCCAGGGTGAAGGGGCGCCAGTCGACGTCGACGCCCAGGGAGGCGGCCATCGCGCGCGTGGGCTCGATGGCGATGTAGGCATAGGGGCTCTTCAAATCGATGTACACCGCGAGCTCGGCGTCGCCGCGCAGCCGGGAGAACCGGTCCATGCCCACCCTTTCGTGGTAGCTTGACGTAGCGCAGCGAGGCGCCGGCAGAAAGAGAGAGGGCATGGCCGCCACGATCGAGCAGGAATCCCTTCGGACCTACGAGCGCTTCGTCTCCGTCCGCGACGAGATCGACCGGGGGGACAAGCCCTGGTCGGTGCTGGCCGACTTCTTCACGGAGGATGCGGCCTACATCGACCCTGCCTGGGGGCGGGTCGAGGGGCGCGAGGCGATCCGCGACTTCTTCGTCAAGTCCATGACCGGCCTCACCGGAAACGGCTGGTCGACGCCCGAGAACTGGACCATGGCCGAGGGACACCGCCTCGTGAGCCAATGGGATCAGGTCCTCGGCCACCAGGACGATGGAACACCGTGGGTCGTCCCCGGCCTGTCGATCCTCTACTACGCGGGAGAGGGCCTCTTCTGCTACAGCCATGACATGCTGAACATGACCCACATCGGACAGACCATGCGGGCCATGTCCTGGACACCGCCCGACGGCTTCCACATGCCGCCTCGCCAACCGAACCGGGACGTCTCGCTCCCCAGGGCCTGGGCCCATCTCGCGAAGGGCTGAGACCGCACCCCCCTGCGGCTCCGGGCGCCTTCACGCCTCACGGCCGGCCCCACCTTCGTGGACGCGCCGACGGAGTGCCTCGAATCCGAGTGCCGCCAGCGTGCTCGTGGCCGCCGCCAACAAGAGGGTCCAGCCTCCGAGGCCGCCGAAGGCGGGGAGCAGCGCCGACTCCGCGAAGCCGAGATAGAGGAGGATTCCGAGAAAGGGCGCGAAGGCACCGCGCACTCCCGTCAGGGTGGCATGGAGACCCATGTAGAGCCCGGCTCGCTCGGGCCTGGCGAAGTCGTTGTGCCCCAGCTGCCAGGCCAGGCTTCCGCCACCCCGCGCCACGCCGAGCACCACCCGCCCGAGGCCGATCACGGGGAGGGATCCGAGCAGGGCGCCGATTCCGGTGATGGCCTGGGAGGCCACGAAGAGCCAGCTGTGGCGTGACCGGAACTCCGTGATGTGGACACGGTCGATGTACGACGCCCAGAGCGGAAGCAGCAGCATGCCGATTCCCATCGGCAGCGCGAAGGTGAGGGCCACACTGACCGAGAAGCTGGCCGCGAGCTCCCGGGAGACTACGTACACGACGATCGGCTCCGTCATCATGTTCGAGACACCCATGAGGAACTGCCAGGTCAGGTAGCGCGCGAACATGGGGTCGTCGCGGAGGATCAGGAAGGCCCCGAGACCCCCGAGAGCAGCGGGCGCATCGGAGCCCAGCGGAGGCGCCCCGCGCTCCTCTTCCCCGCGCACGCGGATGCCCGCGAAGGCGAGGATGCCGACGCTCGAGAGGGCCGCACCCGCCACGTAGAGGAGGCCGAAGCGCTCGGGCTGCAGATCGAGGGCCAGCCCGGCCAGCCATGCGGTCGCGGTCATCGACGCGTAGGCGAGCAGGGCAAGCCGCGAAGTGGCGCGGGCGCGCATCTCCCCCGGGTAGTTCTGGGTCCATACGACGCTGCGCACCGTGACCAGGCCGCCGATCACGAGCCGGCTGGTCACCATCAGGCCGACCAGGACCAGCCCACCCGCTTGCGTCTCCGGCACCAGGGCGACGGCGGCGACCAGAGCGACCAGCAGGGACTGGAGCGCCACGACCAGGGGGACCTTGCGGTGATGCTGGGCGAGGCGGGCCCAGGCGACGCTGGAGAGGTTTCCGAACATCGGCGCGGCGCTCAGGAAGGCCAGCCACATCGGGTGCACGTGGAAGACCTTGTCGGCGATGACCCCGACGAAGGCTCCCTCCATCAGGGCGTAGCTGATGGCGATGGAGAAGTCGGTCACCCGCTCGCGGCGGAAGCTGACCAGCGAGTCCTGGGGCAGCTCGGGCGCAGCGAGATAGCTGCGAAAGGCCCAACGAAAAAGCCCGGCCGCCTGGGCCGGGCTCTTCGCTGCGCTCGCGCGCGCGCGATCGGGCCGACCCTCACCCATCGGGAGTCGCCTTGCCCAGCACGAAGGTATGGAGTCGGGTCGCCCGCATCGGGGCGGACGCTAGCAGATCCGCCGGACCCGCTACGCGCGCCCGGGCGCCTCCCGCCCGGGGAGGCCCGCCCTTCCCCTCGCAGACCGAAATGACCTGATGGGTCATTGACTGACCTATTCGGTCATGTATGATGATCCCATGCCGCGCACGATCCCGAAGGAGCGCTTCCACGATCTGATCGAGGCCGCCACCGGCGTGTTCCTGGAGCAGGGCTACCGCCGCACCCAGATGGCCGACGTCGCCGCTCGCATGGGCGTCGCCAAGGGCACGGTCTACCTCTACGTCGAGAGCAAGGAAGCCCTCTTTCACGAGGTCGCCCGCCACACGGACTGCGAGGACCGGATCGAGCTGCCCGACTCGCTACCCGTCCCGACCCCCGCGCCCGGCGCAACCCTGCAAGTGATCCGCAAGCGCATCGCCGCAAACCGCCTCCCGGGCCTCGAGGAGGCGCTCGCGCGGCGACGGGTCAGCGACGTCAGGGCCGAGCTCGAGGAGGTCGTGCGAGAGCTGTACGCCCTTCTCTCCCGCCATCGCACCGGGATCAAGCTCCTCGACCGTTGCGCCCCGGACTACCCGGAGCTCGCCGCGGCCTGGTACGGGGGCGGCCGCGAAGGAGCCGTCGAGCTGCTCGGCCGATACCTCGAGGACCGCATCCGGCGCCGGCGCCTGGCACCGGTCGCGGAACCGGCCGTCACCGCTCGCATCGTGCTCGAGACCGCCGTCTTCTGGGCCGTGCATCGGCACTGGGATCCCTCGCCCCAGCTCGTGGACGAGTCGGTGGCCGAGGCCGCGGTCGTCGAATTCGTCGCACGCGCCCTGCTCCCCACTTCCTGACGCCCGCCGGAGCCCCCATGTCGACCGATCCCCCCGAACGACGCCACGATCTCGACGCCCTGCGCATCTTCGCCTGCTACCTGCTCTTCCTGTTCCACGTGGGCATGGTCTTCAACCCCGCACCCTTCTTCCACGTCCGCAACGACGAGTCCAGCCTGGCCTTCCTGATCCTGTGCGGCTTCATCAGCCTGTGGCACATGCCGCTCCTCTTCCTGCTGGCGGGCTGGTCGGCGGCGACCTCGCTGCGCAGCCGCGGCATCGGCACCTTCCTGCGGGAGCGCGGCTCCAAGCTGGCCGTTCCTCTCGTGGCGGGTTGCGTGCTCCTGATGCCGGTCATCAAGTTCCTGGAGCTGCGCTCGGGCCAGGACCTGAACCACAGAGGGCTCTTCCTCGCTCCGGAAGTCCAGGAGAGCATCCGATCGGTGCTTCCCATCGACCTCCCGGTGGCCGCCCCCTTCGACGAGAGCTTCCTCGCCTTCCTGCCCACCTTCTTCAGCGACCTCGACCGCTTCACCTGGTCCCACCTCTGGTTCGTGGCCTATCTGCTCACCTTCACCCTCGTCCTGCTGCCGGTCTTCACACGACTGGTGCGGCGCCGGCCGCTGCGCGGCAGGGCCCCTCGCGCCTGGCTCTACCTCCCGATCCTTCCGCTCGTCCTCATCCAGCTCACCCTGCGCGAGCGATACCCGGGCCCCTACAACCTGTACAGCGACTGGGCGAGTGTGTCGTTCTACCTGACCTTCCTCCTCTGCGGCTTCGCCATGGCGATGGCCCCCGGGCTCGAAGAGCGACTTCGGGGGGAGTGGCGCCGCCTCCTGGGCCTCGGCCTGCTCGCCACGGGGCTGCTGCTGGCGGCCGTCCTCGGCGCTTTCGAATCGACGCCCGTCGTGCTGGCTGCCAGCGGCGTGGCGGGCTGGTGCTTCGTCGCCGCCCTGCTGGGCTTCGCCCGCGAACGACCGCCCAGCCCGGGAGCGCGACTCGGCTACCTGGCCGAGTCGGCATTCCCGATCTACGTCCTGCACCAGCCCGTGGTGGTCGTCCTGGCGGCTGGGACCGTGGCGCTCCCGCTCGGGATCGCGCCGAAGTTCGTCCTGCTCCTGGCCGGCTCGGTGGCGGCCACGCTGGGTCTGTACCACTTCGGGCTGCGCCCCTTCGGGTGGAGCCGCTGGCTGCTGGGGATGAAGCCCCTGTCCCGTGCTCCGCGGAGCGGGAGAGCGGAGCCGACCGCCGCTTCCCCGACCAGGAGCTCTCGAGCCCGCAGCTTTCGAGGCGTCACGATGCTGGCTCTCTTCTCTTCCTTCCTGCCCGGTCCGGCTCAGGCGTCCGACCCATCCGGCCTCTGGTGGGCGGAGCGGGGCTCGGCCCAGGTCGAGATCACCCGATGCGACGGCGCCCTGTGTGGCCGCGTCGCATGGCTCCGACACCCCTTCGGCGATCACGGCTGCCCCTTGCGCGACGTCGAGAACCCCGACCCGGCTCTCCGGGGACGTCCGGTCGTGGGGATCGAGCTGCTTCGCAATCTCCGCGCGACCCCGTCCAGCCCGGGCGAATGGGCCGGCGGGGAGATCTACGACCCGACCAGCGGCCGAACCTACGCCGCGGTCCTCCAGGTGGACGGCCCCGACCAGCTCCGCGTGCGCGGCTATCTGGGCTTCCGCCTCCTGGGGCGCACGACCACCTGGTTCCGGGTGGGAAGCGAGACGACATGCAACGAAGGCGCCTGAGCACGCACCACTTCGCGCCACCGAGGCCGATCCCACCGCAGGGTCGGGTACCCTGCGGAACGCAGATCCCTCCCGGAGTCCCTGAACGCCTACCGGGAGACCTTTGGCCCGGACTGGTACTCCTTCCGCCACGGCGACGTCCACGGAATCGTCTTGAACAGCCAGCTCATCGACGCTCCTGGAGGGGCCCCCCTGGAGGCGGATCGGCAGCTCGCGTGGCTGCGAGAGGAGCTCCGGCGCACCAACCCATCGGACGCCACACGGCTGCTGATCTTCCAACACCAGCCCTACTTCCTCGCGAGCCCGGATGAAGGCGACGAGTACTTCAACATCCGAGGGGAATCGCGGGCGGTCTACCTGGAGCTGTTCCGCGAAGCGGGGGTCGATGCGGTCTTCGCCGGCCACTACCACCGCAACGCCTACGGCCGAGACGGGGACGTGGAGATGATCACGACCGGCCCCGTCGGTCGACCGCTGGGAGACGATCCCTCGGGCCTGCGAATCGTGAAGATCGGGAGGGCATCGCTCGAGCACGAGTACCTTCGGCTCCGAGCCCCCTGAGTCGCCTCAGGCGTCCCGCCCCCCGGAGTCGACGCCCTCCACGAGCACCCGATCCACGAACTTCGTCACCAGGCGATTCGACTCCGGCGTCTCGCGGGCGCCATCGAGCACCTCCTTCAGGTGGTCGTCTCCCTCGGTGTACTTGTCCTTGAACACGGTCAGTCGCTCGACCAGGGTGGCCCGGTCGACCTCGGGGTGGAACTGGAAGGCCCAGAAGGGCCGGCCCGCGACGCGGAACACGTGGCAGCAGGGATCGGTGCTGGCGAGCGTGACGCAGCCCTGGGGCGCTTCGAGCGCCCGCTCGCGGTGGACCGACACCGCCAGGAAGCCGTCGGGGGTGTCGTGGAGGATGGGATCCAGCCGCGCCTCTTCGGCGAGGCGGATCGGGATGGTGCCCATCTCGAAATCCCTGGCGTCGCGGATGATCGTGCCTCCGAATGCGACGACGGCCAGCTGGAAGCCGAAGCAGGACGCAAAGACGGGCTTCCCCGACTCCCTCACGTGACAGAGCAGATCGCAGGCGTAGGGCACGAAGCCATAGGTCTCGGGCTCGAGCACGCTGGCTTCGCTGGCGCCGCCCACGAAGAGCGCGTCGTAGCCGTCAGCGGCCGTGGCGCGAACGCGCGGTGTGTCGAAGACGTTCAGCACCTCGATCTGCGACAGCGCCAGGCCGGCCTGGCAGGCAAAGCTCTGGTGCTCTTCGCGCCGCACGCGATCCTGGTCGCGGATCTGGAGGAGCAGGATCCGGAGATCCGAACGCGACCTGGTCAAGAGCGGCCTCCTCGGGCGGATCCTGGCGCGACCCTCACATGGCCGACGAGGGCCCCCCCAGGCCGGCCGGATCAGTGACGAACTCGCGGATCATGGCATGCACGGAGTACGACGCCACCAGCCGCCCATCCGCCGCGAAGACCCGGCCCTGCCCCTGGGCCTGGCCCCGCCCGGAATACACGGCCGGGTTCGCGTAGAGCAGCCACTCGCCGACGTCGACCTCATCGTGGAAGGCGATGTCGATCGCCATGATGCCCGTCGACAGGGTCACGTGGGCCATCGCCTGGCCGACGCCCTCGTGGGGGCGCATCGCGGCCGCGATCGTCCAATGGCCGGTCGACTGGGCGAGGAGCGCCGCATGCAGGGAGGGCGCGGCGGGCGGCTCGCGGAAGCGGATCCACGCGAAGATCTCCGGAGGACCCACACGCGCGGGATCCGGGTCGTAGGCGCCATCGACGATCCGCAGCTCACGGCCCGTGACGCCCAGGTCGAGTGGGGCGCACCGGGCCGGGCCGGGGACGTCGGGCATCGCCGCACTTCCGCGGATGCTGTCGCCCGCGCCCGCATCCATCAGGAGGATGCCCACGGCGCGAAGCGTGTCCCCCTGCGCCACCCGGGCCTCTACGGTCGAGAAGCTGCGACCGCCCCGCAGGACCTCCACGCCGACGTCGATCGGCGCATCGAAGCTCGCGGCGCGGGAGAAGATCATCGAGGCCGAGACGACCCGCTGGTCGGGCACGACCTTCGACGCCGCCACGATCGCCTGGCCGAGTAGGTGACCGGCCTCGACCACCCGGCGGGGCTTCCTCTCTTCGGGGATCGGCAGGAAGGTGCCGAGGGGAGGATCGGGATACGGCGGGCTCACGAAATGGCCCGGCCCCTGGGGCTCGACATCGATCAGTCGGGCCAGATCGCGTGCGTCGCCCCAGGTGGGAAAGCGGTAGGTGACGCGCTCGCCCGGCTCGGCCGACCAGGCCTCGACGAGCTCCACCCGGAGCCGGTCCGCGTAGAAGGCGACGTGTCCTTCGAGGCCGGCCACCTCGTCGAAGGGTCGGCGGTAGGTCCAGGCGACGTTCTCCAGGGTCTCGCCCGCCGCCACGAGGCTCCAGTAGTCGGCCTCACCCTTGAAGGGGCAGATCGTGTGATGGTCGGTCTCGGAGAAGTGCTCCCAACGAACGTCACCGATGGGGAAGTAGAGCTGGGCTTCGTGGTCCGATTCCCGGACCACGAGACAGGCCTCGCTCTCGGCCAGGACGAGATCCCCACGGAGCGCCCTACCCGTGGCGTGGCATGGCTCGAGATCGATCCGGTAGCCCGGAAAGCGATGCCATGCGGACTCGACTTCAGCCACGGCGCCAGGATACTGCCCTAGAGAGGCCCAGGAGCGGGAACGAGGTCCAACACCCCGAGAAGTGCGGGTTTCTGGCTACAGGTGATCTCGCGCACGGCCGATTCAAGGGGAAACTGCCAGGAGAGGCCCCCCATGTCCTCCGACGCGCCCCCGCTCCGCAGGCCCCGCCACAAGGCCGACCCCGACTACATCCGTCTGACCCGGGAACAGGAGCTGTACCGGAAGCTGCGCAGGGAGCCCCTCGTCGAGCGCTGGTTCGAGCGCACGGAGGGCGGTTCAGGCCACGTGCTCATGGCACAGCGCCGCCACGTGCTGTCGAGCAGCCTGCGCATCACGGCCGGCGTGTCGCCCTACCTGCACAAGGTGCTGAGCACCGTCAAGAAGCTGCTTCGGATCGAGGGGCGCGTGGAGCTCTACGTCTCGCCCTCGCCCCAGATCAACGCGTTCTGCATGCCCCTGCCCGAGGGCGCCCTGCTGCTCGTGATGTCGTCCGCGGCCGTGGAGCACTTCACCCAGCACGAGCTGCTCTTCGTGGTGGGTCACGAGATCGGCCACGGGCTTCTCGGCCACTACCAGTTCCCCGCGATGTCCATGGTGCAGCCCGACCACGAGGACGATGCGCTGCCCTGGAACACCTGCATGGAGGTCCTCTCCTGGTCGCGCGCCTCCGAGGTCTCGGCGGACCGCATGGGCCTGCTCTGCTGCCAGTCCGCCGAGGTCGCCACGCGGGCCTTCCTGAAGCTCGCTTCCGGGCTCCCGAGCCGCTTCCTGGGTGACGGCGACGATTTCGACGGGCAGATGGACGAGTGGGTCCGCGACAAGGTCGCGGGGGAGGGGCTGGACGACACCCATCCCCTCCACTCGATCCGGGTGCAGTGCGCCCGCAGCTTCACCGACTCCGAGTACTTCACGCACATGTTCGGCGACGGGGGCGCACCGCCCAAGTTCACGGCGGAGGCGGCGGACGCGGAAGCGCTCGGCCAGCTCGCGACGATGGACGCGGACCCGACGCACATCGAGCGGCTCGATCACCCCGAGGACCAGATGGAGTTCCTCACACTGTGCGGGTTCCTGCTCATCGCGGCAGACGGCCAGATCAGCCCGGTCGAGTACCACTGGCTCTCGGGCCTGGTGGGAGAGGAACCGGCCGAGCGGGTCCAGGCCTGGGCGGCCGAGGTCGGACTCGACGGCGTGTGGCAGGAGATCCAGCAGCGGGGCGGCGAGCTGGCCGGCCAGCTCGACCGCCGCGATTGCTTCGGCCTGCTCGAGGAGATCGCCGTGATCGCCGCCGTCGACGGGCACATCGACTCCAGCGAGGTGCAGGGCATCCAGATGATCGCCGGCGCCATGAACCTGCCGAGCAACCTGGCCGACGTCGCGATCCGCAACCTCAAGGGTGCCAAGGGCGACGTACACCAGTTCGCGTAGGCCGCACCGCGCCGCCCCCCCTGGCCACCCCATGCAGCCCGGTCAGGGTGAGCGAGCTAAGCTCGGGGCCCTCCCACGGAATGGCGGCTCGATGGGATCGGGCCCTCGTTCCGCGGACCCGTCCCCGACCGGGGACGAGGAGGCCACTCCGAAGGCAGGAGAAGCCCCGATGCGCGAAGCTGTGATCGTCTCGACCGCACGAACCGGACTCGCCAAGTCCCACCGCGGTGGATTCAACCACACCGGCGGAGTCGCCATGGCAGGCCACGCGATCCGCCACTCGATCGAGCGCGCCGGCGTGGACCCGGCCGAGGTGAGCGAGGTGGTGCTCGGCTGCGGAACGCCCCAGGGCACGACCGGCAACAACGTGGGGCGCCTCGCGGCGATCAAGGCGGGCTGCCCCGTGACGACCACGGGCATGACGGTGAGTCGCCACTGCTCCTCGGGCCTCAACGCGATCGCGGCGGCCGCGAGCCGCATCATCGTCGACGGCGAGCAGATCGTCGTGGGTGCCGGCGTCGAGTCGATCACCCATAGCCTGAGCGGCTCGGGGTTCACCCTGCAGGTCGACGGACCGCTGGCGGCCGAGTACCCGGGGCTCTGGATGCCGATGATCGAGACGGCCGACATCGTGGCCCATCGCTACAAGATCAGCCGCGAGTACCAGGACGAGTACTCGCTCGAGAGCCAGAAGCGCACCGCGGCGGCCCAGGAGGCGGGGCTCTACGATCACGAGATCGTCCCGATGGAAACGACGATGATCGTCAAGGACAAGGAGAGCGGCGAGACGTCGGAGGTCGACTACACGGTCACGCGGGACGAATGCAATCGGCCGAACACGACCCTCGAGGGGCTGGCGAGCCTGAAGCCGATCCGCGGCGAAGAGCACTTCATCACGGCCGGCAATGCATCCCAGCTCTCCGACGGCGCCGCCTCGGTCGTGTTGATGGAGGCCAGCGAGGCGAAGGCACGCTGGCTCGAGCCGCTGGGGGCCTTCCGCGGCTTCGCGGTCGCCGGCTGCGAGCCCGACGAGATGGGCATCGGCCCGATCCACGCGGTGCCGCGCCTGCTCGATCGCGCTGGCCTGAAGGTCGACGACATCGACCTCTGGGAGCTCAACGAAGCCTTCGCGAGCCAGTGCCTCTACTGCCGCGACACCCTCGGCATCGACCCCGAGAAGTACAACGTCAACGGCGGATCGATCTCGGTGGGCCATCCCTTCGGCATGACCGGGGCCCGCTGCGTCGGCCATATCCTGCTGGAGGGCCGGCGCCGCAAGGCCAAGTGGGGTGTCGTCACGATGTGCATCGGCGGGGGCCAGGGCGCCGCGGGCCTCTTCGAGATCTTCTAGCTACGGGATCAGCTCATGCCCTTCATGTAGGTCGTGAGGTCGAAGTAGTCGCGCCAGACCTTGATCTTGCCCTTCTCCATCTCGAAGACCCCCGTACAGGGAAGGTCCACGGCCTTGTCGCCGGCCTTCGTGCGGTCGAGCCGTTCGGCGATCACGACGTCGCCGGCCGAGACGAGATGGAGGATGTCCCACTCCGTCTGGGTCCAGGATCCGATGAAGCCCGCGATCATCTTCTCGACGTTCTCGCGGCCTCCGACGGGCCCGGTCGGCATGTTGTGGTACACGCCGTCCTCCGCGAAGTAGCTGCTGAGCTCCTTGGGGTCGAGCCGCGACCAGGCCTCGATGAACTCGCGAATGATCTTCTCGTTGTCCATGGGGACGACTCCTCTCCTCGTTCAACCGGCTCCCGGATCGAAGAGCCGGGGTTGATGACTCAGGAACTGCTGCTTCGCGGTCGCGGGGAGCTCACCCGGCAGGGCGGCGATGGAGTGGGCCAGCTCCAGTGCCGCGCCGATCAGAGCCTCGGGCTCGTGGACCGCGTTGACCAGACCGAGGGCGTGGGCCTCGGCGGCACCATAGCTGCGCCCTGTCGCGCACATCTCGCGGGCGGCTCCCTCGGGCATGACCTCCCGCATCAAATCGTAGGCTGCAGCGGCTCCGAAGCGCACCTGGGGCTGGCCGAAGACGGCGTGGCTCGCCGCGAGGCGGATGTCGCACATCGCCGCCAGGTCACAACCACCCCCGAGTGCCGCGCCGTTCACCGCCACGACGAGGGGCTTCCCAAAGGTGTAGACGCAGTGGTGGTAGGCCATGGAATCGGCAAAGACCTCGACCATATCGCCCGCTTCAAGCTCGCTGCGGTCGAAGCCGGCGCAGAACACGGGGCCGTCGCCGGTCAGGACCACGGCGCGAACGACCTCGTCCTTCTCGAGAGCGCAGAGCCGCGCGACCAGTTCCTCGCGCAAGGCCCGAGAGAGCGCGTTGCGCTTCGCGGCCCGGTCGAGCGTGAGCACGGCCACGGCATCGACCCTCTCGAGCCTCGTCAGTTTCTCGCTCACATCTACCTCCTCATCCGTTTCGCGGCAGCAGGCCCAGCCCCACGAGCTCGTTGAGGGTCTTCAGCGCCCGATCGAGGGGAATCGGGTGGTCGCCCTCGAGCGCCGAGCGCACCACCGCCCAGCCGAGCTCGAAGAGCACCGCGGCCGCGGCATCGACATCGATGTTGGCGCGTACCGAGCCCTCCCGCTGCCCGATCACGAGGAGCTCTCGCAGCAGGCTTCGAATGCGCTCCCGCTGGACGTCGGCCGCCACCCGCGCCACCTCACCTTCGACGAGGCCCGACCGCCCGAAGAGCGACGCCGAGAGCAGCTCATCCTCGCCGTAGTGCCGGATCGTGAGCTCGACGAGCGAGCGCAGGCGGGTCGGAACCGGATCGGGGCCGTCGACCAGACGCGAAGCCGCCTCGACGAAGCGCTCGAGCGAGGCCTCCACGACCGCCAGGTAGACGGCCTGCTTCGACGGGAAGTGCAGGTAGAGACTGCCCTTTCCGGTGCCGGCCCCCGCCGTGATGTCGTCGATGGTCGTGCGCTTGTAGCCGAATCGGCGGAACTGGGCCTCCGCCGCGGCGATCAGCCGCTGGTCGGGCGTCGACGGGCTGGCCTCGGTCACATCTCCCACCTCGTGAAGTGGCGACCCGGGGTCGCCAGAGGTTGACGATGACTGACTAATATCATAATCTGGTCACTAGTCAATCCAGGGATCTTCCATGCCCCTTCCCCGCCTCCCCTCCATCTACCTGTCCGATGAGCACGAGGCCCTGCGCGCGAGCGTGGGCGCATTCGTCGAGCGGCACATCCGGCCGAACGCCGCCGACTGGGAGGCAGCGGGCGAGATCCCGTTGAAGCTCTACCGGGTCGCCGGCGAGGCCGGCTATCTGGGCGTCCGGTATGAGGAGCGGTGGGGTGGCAGCGCCCAGGACTTCCTCTCGACCTGCGTTCTGTGCGAGGAGCTCGTCAAGGGAGACTCTGTCGGCTCGGCGGTCGCCCTGCTCGCCCAGTCGGAGTTCTCGCTCTCGGCCCTTGCCGACGAGGCCAACGACGAGCTGAAGCAGACCTGGCTCGCCCCGGCGATCCGCGGCGAGCTGATCGGGGCCATCGGGGTCTCGGAGCCCGGCGCCGGATCGGACGTGGCCGCGATCGCGACCCGGGCCCGGCGCGACGGCGGCGACTACGTGATCTCCGGGCAGAAGACCTACATCACGAACGGACCGCGAGCCGACTTCGTCACCCTCGCTGTCCGCACGGGTGAGGCCGGGCCGCGGGGGATCTCGCTCGTCGTCTTCCCGACGGACACCCCGGGCTTCCAGGTCGGCCGCCGCCTCGACAAGCTCGGCTCTCGCGCGTCGGACACGGGGGAGCTCTTCTTCGACGAGTGTCGAGTCCCCGTCTCGAACCTCATCGGCGAAGAAGGCCGGGGCATGCGGTACATCCTCTCCCACTTCGGCGGCGAGCGATTGGCGATCGCCGCCTTCGCGGTCGGCATCATGGAACGCCTGATCGAGCTCGGCCTGGACTACGCCCACGAGCGCACGGCCTTCGGTTCGAGCCTGCTCGGCTTCCAGACCTGGCGCCACCGGCTGGCCGACATGGCGACCCAGCTCGAGGCCACTCGCGGGCTGACCTACCAGGCCGCCCGCTTGCTCTCCGATGGTGATCCCGGCGGTGACATGGCGGTGTCGATGGCCAAGCTCCACGCCGCGTCCGCGGTGCAGAAGGTCGCTGCCGAGGTGCTCCAGCTCCACGGGGGCTACGGGCAGATCGAGGAGTCGCCCATCCCGCGTTACTACCGGGACGTCGCGGGCTTCTCGATCGGCGCAGGCACCTCCGAGATCATGCGCGAGATCATCTCGCGCTCCCTCCTGAAGACGAAGGAGACCTCATGACGAGCCCCGAACGCGTGGGAGCCATCGATGCCTGGATGTCGATCATGGCGCCCGAGACCGCCGACCGCTGGCCGGATTCGTTCTGGCACATCTTCAGGAAGTACGGCGTCGAGGAGCGCTTCCGCAAGGGCTTCACGCTGGACCAGATCATCGCCGAGATGGACGAGGCCGGCGTCGACATCGGCGTGGCCTCCTCCTTCAAGTTCCTGGATACCTGGGTGGTCGACAACGACGAGACGGCCGCGTACGTGGCCCAGGCGCCGGATCGCTTCGTGGGCTGCTTCACCGTCGACATCCGCGACCCCATGCCGGCCATGGCCGAGTTCCGACGCTGCGTCGAGGAGCTCGGCTACCGGGCCTTCCGCGTCGAGCCCTATCAGTACGGCGACGGGCGCACCACCGCGCCCCCTCCCACGGACCGGATCTACTGGCCCTTCTACGTGGCCTGCTGCGAATACGACATCCCCATCGCCATCCAGGTCGGGCACACGGGGCCGCTGCTGCCCTCCGAGTGCGGACGACCGATCTACCTCGACGAGGTCGC
>NYZB01000269.1 GCA_002687015.1 Deltaproteobacteria bacterium
ATCGCCGCGTGCAGGAGGAGCTGGGCTCCGAGCAGCGCGCCGCCGATCACGGCGATCTGGGCCCGGTGCAGCCGCGCCAGGCGCTCCTGGCCGAAGACGCCGGTGAGGCGGGCCGCGATCAGATCGAGCATCGTTCCTCCCCCTCCGGGCTCCAGGCGAAGTCCGGGCGATCGAGTCCGCAGCCGGGGCAGCCGCTGCGGTGGCTGAAGCAGGCGCGCTCCCCTCCCTCCCGGAGGGCGCCCTCGTGGCTGACGGCGCCACAGCCCGAGCAGGTGATCGCCACGCAGCCGCCCGCGGGCTCGCCGCACACGCCGCACTCCGCGTCGCCCTCGTAGGGCCGCGCTTCGAGGGGACGACGCTGGGTGAAGTAGAACCGGCGATCCCTCCACACGATCTCGCTGCGTTCTTCGAGCACCGTTACCGGCAGAGGCACGCTGCCCGCGATGCGCAGCCCCCTCGCGTCCGGACGGGCCAGCAGTGCCGCCCTTCACGCCGGACACGAAGCTGCCAGATCCGGGGTTCCGGTACATCTGGTCAGTGGACGCGCGAAAACGGCGGAACAGCAGCTTCTCCGAAGCGCCGAAGCTCGAGCCGCGCCTGGGCAAGAGAGACGGCAAGACCCTGGGCATTCGCATCGACGGGAAGCCCCACCTCACGATCTCGCGTCTCGACGACAACGGAAAGCGCTTGATCGAGGCGACCGCGATCGTCGCGGCACAACGCCGACGCAACCGTGGGCTCTGGGTGGTCTGTGCCGGCGCCTCGGGCCCCGCCACCCTGGGAGCGGCCACCTGGCTCACCGGACTTCCGCTCATCGTCCCCGACCTCGCCGAAGACGGGGACGGCAATGGCGAGGTGATCTGGCTCGCGCTGCACTGCAGCTACCGGGAAGACAGCGCAGCCACGGGGGAGGTCAAAGTGCGCCCGCTCGGGGAGCCCTATCGGATCGCCGCAGCGGAGTGAAGCGCCGCGTCCGGGGGGTCAGCCCTCTCCACCGAACTGCTTGCGCAGCTCGCGCTTCAGGATCTTGCCGCTCGGGTTGCGCGGCAGGGCCTCCAGGGTCTCGAGCCGCTCCGGGATCTTCTGCACCATCAGCTCCTTGCCGCGCAGGTACTCGACCATCTCCTCGAGGCTGAGCGGCTCGGTGGGCTCGCGAGGCACGACCACGGCGCAGACCATCTCGCCCCGCACCTCGTCGGGCACGCCGATCACGGTGGCGTCTGCGAGCTTCGGATGCTCGAGGAGGAGATCCTCCACCTCTTGCGCGCTGATGTTCTCGCCCTTGCGGATGATCACGTCCTTCAATCGACCCGAGATGGTGAGGCAGTCGTTCTCGTCGATGAAGCCGAGATCGCCGGTGCGATAGAAGCCCTCTTCGTCGAAGGCATCGGCATTCAGCGCTTCGTCCACGTAGCCGAGGAAGAGCTGCGGAGCGCGAACGCGAAGCTCTCCCTCCTCGCCGACACCGGCGAGCGAGCCATCCGCCTTGACCGTCTTGAGCTCGCTCTCCGGGATATTGAGCCTCCCCTCGGTGTTGGCGAGCTGCTCGTCGGGGTCGTCGAGACGACCGAGGGCCAGGACCGGGCACTCGGTCATTCCGTAGACCGAGAGGATGCCCGCACCGCACTCCTCCTTGAGCGCGTAGTGGAGAGGCGGCGGTTTCGGCGCTCCGCCTCCCTGGAAGACGCGGATCTTCGGAAAGATCGGCTGCCCGGGTTGCTGGCGTTGGGTCTCCAGGTACATGCGATGGAAGGCCGTCCCCGCGCCAGCGTGGGTGACTCCGTGCTTGGCGAGGAAGGGAATCGTCGTCGGGGGGTTGAAGCTCTCGACGATGAGGTGGCTCGCGCCGGTCGAGAGCGCGGCCACGAGCGAGTTCACGCCGCCGAGATGGGTCACCGGGAAGACCAGACCGATGCGATCCGAGGGCGAGAGGTCCATTCCCACGGCCAGGCCGAAGGAGGCGGCCAGGAAGCCCTTGTCCGTGTGGCGGGCGCCCTTCGGCTCCGACGTCGTGCCCGAGGTGTAGAAGATCCATCGCACCTCCTCCCCCGCCCTCGGCGCGGGCGGCGGCTCTGCGCTCGCCTCGGAGAGCTGATCCTCCCAGGGCTCGTCCTTGGCGACCAGCACCGAGAGGCCCTCGATCTTCCCGGCCAGCTCCTTGGCCATGGCTGCGTAGTCGAAGCCACGGAACTGGTCGATCACGATGAGGAGCTGCGCACCCGTCTGACGCAGGCAGTGGGAGACCTCCCGCCCGCGATAGATCGGGATGATGGGGTTCTGGACGGCACCCAGCCGCGAGAGCGCCGCCAGCAGCACGACCGCGTTGAAGCCCGTCGGGAGGATCCAGCTGACCGCACTGCCCTCCCGCACGCCGCGCTCGTAGAGCGCGCCCGCGAGGCGCTCTGCGGCATCCCGGTAGCCTGCGAAGCTCATTTCGCGACCGGACTCGTCGAGCCCGAAGAGACCCTCCGGGGTCTCCTCCGCGCGCGCTTCCACCAGTGCCCACAGCGTGTCCGTTCTGATCATGTTCGGCTCCTGTCGGGCTGGTAGGGTAGCCTGGAGCCCATCAGAGGGGAGCCCCTACTTGGAGAAGTCGACGACGACGGGTGGGTGCCTGTGCGGGGACGTGAAGTACGAGATCGATGGATCGATCTCTCCCATCTGGCTGTGCCACTGCTCGAAGTGCCGGCGCCGCACCGGATCGGCCTTCCACGCCAGCGCGGTCTGCAGCCCCGACCTCTTCCGATGGGTCTCGGGCGAGGATTCGATCCAGGAGTACGAGGACACGCCCGGCTACAAGGTCCGTTTCTGCCCCCGCTGCGGGTCTCCGGTTCCCTCCTACCTCGAGCAGTTCGGGCTCGTCTTCCTGCACGTCGGCGCGCTCGACGGAGATCCGGGACGGCAGATCGACCACCACATCTTCGTGGGCTCGAAGGCTCCCTGGTTCGCGATTACCGACGGGCATCCGCAGTACCACGAGCACAAGCCGCGACAGGGATGAGCGGCGCGCTTCGCGAGCCCTACACTCGCGGCGCGAAGTGCCAGTGCCCAGTCCGTCGCGACGGAACGCGGTCTCGAGCTGGCAGGAGGTCGATCCGCAGATGAGCTCGGCAGGACAGTCCGCCCAGGGGGCCCCCGTCTCGAACCGCTACTCGAGCTACGTCCTCGGGCTCCTCTTCGTCGTCTACGTCTTCAACTTCATCGATCGCCAGGTGCTCTCGATCCTGCTCCCCTCCATCAAGGAGGAGATGGAGGTCTCGGACACCTACATGGGCTTCCTCACCGGTCCGGCCTTCGTTCTCTTCTACACCTTCGCGGGCATCCCCATCGCGCGCTTCGCGGATCGCACTTCGCGCCGTTCCGTGATCGCCCTGGGCCTGGTGGTCTGGACCGCCATGACCGCGGCTTCCGGGCTCGTCCGGAGCTTCTGGCAGCTGGCTGCGGCGCGGGTCGGCGTGGGGATCGGGGAGGCCGCGGGAAGCCCGCCGGCTCATTCCCTGCTCGCCGACTACTTCCCGCCCGAACGGCGCGCCACGGCGCTCTCGATCTACGGTGCCGGGGTCTATCTCGGCGTCGCGGCGGCCTATCTCGGGGGTGGCTACATCGGGCACCACTTCGGGTGGCGCACGGTCTACCTCGTGATCGGGCTGGCCGGCTTTCCGCTGGCGGCACTGGTCCGCTTCACCATCCGGGAGCTGCCGCGCGGCTACTCCGACGCGGGCGCCGCCGGGCGTGAAGAGGCCGTCTCCCTGGGGCAGGCGCTGCGCGCACTCGCGAGCAACCGCTCGTTCATCCTGGTGATGCTCGCCACGTCGGTGATGTCCCTGTCGGGCTACGGCGTGCTCACCTGGGGCGCCACCTTTCTGATGCGTGTCCACGACATGGGGATGGTGGAGGTGGGCGTGTGGCTCGGCCTCGCCATCGGCATCACCGGAGGGCTGGGCGCCTACCTGGGCGGCCGCTGGGCTGACGCCATGGGGCGCCGCGACCGACGCTGGTACGTCTGGCTGCCGGCTCTGGAGCTCGCGCTCGCCGTGCCCTTCGTGGCGGGCTTCGTCCTGCTCGAGAGCCGGATCGGCGCGCTGCTCTGCTTCGTTCCCTTCCATCTCCTGGCGAGCATGTACCTCGGGCCCATGCTCTCGACCATCCAGAACCTGGTCGTCCCGCGAATGCGGGCGACCGCCTCCGCGGTCAACCTCTTCGTCGTGAACCTGGTCGGTCTCGGAGTCGGGCCGCTCTTGATGGGCTTCCTGAACGATCGGCTCGCGGCCGACTACGGGCAGGAGGCCATCCGCTGGTCGATGCTCTTCGTTGGCATCGTCGGCGGCGGCTCGAGCTTCCTGTTCTACGCGGCCGGTCGGAACCTGCGCGAGGACCTGGACGCGGCGCTTCGGGCCGTCGATCAGGACTCCTGATCGGCCCAGCCCTCGTCGAGGGGGACGAGCCAGGACATGTGGAGCTTCCGCGCCCGGAACTTCCACTCGTCGTCCACCCGCTGGTAGCGGTCCTCGTAGTAGCCCGAGCCGATCATGCTCCGGCCGTCGGTGACGGCGCGCAGGTCGAGGTAGCAGGTCCCGCTCGCCTCGTCCCCGGCGAGCGAGATCACGTGATTCGTGACGAAGGGCTGGAAGGCGCCCTCGCCCAGCGCGCGCTCGTAGGTCTCGAGCAGCGCCGCCCGCCCTCGGAGCACGGGCGGCTCGCCCGTGTCCATCTCGCAGTCTTCGGTGAAGAGCGCGGCCGCGGCCGCCGCCTGCCTCTGCCAGACGTGGTGGGCGTAGCGGCGGACGAGGTCGCGGATCGCCTCCCGATCGACCAGCTCCTGCAGCAGCTCGTCGGGCGGAGGGCCGCTCAGGACGGATCCTCCAGGGCCTCGGCCACCAGCTCCGCGATGTCGGCCACCCGCAGACCGCCCTCGGGATCCACGGAGGCCACGGCCTCGTCGAGCATCTGCATGCAGAAGGGGCACGAGACGGCCGTCGTGTCGGCGCCGCAGGAGCGCACCTGCTCGAGGCGTTGATGGTTGATCCGGCTCGGGGGGGCGTCGTCCATCCACGCGTAGCCCCCACCGGAGCCACAGCACAGCGCGCGGGACCGGCTTTGCTCCATGTCCCGGAAGGCTCCCGGTTTCGCCAGGCCCTCGAGGACCTCGCGGGGCTCGTCGAAGACCCCGTTGTGGCGGCCGAGGTAGCAGGGGTCGTGGTAGGTGAGCGAGGCCAGCTCTTCGCGCAGCTGGAGCCGCCCGCTGCGGACGAGGTCGGCGATCAGCTGGGTGTGGTGGATGACCTCGTAGCGCCCGCCGAACTCCGGAAGCTCGTTCTTGAAGCTGTTCAGGCAGTGGGGACAGGTCGTGATGATCTTCTCCACGCCGTAGCGTTCGAGGGTTTCGACGTTCGTCTTGGCGCAGGTCTGGAAGCTCAGCTCCTCACCCACCCGGCGCGCCGGGTCCCCCGTGCAGCACTCCTCGGCGCCCAGCACGGCGAAGTCCACGCCCGCCGCCTGGAGAACGCGGACCATGGCGCGGGTGACCTCGATGTTCCGGTCGACCAGGGCGCCCGTGCAGCCGACCCAGAAGAGGTACTCCGCGGTGTCGCCTCGTCCCAGCACCTTGATGTCGAGATCGGCGAACCAGGCCTCGCGGTCGTGAGCCGTGCCCACCCAGGGGTGCATCCGGTCTTCGATGTTCTTCAGGAACTGCTGGGCTTCTTCGCCCATGCGCGCTTCGGTCATCACCAGGTTGCGTCGCATGTCGACGATGGTGGGGATGTGCTCGACGAAGACCGGGCACTCCGCCTGGCAGGCCCCGCAGGTGCGGCAGCCCCAGAGCTCCTCCTCCGTCACGGCTGCGCCCGGGGACTCCTCGCCGGCGGTCGCGACCAGGGGCGGCGCCTCGGAGGCCCCTGCTTCGGGCTCCGCTTCGGAGGAGGCGCCCAGCAGTGCGGGGCCCGCTTCGTGCATCTGCCGCTTCAGGTCCTGGACCAGCTTTCGGGGGCTGAGGGCGGCGCCGCTCAAGTGGGCCGGGCACACCTCCTCGCAGCGCCCGCAGTTCACGCACGTGTCCAGGTCGAGAAGCTGCTTCCACGTGAACTGGTCGATCCGCGCGACACCCAGGTGCTCGAGGGTGTCCGGGTCGCTGTCGAGCACGGCCTCGATGTCCGGGTGCGAGAGCTTCCCGCTGCCGTCGAGGTCGCGCAGGAAGATGTTCAGGGGGCCGTAGAGGACGTGTCCGAGCTTCCCATGACTCAGGTACCCGATGAAGAAGAAGGCCGTCGCAGCGTGGACCCACCAGAGGGACGCGTGGGCCTCCGTCAGTCGGTCGGCGCCGAGATCCGCGAGCAGCAGCGCTACGGCGTAGCCACCGGGGGACCAGGGTGCGAGCTCGGGCTGCTGCTGCAGCTCGGTGACGGCGATGCGCATGCCCTCGAGAGCGAAGCCCTGGACGAAGAGCAGCAGCAGCAGGCCCAGGCTGAACCAGTCGTCGAAGAAGGAGTGGAGATGGGCTGGGCGCAGGACCAGCCGCCGCCACAGGGCCATGCTCAGGCCGACGATCGCGAAGAGCCCGAACACGTCGCTCAGCAGCGAGAAGCCCAGGTAGAAGGAGCCGCGCAGGAAGTGCACGCCTGACCAATCCTGCAGCGAGACCAGCGAGGTCGCGACGAGCTGGGCGAGGAACCCGTAGAAGATGAGGAGATGGATGGCGGCCGGAAGGCTTCGCCGCCGGTGTCGCCGGTGGCCGATGATCTCCGCCAGGAGACCGCCGATCCGCTCCCCGATGCGGTCCAGGCGCACTTCGGGTGCGCCCAGCCGCCAGAGGCGGATCCGCCGGTAGAGGCCCCACGCGAAGAACCCCAGCGCAGCGGCGAAGAGCACGTACATCAGCGCGGGGCCGGCGACGTTCCAGAAGATCTCGCGCGTCGGCTCCATGGGGCGCGGCAGGCTACCAGTCCTGTCTCGGCACGGGCAACTCTCACGAGCTGGCGTCGGCCGGTGGTTGATCCCCCAGGGGAACAACCCGGCCGGAGACGCCCATTCCTCTACGGGCCTCCAGGCGGGCCTCGATGATGGCTTGACGCGTGCTAACTCTTGAGTAAGATACTTTCGTGTGAGTTAGTCGAGGAGCGGCGGTACCCCCCCGATGTCGATCCAGATCGAGGAGACCTTCGAGATCGCGGTGCCCGTGGACACGGTCTGGCAGTTCCTGCTGGACCCCCACCGCGTCGTGACCAGCCTGCCGGGCGCCCAGCTCGAGGAGGTGGTCGACGACCGGACCTTCGACGGCGTCGTGAAGATCAAGCTGGGAGCCCTCACCGTGCGCTATCGCGGCCGGGTGCAGCTCACCGAGGTCGACGACCAGGCGCACCAGCTCTGCATGCTCGCCGAGGGCCGGGAGACGAGCGGCGGCACCGCCCAGGCCACGGTCACGGCCGAGCTGCGCGCCCTCGCCGAGGCTCGAACCGAGGTGGTCACGAAGGCGCAGGTGGATCTGACGGGCAGGGTGATGCAGATTGGTCGCGGGATGATCGAGGGCGTGTCGAGCCAGCTCTTCGGACAGTTCGTGGCTCGGACGCAGGAGGCCCTGACGGAACCCGCATCGGAGACCGGGGAGGTGGCCCGCGCCCGGGACGAGCCGATCCCGCTTCTGAGCGTGATCCTCGGCGTCATCTGGGCACCCGTGGCACGCTTCTTCCAGAGGCTCTTCGGACGGAAAGCCAGCTAGGGGAAGGGTCCCAACAGGGAGGATGAGGTCACCATGAGCCAGGCGCTCGAGGGGATCGTGGTCGTCGATCTGACCCGTGAGTTCTATGCCTCGCTAGCCGGCGCGCTGCTCGGCGACTTCGGCGCGACCGTGATCCGGGTCGAGGATCTGGCCGATCCCCACGAGGTCGACCACGACCGCAACGGGATGCACCCACCGGAACGCTGGAACTCGCTCGACGAGCTGGCCCATCGCAACAAGCAGAGTCTCGCAGTGGATCTCGATCAGGCGGAGGGCCGGGAGATCCTCTCGAAGCTCGTCGAGGGGGCCGACGTCTTCCTGACCGATCTGCCTTCGGCGACCCTCGACGAGAAGGGTTGGAGCTACGAGGGCCTCTGCGAGCGGAAGTCGGACATCGTGCTCGCGCGCGGCTCCGGCTTCGGGCCCCGCGGGCCGGACCGCGACCTGCTCGCCCTCGACGAGCTGGCGGCGGCTCGCACCGGCGCCATGCCCACACTCCCCGAGCCCGGGCAGCCTCCCGTCTACAGCGGCGTCGGCCAGATGCAGACCTCCGTGATGCTCGCCCTCGGCATCATGCTCGCGCTCCATCACCGCGACGAGTGCGGGGAAGGGCAGGTCGTGGATGCGTCGCTCTTCGGCGGCAACATGTACTCCCAGAGCCTCGACCTGCAGGCCTACCTCGCGATCCGCGACGACCGCTTCCTCGAGCCGCTCTCACGCCTGGATTCCGGCAACCCCATGAGCGGCCCGATGTACCCGAGCGACGACGGCCGCTGGGTCACGCTGGCCATGCCGGACACGGACAAGTACTGGCCGAGCTTCGCCGAGGTCGTGGGCCTGGAAGCCGACGACCCGCGCTTCGACAGCCACGAGAAGCGCTGCGGCGAGAATCGCCTCTTGATGATGCAGGTGCTCGACGAGCGCTTCCGGACCAAGCCCGGCTCCCACTGGAAGCGGGAGCTCGACGCGAGGCAGCTGCCCGCCGACGTCATCGAGACCTACGACTACCCCGCCTCCGATTCCAACGCCGCAGCGAACCGCTACATCCTGGACCTCGAACACCCGACGCATGGCGCCATCCAGAGCCTGGGCTTCCCGATCCACATGAGTGAGGGCACGGCCCGCCTGCGCCGCATGGCCCCCTGCGTCGGTCAACACGGCGCCGAGATCCTGCAGGAGCGGTTGGGCTACGAGGACGACCGCATCCTGGAGCTCGAGGCCGAGGGGATCCTGGGCGCGGGGTCGCGCTCGTGACGAAGGCACTCGACGGCATCCGGGTCCTCGACCTGACCCAGTGGCTGCAGGGGCCGGTCTGCGCCCAGTACCTGGCCGACTTCGGCGCCGAGGTCATCCACGTCGAGCGCCCCGTCTCCGGTGACGGCGCGCGCGGTGTGCGCTCCATCAAGGCTCTCGCGATCGGCGACTGGAACCAGTACTTCCAGGTGATCAATCGCAACAAGAAGAGTCTCGCGATCGACCTCAAGAACCCGGAGGGTCAGGAGCTCTTCTACGAGCTGGTCGAGAAGTCGGACGTCCTCCTGTCGAACTTCGTGCCCGAGAACCTGAAGGCCTGGGGGCTCACCTGGGAGAAGCTCCGCGAGAGGAACCCGCGCCTCGTCTTCGCCACCAATACGGGCTACGGCCACGCCCGTGAGATCAACCGGCCCTCCTATGACATCAACGTGCAGGCGCTGACGGGCCTCATGACCCGGCAGGGCGAGCCCGGCGAGCCTCCGATCTATCTCGGCATGGGCTCCGGGGACACCTACGGAGGCCTGATGTCCGCCTTCGGGATCATGGTCGCGCTCCACCAGCGGCGCCGGACGGGCCGCGGCCAGTACCTCGACGCCTCCCTCTACGGCGCGCAGCTCTTCATGGCCGCCCCGACCCTCCAGCCCTTCCTGGCCTCCCGCGCGCCCGAGCGGTCGCGCTACTCGATGCAGCAGTCGCGCAAGGGGGCCAGGAACCCGCTCTGGAACTGCTACAGGGCAGAGGACAAGTGGGTCTTCCTGTGCCTCGCGAACACGGACGACAACTGGTCGCTGCTGTGCCGGAGCCTCGAGGGATCGGAGCTGGCTTCCGACGCGCGCTTCGACAGCGCGGAGAAGCGGGCCGAGCACAACACGGAGCTGATCGCGCTCCTCGACGAGCTCCTCCTGGGTCGCCGTGCCGGAGAGTGGATCGAGAGCTGGAGAAGCCTCGGAATCGCCGCCGCTCCGATCCAGACGATGAAGGACCTTGCCGAGGACCCGCAGGCCTGGGAGAACGACTACTTCCTCAAGGCGCACTGCGACGAAGTAAACCGGGAGGTCGAGATCCGCGGCCTGCCCATCACCCTGAGCAAGACGCCGGGAAGCGTGGAGAGCCTCGGCCCCGAGCTCGGGCAGGACACCGAGCTCATCCTTGCCGACGTGCTCGGCATGGATTGGGATCGCATCGGCGAGCTCAAGGAGCGGGGTGTCATCCCGTGAGCGACGCCGCGAAGGGCCCGCTCGCGGGAATCCGCGTGCTCGACATGGCCACCATGCTGGCGGGGCCCTACGGGGCGACCCTGATGGGCGACCTCGGAGCCGACGTCATCAAGGTGGAATCCCACCGGGGCGACGACAGCCGCCACCTCGGGCCCGAGCGCGGCGGGGGGCACTCGCCGTACTTGAGTCTCAACCGGAGCAAGCGGGCGATCGTCGTCGAGCTGAAGCGCGAAGCGGGCCGGGAGGTCTTCGGGCGCCTGGCCGCGACGACGGACGTCCTGATCACGAACATCCGGGAGCCGGCGCTCTCGAAGCTGGGCCTGAACTACGAGCAGGTCCGAGAGCACCGGCCGGACATCATCTGGATCGGCGTCACGGCCTTCGGCGCCGACGGGCCCTACGCGGGTCGGCCCGGCATCGACTTCCTGGCCCAGGGCTTCGGGGGGCTCCTGGCGTTGAACGGAGAGCCCGCGGGAGAGCCGGTGCGGGTGACCGTTCCGATGATCGACGTGATGACCTCCCTGCTCGTCAGCACGGCGGCGCTCACGGCGTTGCGGACACGGGACGAGACCGGCGAGGGCCAGCGCATCGACATCTCGCTGCTCGACGCCTTGCTCCATGCCCAGGCCAGTGCCCTGGGCACCTATCTCGTCGCGGGTGAGGTGACGCCGCGTACCGGCAACCGCAGCCTCTACTTCGCGCCCTCGGGCATCTACACCTGTGGCGACGGCCGGAAGGCCGTCATCACCTGTCCTTCCGAGAAGTTCTTCCGCAACCTCTGCATGGCCCTCGATGTCGAGTGGGCCGACGACGAACGCTTCTGCAACATCGACCGCCGCCTCGCCAACGAGGACGAGCTGGATCGCCTGATCGACGCGCGCTGCAAGGACTTCGGGGTCGACGAGCTGCAGGAACGGCTGGTGGCGGCGGACGTGCTCTGTGCGCCCGTCAACGGCGCGGCCGAGGTGGCCGAGGACCCCCAGATCAAGCACAACCGGATGATCGTGACCGTGGACCATCCGAAGCTCGGGCCCCTGGATGTCACAGGCGTGCCGATCCACTTCCACGGGACGCCCTGCGAGGTGCGCCAGCCGCCGCCCCTCCAGGGCCAGCACAGCGAGGAGCTGCTGCGCGAGCTCGGCTACGCCTCCGGCGAGATCGCGAACCTCGTCTCGAAGGAAGTGGTCGCAACCCACGCCGAGATCGAGGAGGCGCGAAGGCGTTGAGACGCTCCCCCGCCCGCGGTCGGCTCCACGCCTTCGGGCTAGAGCCCGTCTCAGAAATATCCAGCATGCCCGGCCCTCCGAGGAAGGCCGACACGCGTTTCACATTTCTGAGACCGGCTCTAGTCGCCCTCGCTCTCGTAGTCGTCGATGAGCTGCTGGCGCATCTGGCTCTCCTTGCTGCGAAGGCTCCAGAAGCGGGGCGGGCGCTTCTCGGTGAAGGAGGCTCCGCCCTCCTTTCCCTCGGGCATGTCGAACCAGTCCGGGTAGAACTGGCTGGAGATGACGCCCATCTCGGCGTACCCGTCCATCTCCTGGTCGAAGCTCGCCTTCAGGATCTCGAGGCAGCCGGGGCTTACGGCGAGGAGTTCCTCGCACCACTGATCGATCTCCTGCTCCATGGCGTCGAGGGGGACCACCTTGTTGACCAGCCCCATCTGCAGGGCCTGCTCGGCGGGATAGCGGCGGCACAGCATCCACATCTCGCGCGCCCGCTTGGCGCCGATCACCTTGGTGAGATAGGGCACGAAGAACCCGTCGGCGGGGCTCGAGACCTTGGGTCCAGCCTGGCCGAACTTGGCGTTGTCCGCCGCGATGGTGAAGTCGCAGCAGTAGGCCATGTGGTTGTGCCCGCCCAGGCAGTAGCCCTGCACGGCGGCGAGGATCGGCTTTCGCGAGAGGCGGATCAGGCGGTTGTGGGGGTACCGGTTGTAGAAGGCCTCCCGCAGGCCCCACTTCTCCCACTCCACGTCGCCGCCGACCCCGAAGTGCTTTCCCTTGCCGGCCACCACGATCAGGCCGATCGAGGTGTCGTGGTTGGCGTCGTAGAAGGCGCGGAACATCTCGTCGACCGTGGCGAGGGTCATGACGTTGTACTTCTCGGGCTTGTTGATCGTGACCCGGGCCATGCCTCCCTCGAGCCCGTCGTGCCATTTCTTCTCGTAGAGGATCTCCTCGAAGTCGAGGCCCTCTCCCTGGACCGTCTGCCACTCGCTCCAACCCATCGGACATCACCCTCCTCGCCCCGTGTCCGCGACTTCCGGGCGCGCGGGGAGGACCATGATACGCAACTGGAGGGGGGGTGGGAGTCCGCTGGTCCCGCTCCCACCGCGACGGAGGCGCCCGCATGAAGCCCGCCCGTTTCGAATACGCCGCTCCCCACACACTGCACGAGGCCGTTTCGCTGCTCCAGCAGCACGAGGACGAGGACGTGAAGATCCTCGCAGGGGGCCAGAGCCTGGTCCCGCTGCTGAACATGCGGATGGCGCGCCCCGAGCTCCTGGTCGATCTCAACCGGATCGGCGAGCTGCAGTACATCCGGGAAGAGGACGGTTGGCTGGCCATCGGCGCGATGACCCGCAAGCGCGCCGTCGAGGAGTCGGAGCTGGTGCGCCAGCGGCAGCCCGTCCTCTTCGAGGCGACCAAGCTGGTGGGGCACCCGCAGATCCGAAACCGTGGCACCGTGGGTGGCTCGATGGCCCATGCCGACCCCGCTGCGGAGTACCCGGCGCTCGCCCTGGTCCTGGGCGCCGAGATGCGGGCGGTGGGCCCCGGGGGTGAGCGGCGCATCGCGGCCGAGGACTTCTTCCAGAGTTACCTGATGACCGCACTCGAGCCCGTCGAGGTGCTGACCGAGGTGCGGGTGCCGGTCCTCGAAGCGGAGACGGGCTGGTCCTTCCTGGAGGTGGCACGCCGGCACGGCGACTTCGCCCTGGGCGGCGCGACGGCCCTCGTCCGGCTCGACGGCGGCGGGAGCATCTCCCAGGCCCGCATCGTGCTCTTCGGCCTGAGCGCCGGTTCGGTTCGCCTCGAGGAGGTGGAAGGGCTGCTGATCGGGCAACGGCCCGGCGACGCCCTCTACGAAGAAGCGGGGGCCCTGGCGAGCCGCGGGCTCGAGGATCCCCTCTCGGACACCCATGCCTCGGCGGAGTACCGCCGCCACCTGGCGGGGGTCCTGACGAAGCGCGCCCTCGGCGAAGCGGTCGGGCGGCTCGGAGCGGGCCAGCCGAGTGAGGAGGGAAGAGGATGACGACGCAGCAGACGATCTCCGTGACGGTCAACGGCACGACGCACGAGGCGCTGGTCGACCCGCGAACCACGCTCGCTGATTTCCTGCGCGGCGAGCTCGCCCTGACGGGCACCCACGTGGGTTGCGAGCACGGTGTCTGCGGGGCCTGCACGGTGCTGCTGGAGGGCCGATCGGTGCGCTCCTGCTTGATGCTGGCGGTGCAGGCGGATGGGACGAGTCTGACCACCGTCGAGGGCATGGAGGAGGACGGCAACCTGCATCCGATCCAGCTGGCCTTCGTCGAGGAGCACGGGCTCCAGTGCGGCTTCTGCACCCCTGGCTTCCTGATGACCGTGCGAGAGCTGCTCGAGAACAGCCCGGATCCCAGCGACGAGGAGATCCGGGACGCGCTCGGGGGCCAGATCTGCCGCTGTACCGGCTACCAGTCGATCCTGCGCTCGGTGAAGCTCGCCGCCGCCAAGCTCCAGGGCGCTCCCCTCGCAGGTACCACCGAGAGCCCCTAGACCTCCTCCGACCCGGGAGACCGTATGTCCATCGAAATCCCCAAGACCCTCGACGACCTTCCCAACAGCTCGCCCCGCTGGGTCGGCCGCGGCGTCCCGCGCGTGGAGGACCCGCACCTCGTCACCGGACGCACGGAGTTCATCGACAACGTGGTCCTGCCGGGGATGCTGCACGCGGCCATCCTGCGCAGCCCCATCGCTCACGCCCGCATCCGGTCGGTCGACACCAGTCAGGCCGAGAAGTTGGCCGGGGTGTTCGCCGTGGTGACCGGCGAGGACGCAAAGCGCTGGAGTCTCCCGAGTCCCACGATGCCCGAGGAGTGGGGCACCCATTGCATGGCCACCGACAAGGTGCGCTACGTCGGTGAGCCCGTGGCCGCCGTGGCTGCGGTGAACCGCTACGTCGCCGAAGACGCCATCGAGCTCATCGCCGTCGACTACGAGCCCCTCGAGCCCGTGGCCGACGCGGTGAAGGCGGTGGGGCCGGACGGCCCGCTGGTGATGGAGGAGAAAGGCACCAACGTCATGCTCCAGCGGGTCTTCACCTGGGGCGAAGTGGACGAGGCCTTCGCAGACGCGGATCGCGTCTTCACCGAGAAGTTCCGCTGGCATCGCCTTGGCGCCAACCCCATGGAGACCTTCGGCGTGATCGCCCAATGGGATCCCGTGGACGAGAGCCTGACCCTGCGGGCGAGCGTCCAGTCGGCCCTGCACTTCGGGCTGGGCCGCGCCGCCGTCCTGGGTCTCGCCTCCAACAAGGTGCGCGTGATCCCCCACCCCCACGGCGGGAGCTTCGGGGGCAAGGGCGGCACCCGCGGCTGCGACGTCGCGGCGCTCCTGACCCGCAAGGCCGGCGGAAGGCCGGTCAAGTGGATCGAGGATCGCTCGGAGTACCTGACCGGCGGCGGAAGCCAGTCCTGGGATCGCCACTACGAGGTATCCCTCGCGGTGAAGAACGACGGCCGTGTCACGGGCCTCCACGTCAAGCTGCTCGACGACATGGGGGCCACGGGCGAGGCCTTCGGCGCCGTCAACACGGTCAAGCCGCTGGCCTGCTTCACCGGGCCCTACGCGATCCCGGTGGCGCGTTACGACCTGACGCTCGTCGCCACGAACAAGCTGCCCCAGAGCCCCTATCGCGGGATGGGGCCGCCGCCGCACAACTACGTGCTCGAGCAGATGATGGACATCGCGGCGCGTGGTCTCGACATGGATCTCGCCGAGATCCGGCGCGTGAACTTCATCCCGAAGGGTGCCTTCCCCTACACCATCCCCAGCGGCAACGAGTACGACAGCGGCGACTACGAGGCCGTGCTCGACAAGGCCCTCGAGCTGGCGGACTACCCGGCGCTTCGCGATCAGCAGGCCGCGGCGCGCGCCGAGGGCCGCTGCGTGGGCATTGGCGTCGTGAGCGCCATCGAGCCCGGCGTCTTCGACTGGAACGCCTACGCGGTCGTCGGTGCGCAGGGAACCGGAGTGCCCGAGGGCGCCACGGTCAGCATCGACGTCCTGGGCAAGATCACCATCCGTGTGGGCTTCGCCATGGAGGGCCAGGGCCAGTACACCCTCGCCACGCAGCTCGTAGCGGACTACTTCTGCGTGGGCTTCGAGGACATCAAGGTCGTCGTCCTCGACACGCACTCGGCGCCACCGGCCTTCGGCCCGGGTGGGAGCCGCCTGGGTGTGGCCCTCACCGGTGCCGTGCTCGGTGCCTGCGAGCGACTCAAGGCAAAGCTCGTCAAGGTGGCGGCTGGGCTCTTCCAGATGGACGCGTCACAGGTCGACCTGGTGGACGGCAATCTCGTCGCCAAGGACGTGCCCGGCGTCGAGATGCCGATGGCCGCCGTGGCCGGCACCATGCTGGGACGCAGCGACCTGCTGCCGCCCGGTGTGGATCCGCGCCCCGAGGCGACCTACGTCTGGACCGCCCCCGGACGCACCGAGGCCGACGAGCAGGGCAGGGCGAAGACCTACCTGACCGCCGCCCAGGCGGTGCACGTGGTGATGGTCGAGCTGGATGAAGAGACCGGGCTCGTCGAGATACTCGAGTACTGCGTCGTCGACGATTGCGGTACGCGTCTCAACCCCGCCACCGTGGAGGGGCAGACCGAGGGAAGCATCGCCCAGGGCATCGGTGCGGCACTGCTCGAGGAGTACGTCTACGACGACCAGGCGCAGATCCTCACGTCGAGCTTCATGGACTATCTGCTCCCGACCGTCAACGAGGTGCCGGCCATGAAGAAGGGGATCGTCGTGACGCCCTCGCCCTTCACGCCGCTCGGCGCCAAGGGTTGTGGAGAGGGCGCGATGCACACCACCCCGGCCGCCGTCCTCTCCGCGATCAACGACGCTCTTCTGCCCCTGGGCGTCCGAGCGAACGAGGTGCCGGCGAGCCCGAACCGCCTATGGACCCTGATCCACGACGCGAAACCCCAAGCTGCGGGCGAAGGCCCCAGGTAGAAGGAGAACGACATGGCGAACAACGACCATTTCGTGGCGCTGTCCGAGTGCCACTTTATGAACCCGGTCACCATGGCCGAAATCAGCTACTACCCCAACACCGAGCGATGGTGGGCGAGCGTCGACGGCGTGATGCGCGCCTGGTCGGGCCGGGATCTCTCGGGCGAGTGGCCCCATCCCATCGCCAGCGAGCTGATCAAGTACATGGACGAGGCGGGCGTCGACGTCTGCTTCGCCCTGCGCGAAGGGATGATGGACATCAGCGGCCACACCGTGTCGCTCTCCACCAACGCCTTCATGCTGCAGCAGATCGAGCCCTATCCCGATCGCATGTACCTCGAGGCGATGGTGGGCCCCATCATCCGACGCGGCCTCGACCACGCCATCTGGGAGCTCGAGCACCTCGTCAAGGAGTGCAACGCCAAGCTCTGCAAGGTGTACCAGCCCGAAGACGACGGCCCCCTGGACGATAGGCGGATGTGGCCCTTCTACGAGAAGGCCTGCGAGCTCGACATCGCGCTGACCGTCCATACCGGCATGTCCTACGTGGTCCCGCAGCCGAACGCCCACACCATGCCCAACACGCTCGATCGGGTGCTGCTCGACTTCCCCGAGCTCAAGATGATCGCCTATCACATGGGCTGGCCGAACACCGAGGAGCTGATCGGGCTCGCGGGCAAGCACCAGAACCTCTACCTGAGCATGTCCGGTATCGCCGGCTGGTACGAGCGCTCGCGCTACCGCGGCTACCACGCGATCGGTACGGCGCTGCAGTGGGTGGACCCGAGCAAGATCGTGATGGGCCTCGACCTGCCCTTCGACGACACCAAGCGGGTGGTCGACTGGGCGAGGAACCTGCAGATCCCCGAGGAGCTGCAGAAGAACTACGGCTACCCGGAGATCACCGACGAGATGCGGGCGGGCTTCCTCGGCCTGAACCTGGCGCGGCTTGCGAAGATCGAGCCGACCAAGAGGGTCAAGTGAGGAGAGGATCCAGCGCGTGACGGACGAGGCCTGCATCGTCGGGATCGGCGAGACCGCCTACGTGCGGAAGCCGGGCTCGGGCTTGAGCCTGCTGGGGCTGCAGCTCCAGGCGGCGGTGCGCGCCATCGAGGATGCCGGGCTCACGGGAAGGCAGATCGACGGGATCATGCCCTTCCCCAACCTGGGCCACGCCGAGAGCTTCGCCGCCAACCTCGGCTGCGAGAACCTGCGCTTCCAGTCGATCGTCTGGATGGGCGGCGCCGCCCCCGTGGCTTCGCTGCGGGTCGCGGCCGCCGCTGTCCGGCAGGGGCTTGCCGACCACGTGCTGATCCCCGGCGGGTGGAACGGCTACTCGGGTGCCCGTGCGCGCCAGACCGTGGCCGAGGACGTCTCGTCGCTTCCCGGAGGCGCCATCGCGCGCGACTACTACCTGCCCTTCGGTTTCTCGGCTCCGCCCCAGTGGTATTCGGTGATGGCCCGCCGGCACATGCACGAGTTCGGGACCCGCGCCGAGCAGCTCGGCTGCATCGCGGTGGCCATGCGCAAGCATGCCCAGCTCAATCCGAATGCCGTGATGAAGGCGCGCCCGATGAGCATCGAGGACTACCTGGCCTCGCCGATGCTGGCGGATCCCTACCGCTTCTTCGACTGCTGCCTCGAGACCGATGGGGCTGCGGCGGTGGTGGTGACCACTCCCGAACGCGCACGGGACCTCGGCAAGGAGCCCGTCTTCATCATGAGTGCGGCGGCCGGCCAGCCCTGCCCGGCAGATGAGATCACCAATCGGAAGGACATCTTCCAGACCGGTCTGAGCCTGGCCGCACCCGAGGCCTTCGGTCGGGCCGGGATCTCGCCTGGGGACGTGGACTTCGCCCAGATCTACGATTGCTTCACCTTCGAAGTGCTCCAACAGCTGGAGGAGGCGGGCTTCTGCAAGCGCGGTGAGGGCGGCGCCTTCGTCGAGGGGGGCCGCATCGAGCTGGGTGGAGAGCTCCCCGTGAACACGCACGGCGGGCTCCTCTCCGAGGCTCACGTTCTCGGGTTGAACCACATCGTCGAGGCCGTCCGACAGCTTCGCGGCGATGCCGGCGAGCGCCAGGTGGCAGAGGCCGAGGTCGGCGTGGTGACGGGCTGGGGCGATTTCGGCGACGGCAGCATCGCCATCCTGCGCCGCGCGTGAGTGGAGAGAGATGGTGAACCAGGGCGAGACAGGAATCCCCAGACCTCTTCCCGAGCTCGAGGGTCTCTCCGGGGACTTCTACGGGTATTGCAGGGATCGCGAGCTCCGCTTCCAACGCTGCAGCGACTGCGGACAGTGGCGGCACGTGCCGCGGGAGATGTGCGCCGAGTGCGGCTCCTGGAACTGGGAGGGGGAGCGCTCGAGCGGGCGGGGACGGGTCTTCACGTGGACGGTGGTCGCCCGGGCCCTTCACCCGGCCTTCCAGGATGCCTGCCCCTATGCGCCGGTCGTCATCGAGATGGAAGAAGGCGTGCGGGTCCTGAGCGAGATGACGGACTGTGCGCCCGAGGAGCTGGAGATCGACCTACCCGTCGAGGTGGTCTTCGAGGACGTGAACGAGGACGTCACGCTGCCGAAGTTCCGGCGCACCGCGTCCTGACCGACGCCGGACTTCGAGAGGTCCGCAACACCCAGGGAGCCGATCCATTGGAACTACCCTCCACCGTTTCGTACGAGTGCAAGGACCACATCGCGGTCGTTACCATCGACCGACCCGATGCTCTGAACTCCCTCACGGCCGAGATGCTGACGGGGATCGAGGACGCCATGACGGCCTTCCAGGCCGACCCGGATCTCTGGGTGGCCATCCTCACCGCCGCGGGCGACAAGGCCTTCTCCTCCGGGCTCGACCTGAAGGAGGCGGCCCCCATGCTGACGGGCGGCGACAGCCTGGGCTTCGACGACACGACCAAGCGCCAGTTCTCCGACGTCTTCAAGCCGATCATCTGCGCGGTCAACGGCTTCTGCATCGCCGGCGGGATGGAGATGCTGCTCGGGACCGATCTCCGCATCGCCGCCGAGCACGCGACCTTCGGCCTGGGCGAGGTGCGCTGGGGCCTGGTGCCGCTCGGCGGGACCCACGTCCGGCTTCCGCGCCAGATCCCCTGGGCCATGTCGATGCAGCTGCTGCTGACGGGCAAGCCGATCAGCGCCCAGCGCGCCTACGAGGTGGGGCTGATCAACGAGGTCGTGTCCCCCGAGGAGCTCATGCCCACCGCGCGGAAATGGGCGGAGAACCTCTGCAAGAACGGCCCCCTCGCGATGCGCACGGCCAAGGAGATCGCGGTCCGCTCCCTCGAGCTCGAGTCGGGCTTCGTGCTCGAGAAGGCCCTGGGCGCCCGGGTCCTCGGCTCCCAGGACGCCAAGGAAGGGCCTGCGGCCTTCGCCGAGAAGCGAAAGCCGCGTTTCACGGGAAGCTGAGGTGGGAGTGGACGCCAATCGCACGGGAAGCGCCGGCATCAGCCGCCGGGACTTCCTCTGGGGCTCCGGAGCGACCGTCGTGCTCGCCCTGGGCCAGCTCCGGTGTCGGGATGCAGAGCAGGCCGCGTCGCTCCCTCCCCCGGCTCCCGGCATCCCGCCGGAGTACGGAGATTGGCGGGATCTCTATCGCCAGCGTTGGACCTGGGATCGCATCTCCAAGAGCACCCACTACGTCAACTGCGCCTACCAACGCGGCTGTGCCTGGAACGTCTACGTGAAGGACGGCGTGGTCTGGCGCGAGGAGCAGGTCGGCGACTATCCGCAGACCAACCCCGAAGTGCCCGACTTCAACCCGCGCGGCTGCCAGAAGGGTGCCTGCTACAGCGATCGCATGCACGACCCGTCGCGCCTGCTGCACCCCATGAAGCGGATCGGTGAGCGCGGTGAGGGGCGCTGGAAGCGCATCTCCTGGGAAGAGGGGCTGCGCGAGGTCGCCGATGCCGCCATCGACGCCATGGTCGAGGACGGACCGGGCTCGATCATCTGGGACATGGGAAGCGCGGTGACCAACGGCTGCCACGGTCTCGGGCTGACCCGCACGGTATCCGTGCTCGACACGCCGATGCTCGAGACGAACACCGAGATCGGCGACCACTATCCGGGCGCCACCGTCACGACCGGGAAGATCTGCTTCACCGGCTCCTTCGACGATCTCTTCTACTCCGACCTGATCTTGATCTGGGGTGGCAACCCCAACTACACGCAGATCCCCAACGTCCACTTCATCAACGAGGCGCGCTATCACGGGGCCAGCGTGGTGGCGATCACGCCGGACTACAACGCCTCCTGCATCCATGCAGACGAGTGGGTGCCGGTGAAGATGGGAAGCGACGCGGCTCTGGGCCTGGCTCTGGCCCAGGTGATGGTCGAGGAGGAGATCTTCGACCGTCGCTTCGTCGTCGAGCAGTCCGATCTGCCCTTCCTGGTGCGCCAGGACAACGGCCTCTTCCTGCGCGAGAGCGACCTGGAGGAGGGCGGCCGGGAAGACGCCTTCTACGTCTTCGACCGGAAGGCCGCGAAGGTGGCTCCGGCCCCGCGATCGACCCTGGCTCTTGGCGGCCTCGACCCCAGCCTCGAAGGCGAGTACCGGGTGCAGACGCGCGACGGAGAGGTCGGCGTGACCCCGGTCTTCGCCCTGCTGAAGAGACGGCTCGCAGAGTACACCCCCGAGCAGGCTGCCGAGATCACGGGGACGCCCCCGAAGCAGATCCGGAAGCTCGCGCGGGCCCTGGCCAAGGCCAGGGCGGCCAGTGCCATCACCCAGACGAACTTCTCCAAGTACTACCACGGCATGGAGATGGAGCGGGGTCTGATCCTGGCCTTCACGCTGGCGGGCCAGATCGGGAAGAAGGGAGCCGGAATCGCGGCCTTCCCCTACCTCTCGATTGCGGGTCCCGATGCCCTGGCCGTCGCGAACGGCAGCCTGCCTCCCAAGCTCGGTCTCGCCGCCCTCGGCATCCAGTCGCTTCCCGCGATGGCCACGATGAAGCTGGACGGGTACTCGGAGGAGATGATGATCTCCGCCCTGAGTCGCCTGGAGTACAAGTCGGGGCGCTACCTCGCCACGCCGCTCTGGCTCTACATGTACGGCGGGCTCGAGGAGCTCTACGGGAGCGCCAGGCGTTGGGATCCCTCGCTGCCGCGCGAGTTCAAGGAGTACTTCGACGAGGCGGTGGCGAAGGGATGGCAGGTGGTTCCCACGACGCGCCCCCGCATCGTCTTCGAGGTCGGTGGCAATCTCCTGCGAAGGGTGCGCGGCTACGACCGGATGATCGACGGGCTGCTCCCGAATCTCGATCTGCTCGTCACCGTCGACTGGCGGATGAGCAACACGGCCCGCTTCAGCGACTACGTGTTCCCCGCCGCAGGCTGGTACGAGAAGGACGACCTCACCTGGGGATCGCCCATCACGCCCTTCTGCCACGTGACGACCCGCGCCGTCGAGCCCCTGGGCGAGTCGAAGCCCGACTGGGAGTTCCACTGCCTCTTCCTCAAGACCCTGCAGCAGCGTGCCATCGAGCGGGGCATCACCGAATTCGTGGATCGAGCGGGAGAGACGCGGCGTCTGGATCGCGTGTACGACGAGTTCACCTTCGGCGGGCGTTTCACGGAGGAGAACACCGAGGAGTTCCTCGACGAGATGCTCTCCGTCACCACCAATCTCGGTGATGTGCGATGGGAGGAGATCAAGGAGAAGGGCTACGCCCGCTACACGGGTGTAGGCATGAGCCCCTCCCAGATCAACCACGCCACCGACATCGAGCCGGACCAGACGATCACGGCGAACACCTGGCAGGTGCAGAAGAAGCAGCCCTGGCCCACGCTGACCCGACGAATGCAGTTCTACATCGATCATCCCTACTTCCTGGAGATGAAGGAGGAGCTGCCCGTCCACAAGGACAACCCGAAGCTGGGCGGGGACTACCCCCTCGAGATGACGGGAGGCCACGACCGCTGGTCGATTCACGCTTCGTGGCGCGACAACGAGCCCCTTCTCCAGCTGCAGCGCGGCGAGCCGGTCGTCTTCATCGGCGAGGAGGATGCCGGCCTGCGCGGGATCGGGGACGGGGCCAAGGTGCGCCTCTACAACGACCTGGGCTCCTTCGAGATCCAGGCCAAGGTCACGCCCTCCCTGCATCCGGGACAGGTGGTCGTCTACCACGCCTGGGAGCCCTTCCAGTTCAAGGATGGCAAGTCCCATCAATCGCTGATTCCGAGCCCCATGAACCCGATCCACCTGGCGGGCGGCTACTTCCAGCTCCAACCGACGCTCCTGATGGGCGAACCCGGCTGCCCGGACCGCGGGACCCGGGTCGAGGTGGAGCTGCTGCAAGGGGCCGGGCGCTCGCAAAACCTAGGAGAAGCCACATGACGACCTATCACCTGGATTCCGCACTCAGTGACGACATGAAGCAGGTGCGGGACACCGTTCATCGCTTCGCCGTGGAGGTGATGCGGCCCGCCGCGGCGGAGCTCGATCGGATGTCCGATGCCTCGGACGTGGTCGCGCCCGACTCGGTGCTCTGGAAGGTCATGGATCGCTACAAGGAGCTGGGCATTGGCGACCCCAGCAAGTACGACCCGGACCTGAGCCCCGCGGAGCGCGCCCTGCTGCACGCGGTGGTCCTGGAGGAGCTCAGCTGGGGGGATGTGGGGCTGGCCATCTCGGTCGGGCTCTGCGACACCATCGCGCCCTGGGCGCTGGGCTTCGGGAGGCAGGAGGCCTACGAGTACTTCAGCAAGCGGGAGGACATCGGCTGTCTGGCCCTGACGGAGCCCGACCATGGCAGCGATCACGTCGGGTTCACGGAGCCCATCTTCAGTGATCCGGCGGTTCGGCCGAGCTGCCGCGCCCGCCGCGAGGGCAACGAGTACGTGATCAACGGGCAGAAGGCCGCCTGGGTCTCGAACGGCACGATCGCGACGGCGGCCGCGCTCTTCTGCACGATGGAGGACTCGAAGGACGGCCTGAAGGGTGGGGCGGCCTTCCTGGTTCCTCTCGAGCTCCCCGGTGTCAGCCGCGGAAAGCCCCTCGACAAGATCGGACAGCGCTCCCTCAACCAGGGCGAGATCTTCTTCAGCGACGTGCGGGTCCCGGAGGCCTTCATGCTGATCGAGGGCCCCGACGCCTACGGGATGGTGTGGGAGATGGTGCTCAAGCAGGCCAACTCCGCCATGGGGCAGCAGTTCGTCGGGGTGGCCCGAGCGGCCCTGGACCACGCGGTCGCCTACGCGAAGGAGCGCGTCCAGGGCGGGGTACCCATCATCCAACACCAGGGTGTGAAGGCGCGCCTGTTCCGGATGTTCTCCAAGGTCGAGGCGGCTCGCGCGCTCGCGCGACGCGTGGCCGTCGAGGCCGCGGTCGCCGACATCCCCTTCCAGCACGCCGCGGCGTCCAAGATCGTCTGCACGCAGACCGCCTACGAAGTGGCGCACGATGCGGTCCAGATCTTCGGCGGAAACGGGCTGGCGCGCGAGTACCCGGTGGAGAAGCTCTTCCGGGATGCCCGCGCTTCGCTCATCGAGGACGGTGAGAACGATTTCCTGGGTCTGATGGCGGCTTCCCGCCTCTGATCCGAACGCAAGCAGAGAGGCCAACGAGATGGAACTGAGAGAAGCCATTGGGGACCGTCGCTCGATCCGATATCTGGATCCCGATCGTCCCGTGGAGCTGGAGAAGATCCAGCGCATGCTGGAGGCCGCGCGCATCGCCTCCCACTTCGGAAACAACAATGCGGTCCGCGCGTTGGTGGTCCACCGCGAGAGCGCCACCAGCGAGCAGATCGCATCCCTGCCCTCTCCTGTGGGCGGCTTCCAGATGCAGCTCGCCCCGGTGATCATCCTCTGGTACGTCGAGGGCAACGCCATGGACGAGGCCGGTCAGCGCCTGCGCGAGCTGGTCCATTGCGGCGCTCTGGGCTACGGCCCGGGCAAGCTCAAGGAGCTCGAAGAGACCCTGGTGCCGCTCTTCGACCGCATCGGCGAGGCCCTCAAGGGCCCGGGCATGGTGGACATGGACCTGGGTCAGGCCGTGGCGCAGGCAACGCTGGTGGCCGTGGAGCAGGGGCTCGGCACCTGCTGTCAGGGGTCCGCCGAATGGGCCAAGGTCGAGGCCGCGTTCGGGCTGCCGGAGAGCTGCCGCATCGTCGTGGCACAGACCGTGGGCTATCCCCTGGAGAGCCGGAATGCCGGAGGCCAGCGCCCGCGCCTGCCCTTCGAGGATCTCTTCCAGCTCAACTCCTGCGACCGTCCCTTCCCCCGCTCGCAGGAGGTGGTGGAGGAGCTGACCCGGGAGAAGCTGCTCCAAGCTCCGGCGCCCCTGCTGGGACGAGAGGAAGAGATCGAAGGCATCAGGGAGCGCTACAAGCTGCCCGGCTCGGGAATGATCTAGAGCGGGTGGCGAACCCCGCCCAGGAGGTATTGACGTGCGTGTGAACTCCGTGGTTGCGGGCGTCGCGATGACGCCCTTCGGCAAGCACTTCGACAAGAGCCTGAAGCAGCTCGGAGGCGAGCCGGTCCTGGCGGCCGTCAAGGACGCCGGAATCGAGCTCTCCGACATCGAGGCCGCCTACGTGGGCAACTGCGCCGCCGGCACGGTGACGGGCCAGGAGTCGATTCGCGGCCAGGTGATCCTCAGCTCGGTGGGGCTGGGCAAGATTCCGATCGTGAACATCGAGAACGCCTGCGGGAGTGGCAGCACCGCTCTCAACCAGGCCTGCATGATGGTCTCCGCCGGCTACTACGACGTCGTGCTGGTTGTCGGGGTCGAGAAGCTCTACCACGAGAACAAGGCCGTCACCTACGCGGCCTTCTCGGGCGCCGTCGACATCGAAGAGCGGGACAAGATGATGGAGGAGATCACCGCCGGCCAGTCCGAAGGCTCCGGGACGAACCGCTCGATGTTCGCCGACTTCTACGGCGTGATGGCCAGGGAGCACATGGAGAAGTACGGCTCCACTCCAGAGCACTTCGCGATGGTCTCCGCCAAGAACTCGTACCATGGCAGCCTGAATCCGAACGCCCAGTTCGCGAACGAGATGACGGTCGAGGAGGTCCTGGCGCAGCCGACGATCGTGGAGCCGCTGACCCGTCCCATGATCTGCCCCGTCGCAGACGGTGGCGCGGCGGCGATCATCGTGAGCGAGCGCAAGGCCCGCCAGCTCGGCATCGAGAACCCCGTTCGGGTGGTGTCGAGTGTCGTGCACTCCTTCTACGACCATCCCGAGGACGCCGAAGAGAACGTCAGCAGCCTGTGCGTCGACGAGGGGTACTACGAAGCGGGGATCGGGCCCGAGGATCTGGACGTGGTCGAGCTGCACGACTCGTCGGCCGTGACGGAGATTCTCGTCTACGAGAGCCTGCATCTGTGCCCTCCCGGGGAGAGCGTCAAGCTGCTCGCGGACGGGGAGACGAAGCTCGGCGGGCGCATCCCCGTCAACACCTCCGGGGGGCTCCTCCGCAAGGGGCACCCCGTCGGGGCCACCGGCGTCGCGCAGATCCTGGAGCTCACTCGCCAGCTCCAGGGGCGCGCCGGCAAGCGGCAGGTCGAGGGAGCGCGGGTCGGACTCGCGCACAACGGCGGCGGCACCATCAAGGGCGAGGTCGCCGCCATGAACATCAACGTCTTGATGCGATGAAACGCCCAGGCGGAGCGCTTCGCTCCGCACGGAGAAGATGAATGCGGGATCGAAATCCGTTCATCCTGGCAGACCTCGTCCAGATCCGAGCCGACGAGAAGCCGGACCTAGACGTCCTGACCTTCGAGCACTGGAGCCTCGACGGCGGTGCAACGAAGGACGAGGTGCGCAGCTACGCGGATCTCCAGACCAACGCCAACCGGATCGCGGCGAGCCTGGTCGAGAGGGGGATGGAGCCGGGCGATCGCTTCGCGATCATGATGCGCAACCATCCGGAGTTCGCCGAGGCGATGATCGCGGCGTCGATCACCGGCTGCATCTTCGTTCCCATCGATCCCCGAACCCGGGGCGAGAAGCTGGCCTTCCTGCTGCGCAACTCGGGCTGCCGCGGCGTGTTCTGCGCGGACTACTGCGCAGCGGCGCTGCAAGAGGTTCGCGGGCAGACACCGGACCTCGAATGGCTGTTCGCGCTGGATTCCGGCGATGCGGCCGTGGAAGCGGCAGGGGATCCCGGAGCCCTGGCTTCGCTGAACGAGATCCTGTCCGCGCCGGCGGAGACCGTGAGGACCCGGGTGGAGGAGGTCACCCAGCCCCTCCAGATCATCTACACCTCGGGCACGACCGGGGATCCGAAGGGGATCGTGGGGGACCACATGCGCTTCGGTGGGACCGGCATGCTGGGCGCCATCTTCGGGTATCAGGACGACGAGCGCCCCTACACCGGCCTCTCCCTCACCCACAACAACGCCCAGGCCACGGCCCTGGCTCCGGCCCTGATGTCGGGCTATCGGGCGGTGTTCAGCCGGCGGTTCAGCAAGTCGAAGCTGTGGGAGGTCTGCCGCAGGTACGACTGCACCAGCTTCTCGCTGGTGGGCGGAATGGCCACCGCGATCTACAGCGAGCCGCCCCGGGAGGACGACGCCGACAACCCGGTGCGCCTGGTCGTGAGCGGTGGCATGCCGGCCCCGATCTGGGAGGCCTTCGAGCGCCGCTTCGACGTCCAGATCTTCGAGTTCTACGGCGCGAGCGACGGCGGCGGCATGGCCTACAAGCCCCCGGGCGTCGGGCCGGTGGGCTCCTTCGGCAAGCCCATGAGCGGTCTCGACATGCGCATCCTCGACGAGGACGGCAAGGAGTGTCCCCCGGGTGTGGTCGGGGAGATCTGCTGTCGTCCCGAGGGTGCCGAAGAAGCGAGCGTCGAATACTTCGGGAACCCAGAGGCCTCGCGCAAGAAGATCCGGGGCGGTTGGAACCGCAGCGGAGACATGGGGCACCGGGATGCGGAGGGCTGGCTCTACTTCGACTACCGGATCGGCGGTGGGATCCGCCACAACGGCGACTTCGTGAACCCCGGCTTCGTCGAGAAGGTGATCGCCGAGGATCGCCAGGTCTCGGACGTGTTCGTCTACGGGGTGCCCGCTGCGTCACAGGCCCCCGGCGAGAAGGACGTCGTCGCCGCGATCGTGCCGGAGGATCCCGCTGGCTTCGACCCGGGTGCGCTCTTCACCCACTGCCGCAAGGGCCTCGAGCCCAACTTCGTGCCCAGCTACCTGCAGCTCGTCGACGAGATCCCGAAGACTGCATCCGAGAAGCCCCAGGAGCACCTGCTGCAGGGTCGTTTCGCGCCCGATGCACCCGGTGTCTGCGCCGAGGGATCCTGAAGAGGCCCGGGCGGGCCGCTGACTTTCACCATGAGGATTCGACCGATGACCGATGTGAGAACGGAAACGGCGGCTCCGATCGCCGAAGCGCGCATGGAAGGGACGGTGGAGCTGGGTGACGGCCGCTCGATCGGCGTGGCCGAGTACGGCGACCCGGATGGCGACGCCATCTTCTGGTTCCACGGCACGCCGGGCGGGCGCCGGCAGGTTCCGCCGCTGGCCCGCGAGCTCGCCGCCGAGCGCGGCGTGCGCCTGATCGGCGTCGAGCGTCCCGGGGTGGGCAGCTCCACCCCCCACCTCCACGACCGCGTGGCCGATGGCGCCCGCGACATCGAGCACGTGGCCGACCGGCTCAATATCGGGCGCTTCGGCATCGTCGGTCTCTCGGGAGGCGGACCCTACGTGCTGGCCTGCGCGCACGAGCTGCCGGAGCGGGTGGTCGCCGGGGCGGTGCTGGGCGGCGTCGCGCCTGTCTGCGGTGAGGAGGCCGCCTCCGGTGGGGCCGTGGCTCTCGCCGGGCGTTTCGGCCCTCTCCTCGAGATGCTCTACCAGCCGCTGGGACACTTCGTCTGGGCCACCGTCTTCGCCCTCCGGCCGCTGGCCTCCCAGGCCTTCGACCTCTTCATCGGCACGATGCCCGAAGGTGATCAGGAGGTGATGAACCGCCCCGAGATGAAGGAGATGTTCATTGACGACATGCTCCGCGCCGGCCGTTCGCAGCTGCACGCGCCGATCTACGACGCGGTGCTCTTCGCGAGGCCGTGGGGCTTCTCGCTGCGGGACATCCGGGTCCCGATCCGCTTCTGGCACGGAGATTCCGACCACATCGTGCCGTTGGATCACGGCGAGCACCAGGCCAAGCTGGTTCCGGATTCCGATCTCAAGGTGAGGCCGCGCGAGGGGCACATGGGCAGCCTCGACGCCGCCGAGGAGATCCTCGACACGATCCTGGGCCTCTGGCCGGGTCGCGAGACGGGCCGGCCGGATCCGGCCTAGGGATCCCGTGAGTCGACGACGCGACATGGGGCGCGCCGCAGCCATCAAGCCGCTGCGGGAGGTCCAGGGATGGGAGGACGAGGCCGACGTCATCGTGGTCGGGCTCGGTGCCGCCGGGGCCTGCGCGGCGCTGGAAGCCACGAGCGCCGGCGCCGATACGCTGGTGCTCGAACGCGCCAGCGGCGGCGGGGGCACATCGGCCCTCTCCACGGGCCAGATCTACCTGGGCGGCGGCACGCCGATCCAGGAGAAGTGCGGCTTCGAGGACTCGCCGGAGGAGATGTACAAGTACCTGATGGCGTCGTGCGGGCCCGGTGTCGACGAGCCGAAGATCCGACTCTTCTGCGACCACTGCGTCGAGCACTTTCACTGGCTCGTGGCCCAGGGCGTCCCCTTCAAGGAGACCTACTACGGCGACGGGTCCTACACCCCCACCGACGACTGCCTGAGCTACTCGGGAAGCGAGCTGGCGCACCCCTACCGGGACGTCGCGAAGCCGGCGCCCCGGGGCCACACGGTGCAGCAGGAGACCATCGAGGCCGGGGCCATGCTGATGCGGCGATTGCTCGAGTCGGTGGACGGCTGCGGCGCCCGAATCCAGGTGGACACCCTGTGCGAGACCCTGGTGGTGGACGAGCAACGCCGGGTCGTCGGTGTGGTGGCCCGCGTGGACGGCAGCACACGCCACCTCCGCGCTCGCGGTGGCGTGATCCTCACCGCCGGGGGCTTCATCAACAACACCGAGATGGTCGAGCGCTACGCGCCGATGCTTCGCAAGTGCAAGATGCGCCTTGCCTGCGACGGCGACGACGGGCGGGGCATCCGTATGGGCATGGGTGCCGGAGGGGAAGCCGTCCGCATGGAGACGGCCAGCATCGTGCTGCCCTTCACGGTCCCCAAGACCCTGATCCAGGGCGTGATGGTGAACCGCCAGGGTCAGCGCTTCATCAACGAAGATGCCTACCAGACGGTGGTCGGCGAGGCCGCCCTGCACGGTCAGGACGGGCAGGTCTACCTGATCGTCGACGACGCCATCTACGAGCAGCCCTTTCCACCGACGGAGATTGCCGCCGTGGGCGAGACCTTCGAGGAGCTCGAGCGGGAGCTGGGCTTCGCCGAGGGGAGCCTCCAGAGCACTCTCGAGCTCTACAATCGCAATGCCGAGCGGGGGGAGGACCCCGTCTTCCACAAGGCCTCTCCCTTCCTGGTTCCCCTGGTCCGCCCGCCCTTCGCGGCGCTGGACTACACGACCGATACGGCGATCTGGGCCGTCTTCACGATGGGGGGCCTGCGGACCGCGCCCGACGGAGCCGTCCTCACCCCGGACGGTGACGTGATCCCCGGGCTCTTTGCTGCGGGTCGGACCACGTCGGGCCTGGCGGCGCAGGGCTACAGCAGCGGGCTGTCCCTGGCCGACGGCACCTTCTTCGGTCGCCGGGCCGGTCGCGCGGCGGCAGCGCCGGTCGTGTGATCGGCGGGAGCCTCTAGAGCCCGTCTCACAAATATCGAGCGCGCAACGGCCTTCCTCGGTGGGAGGGGCACGCAGGGCATTTGTGAGATGGGCTCTAGCCCGAGCGGCCGTCCACGCGCGGTGCGACGAGGATCGGCAGGTAGACCCAGGTGAAGATGGCGTAGCCCCCGGCCCAGGCCGCGCCGCTGGCCAGGAGCAGCTCGCGGTAGAAGCCAGCCGCAAAGGAGGCGGCGAAGACCCGCACCAACGCGCCCACCACCACGAGGCCGTAGGCCCAGGTGAGGATGGGCCGCAGCACGAGCGGACGCCCCGTGTGCCCTAGGCTGGCACGGCTCATGACGGCGAGCACCATCGTGCCGATGGTGCCCGCCGTGAAGGCGTGGAAGGCGGCGGTCGCGGGGAGCAGGCCCGTGAGGTCGGCGATTCCCTTGCAGAGCAGCGCGAGGACCAGGAAGGCGTGGCCCGCGTGCAGGATCCAGACGATGGGATCGCGCAGGATCTGGAGGGTCCGCCAGCCGCGCATCCGCAGCGCGAACAGGATGGCCGAGAGCAGGGCGCTCGCTCCCTGGAAGCGCGCATCCACCCCGAGCACCGAGGCGGCGAGTGCGACGAAGAGCGAGCCCTTCGCGGCCCATTCGACGACCTGAGGCGGCCGGATCTCCGACGGCTCCCCCCGACGCCGGAGCGTGTTGCTCGTGAACTCCGGAACGATGCGCCCTGCCAGGATGGCGACGATGCCGACCAACCCGTAGGTGCCCAGATGCAGGCCCCGCTGCATCTGGTCCTGCATCCAGCCAAGCACGCTGAGGTGGCAGAGCAGGTTTCCGATCCACATCGCGGTGAGAAGCAGGGGGAAGACGAGGTTCTTGGTCTTGCCGCCGCGCATCATGGGCAGGGTCACCGTGGCGACGAGCACCGGCAGGTAGGACAGGTCGATGAGGGCGAGGGCGGCGGGAGTCGGCCCCACCAGGAATGCGAGACGCCCGGAGACCCAGAGCAGGAAGAGCAGCCCCACCCGTGCCCCGGAGAGAGGGCTGGAGCCCGTCCATTGGGGCACGGCCGTCAGCAGGAAGCCCGAGATGGCCGCGGTGCCGAAGCCGAAGACCATCTCGTGTCCGTGCCACCAGATCGACGGCCAGGCGGTTGGCAGGGGCAGCCGCCCCCAGAGAAACCCCACCCACCAGCCAACGCCCAGGGCCGCGTAGAGGCCAGCGCCCAGGAAGAAGGGCCGCAGGCCCGCCTCCAGGAGGACGAACCCGCCGCGGGCGACGGGCTCGGCTGTCGTTTCGCGTTTCAGTAGATGACCTTGTCCTCGACGAGCGCCCGATAGCGCTCCTCCGAGAGGCCGAGGAGTTCCTTGAACACGAAGTCGTTGTCCCTTCCGAGGGCCGGGCCGGGATCCACGCGCGCAGGCGTGCGGCTCATCTTGACGTAGCCGCCGTAGATGGTCTCGTCGAATCCGAGGGGGTGCCGGACCTCGATGAAGGTGCCACGGGCGCGATAGTGGGGATCTTCGAGGAGGTCGGCCACGTTCAGCACGGGAGCCGCCGGAACGCCCTCCCGCTGGAGTCGCTCCGCCAGCTCGCGATCGTCGAAGCCGCGGGTCCAGGCCGCCAGCTTCTCGTGGATCTCGTCGAGGCACTCGACCCGCCTCGCGCCGTCTTCGAGCGCGGAGGCCGCGGCCCAGGCCGGCCCCTCCATGGCGCGGACCAGCCCGCGCCACTCGTCGTCCGCGAGCACCGCGATGCTGATCCAGCGATCCTCGCCCGCGCAGGGGAAGACGCCGTGAGGGGCGCCCGCCGCGAGGGGATGCCGGTTGCCCAGGGGGCCCGCCACCCTGCCATTCAGCTCGTAGTCCATGAAGGCCGGACCGGCCATCTGCATCACGGCTTCCTGCTGGGAGTAGTCCACGTGCTGGCCCCGGCCGGTCCGGTCGCGGTGCTGCAGCGCAGTGAGGACCGCGAAGGTCCCCATGATGCCGTTGTAGGGGTCCGCGAAGGCGTTCTCCACCGGCACCGGCGGTCCGGCGAAGTAGCCGGTCAAGCTGTCGAGCCCGGTCGTGCTGGTCAGGCTCAGGCCGTAGGTGCGGATGTCCTTGAGCGGACCGAAGAGGCCGGCTGCCGGCATCGAGAGCATCACGAGGTCGGGCTTGACGTCGCGCAGGTCGTCGTAGCCGAGTCCCCAGCGGCTCATCACGCCGGGGCCGAAGTTCTCGATCACGACGTCCGACTCTGCGACCAGCCGCCTGGCGAGATCGCGCGCCTCTTCGCGTTTCAGGTCGAGGGTGAGGCCGCCGTTGCCGGCCCAGCACGCGTGGTTGGAGAGGCTGCGGCTCGGGTCGCGCACACCGCCTGCAAAGGGCGGGAGGTTTCGCATGAAGTCCACCCGGCTTCGGGACTCGATCTTGTAGACCTCGGCGCCCAGGAAGGCCAGGGTCTGACCGGTCACCGGCCCGGCCCACACCCACCCGAAGTTCGCGACGCGGATTCCCTCCAGGGGAAGGGACCCGCCGGCCGTGTTCGGGGGTGCCGAGCCCTGCGGGGTGGTCGCGCTCTCGGTGCCCAGCACCTCGGCGTCGTGCTGACCGATCAGGGGGGCCGCCCGGGACGGGCCGCCGGGGCTGTCCAGCAGCTTGAAGGGAGGCCCCAGATCGCGGAAGCGACCCAGCTCGGCGTGCTCCAGGTGGGTGAGGTAGCCGCGTTCGGCCAGATGCGGATGCTCGAAGGCTTCGGCCACGTCGTAGACTGCGGTGACCGGGCATCCCTCCGCCTGACACCGATCCATGATCTCCTGCTTGCCGAGCCCGGCGGCCCACTCTGCGAGCAGGGGGTTGATCGCATCGATGTTCTGGGCGCGCGAGAACATGTCCTGGAAGAGCTCCAGCTGCATCCAGTCGGGGTCGCCCATGGCGCGGGCCAGCCCCTGCCACTGCCCCGGCTCCAGCGCCAGCATCCAGACGTGGCCGTCCTTGCAGGGCATGATGGTGGCGGGCGCACCCAGCGACATCCCGACGCCGGTCCGGCGATCGAAGACCCCGTCCTGGGCGTAGGCGCCGATGTTCTGTGCGCCGACGAAGGTGGCCGCGATCGCCTCGGCGCAAGACACGTCGACCTGCTGGCCGCCGCCCGCTCGCCCCCGGCCGTAGTACGCCGCCAGCCCCCACGCCGAAGCCGCGACCGCGCCGAAGAAGTCGGCCGCGAAGGTCCCGTGCTCGAGGGGCGCCTCCCCCGGGTTTCCGCAGTAGCGGCTGCTGGAGCCGGTCAGGGGGTAGGCGTTCAGGTCGTGGCCCTTCCAGCCGGCGTAGGGGCCGGTCTGGCCGAAGGGCGTGATCGAGATCATCACCAGATCGGGGTTTGCGGCGCAGAGGGAGCCGTAGTCGAGGCCCCATTCCCTCATCTGCGCGGGTGCGTGGTTCTCGACCAGGATGTCGGCCGCGGCGACCAGCCCGCGCAGGCGATCGCGGTCGCCCGGAAGGCGGAGGTCGAGGCAGATGCCCCGCTTGTTGGTGTTGAGGAAGTGGAAGAGGCCGCTCTTCTCGGGGTGCGGCTCGTCGCCCGGAAAGGGGCCCCAACGCCGGGCCGGGTCGCCGCCCGGAGGCTCGACCTTGACGACATCGGCTCCGTAGTCCGCGAGGAGCTTCGCGCAATAGGGCGCCGAGACCATCTGGCCGAGCTCGACGACCTTGATCCCCTGGAGCGCCCCTTCGTCCATTGCGCCTCGGTCCCGGCTCAATCCACCTCGCCCGTCACACCCTCGAAGGCCGTGAGGGCCTCCTCGACGATGTCGAAGACGATCTGGCGGGCGGGCTTCATCGCGGTGACGAAGCCCACGCCCTGGCCGGCCGCCTCGGTCATCAGGTCCGCACGGCGGTTGTCGTTGGCGCCCTGGATGTAGTCCGAGCTGAGGAGCATCTGATAGGGAGGCGGAAGCACCTGCGGCGCCTCGGGCTTCATCCACTCGTCCGTCCACGGGCACTTGAGGGTGCGCATGGTCATGCCCGAGATGCTCCGCGAGTAGGAGGTGTCCTCCGCGGTGGCGGCGAGCAGCTTCTCCTTGACGATCATGTCCACGTCGGACTCGCGGGAGGCCAGCCAGAGGGTTCCCGTCCACACGCCGGAAGCGCCCAGGCACAGGGCCGCCGCCAGGTGGCGCCCGGTGGTGACCCCACCCGCTGCGATGATGGGAGTGTCCCCAGCGATGGAGGCGACCTCCGGGACGATCGAGAAGGTCCCCATCGCTCCCGTGTGTCCGGCCGCGTCGTACCCCTGCGCGATGATCGCGTCCACGCCGGCCTCGAGCTGGCGCTTGGCCTGTCGGGTCTTGCCGATGAGCCCGAAGACCTTGATGTCGCGCTCGTGGGCGGCGTCCAGAAGGAAGGCGGGGCTTCCGAGGCCTGAGCAGATCACGGGCACCCGCTCGTCGAGCAGCACCTCGAGCTGCGCCCGGGCCATGTCCTGATTCAGTCCCCCCCACTGGTGGAGGGCGATGGGGCCCTTGGGATCGGGGACGTCGTACTTCTCCTTGATCTGCTGGGCGAACTCCTTCTGGACCTCGGGGATCTTCGCGATCAGCTGTTCCAGCGTGTCGGAGGGCGGCACCGAGGCCGGCAGCACGAGGTCGATGCCGAAGGGCTTGCCGTCGACCCGTTCGCGAATCCACTGGATGTCGGCGGCGATCTCGTCCCTCGTGTGCATCGCTTCGCCCAGCACCGCAAAGGCGCCGGAGTTGATGACGGATACGGCGACGTCCTTGCAGTGGGTGAAAGAGATGATGGGGAACTCGATCCCCAACATGTCACAGAGCTTGGTTCGGAGCGGGTCGTGGGCCAACGCTGATTCCTCCTCGATCCCGTGCGCTACGTCTTGAGCACGACGGCTGTACCGTTACCGCCGAGGCCCAGGGTCTGTCCGAGCCCCAGCCTCGCCCCGGGGACCTGCCTGGCCCCCGCTTCGCCTCGCAGCTGCCAGGCCAGCTCGCAGACCTGGAAGACACCCATGGCCGTGGTCGCCTCTCCGAAGGAGAGGAAGCCGCCACTCGGGTTGATGGGAAGCCTGCCCGTCGGGAGGGTCTCGCCCTTCTCGACGAGTCGCTCGGCTTCGCCCGGCTGGCACAGGCCCCAGTCTTCGGGGAAGGCGAGCTCGTAGAAGACGGTGTTGTCCTGCAGCTCGACCAGATCGAGCTCGCCGGGCGCGACACCCGCCGATTCGAGGGCGCGACTCACCGCGACCGACGCTTCGCTGTGGAGGGTCCTGTCTGCGGGAGGGACGACGGTGCCGAGGCCGTTCGGACAGCCGTCGTCGAAGCCGGCCGTCGCGACGGCGCTCGAAGCGACCCACACGGGCTTCGTCGTGTGCTTGCGCGCCATCTCGGCGGAGCAGAGCACGGCAGCGGCCGCGCCATCGCTGACCGGGCAGATCTCGTAGAGGTGGAGGGGGTCACTCACCATCGGGGAGGCGAGCACCTCCTCCAGGGTGAACTCGTTCCGGAAGCGGGCGTTGGGGTTGTGGGCGGAGAGCTGGTGAGCCTTGACGGCGATGCGCGCCAGGTCTTCGTCGGTGGTGCCGAAGTCCTCCATGCGGCGCCGGCAAAGAGCTGCCCAGAAGGCCGGGCCAGGCATCCCCACGCAGAGCTGGCGCAGGTACTCGAGGTCGGTCTCCTCGTCGACGCCGGAGGTCTGGATGAAGCCCTTGGGCATCTTCTCGCCGCCGACGACCAGGACGCAGTCGTGAAGGCCACTGGCGACCAGGGTCCAGCCGATGTTGAAGGCGTTGCCGCCCGCCGCGCATCCGGCGGAGAGGTTGAAGACGGGGATGCCGGTCCGTCCCATGTCGTCGACGACGTCGTTTCCGTTGAGACCCCAGCCCTTGCCACCGGAGAAGCGGGAGCTGGCCGCCGAGATCGCCTGCACGTCGGTCCATGCCAGCCCCGCGTCGCCGAGGGCGGCTTCGGTCGCCTCTCGACACAGCTGGGTGACGGACTTGTCTTCGAACTTGCCAAAGGGGTGCAACCCCACGCCCAGTACCGCGACATCTCGCATCACGTGTCCTCTCGTCGTCCGGCCGATCTTCCGCGGCCCATCAGAGGGGCCTGAAGGCCCAGCTCATCACCTCGCGCCCCTGCTCGTCGTGACAGAGGGGCTCGATCGCAAGCTCGACCTCCACTCCCGCTCGCAGCGACTTCGCGTCGTCCACGCTCATGCGTCCCACCACGCGGAGACCGTCCTCGAGGTCGACGACACCGACGGTATAGGGGACGTAGGGCTCATCGAAGCGCGCCGGAGGCGGGGGCGGGTAGTTCTGGACGGCCCAGCTCCAGAGCTTGCCCCGGGGTCCGAAGGCCGTGTCGTCGACCTCGCTCCGGGTGCACACGGGGTGGTGGCAGGCCGGAGACCTGGGGAAGTAGGGCGTGTTGCAGCTCCTGCAGCGCGAGCCGAGCAGGCGCGGCCCCGCCGCCGTCTCGGCGAAGAGCCCTTCGACCACCGGGATCTGCTCGTTGGAACTCATCGCGGGTACCTCGCTGTGCCGCTCACTGCCTCGCCGCCCGGATCAGCTCGGGGAGGATCTCCAGGCAGTCCCCGACCAGGCCGTAGCGGGCGTAGCGGAAGATCGCTGCGTCCGGGTCGCGGTTGATCGCGACGATCGTCTTGGCCGCCGAGCAGCCGGCCATGTGCTGGCTTGCACCCGAGATCCCCGCGGCCAGATAGAGGGCGGGTCGGGTGATCTTCCCCGTGAGGCCCACCTGCTGCGAGGAGTCCACCCAGCCCTCGTCCACGATCGGGCGGGAGGCGCCGGCCAGCCCGCCCAACGCCTCGGCGAGCTGCTCGATCAGCTTGTAGTTCTCGGGTCCGCCGAGGCCGCGTCCGCCGGACACGATGATCTCGGCGTCCTCCAGCCGCGGGCCCTCCGTGCGGGCCTGCTCGACCACGCGGACCCTCTCCTCGACGCCCGCGAGGTCCGGCGAGATCGAGCGGCACCCGGGCTGGGTCGGGCCCCCTTCCGCGGGCTCGGGGAGCAGCGCGTTGGCCGCGAGGGCCACCACGTAGGACGGCGCCCCGGACAGCTCGTAGACCATCTGGGTGTCGCCGCCGTAGGCCGAGGCCGTGGCCTCGAGGCCGCCGCCTTCGCCCACGGCGACGCCGACGCCGTTCATCACGACTCCGGCGCCCAGGCGCCCGGCCAGGCGCGGAGCCACGACGCGGGTGTCGGCGGCCTGGCTGAAGATCACGAGCGCCGGCGACTCCTGCTGGCAATAGCCGGCGAGCGCGGCCACGTAGGCGTCTGGAGAGAAGCTCTCGAGCGCGGCGTCCTCGAGCTGATCGACGCCATCGGCACCGAAGCGCCCGGCCGTCTCGAGGGCGCCTTCGGGGAGCGGCCCCGGCACCAACCAACGGAGCGGGGCTTCCGTGGCGCTGGCCACCCTGCGGCCCAGTGTGAGGGCTTCTTCCGCACCGACCGGGATCCCATCCTGGCTCCCGCTCCACGTGCATACGACTACCGGATTCGCTGCCATGACCTTCTTCTCTTCCTCGCCGCGCTGGCGTTTCGCTCGGGTTCTCTCGCCTCAGCCGATCACGCTGTCCTGTCGCAAGCGTGCGACCAGGGCATCGGCCAGCTCGGCCGGTGTCTCGCCACTCAGGAACTCGCAGTTGCCCGACACCGTGGGGACGAACTGCCGCTGGGCCACGACCCGGGGGCGCAGCGCCTCGGCGGAAAGGGAGAGGGCCTCCGGCGTGACGATCTCGGGCTTCATCCGCCTCGCCGCGATCTTCTTGGCCGCCGTCGGGTAGCGGGGCTCTCCCAGCTCGTTGCTCACGGTGACGACCGCGGGGCAGCTCACCTCCACCACTTCGTCTCCATCCGGGGTGACGCGTGTGACGCGGATCGTCGAGCCACCCTCCGCGAGCTCCACCGCGCGGGCATTGGTCACGAGCGGCATTCCGAGGGTCTCGCAGACCAGGGCCGGGACCACACCCTGGTCGTCGTCCGAGGCCTGTCTTCCGCACAGGACGAGGTCGGCGCCACCACTGGAGCTGACGTAGGTGGCCAGCAGGGAGGCGACGACATGGTAGTCGGGGGAGGCCTCCTCCATCGGAACCGCCGCGATCTCGTCCGCGCCCAGGGCTGCGGCGTGCTTCAGGATCGTCGCGGGATCGGTGCCGACCGAGACCACGCCGATGCGGCACTCCGCACCGGCGTCGCGCAGCCGCAGCGCGGCCTCCAGCGCCTGCTCGTCGAAGCCATTCATCAGGCGCGGAATCGTGGTCTGGGTCAGCGACTTCCCGTCGTCGCCGATCTCCAGGCGCCCCGCCAGCGCATAGTTGTTGACCGCATCGGGGTCCAGCACTTCCTTCACACAGACGACGATTCGCATCTCACTTCCTTCGCTGCCGGGCCGGGGGGGTGTTCCGTTGCGCCGGGAGGGTGTCCGGCAGCGTCCTGCCCTCGGCGTCGATCAGGAAGAGGCTCTCGGATTCGCACCACACGGAATCCGCCGGATAGCCCGGAGGCTTCCGGGAGAGGTCGGTCAAGAGATACCACCGCCAGGGCGGATCGCCGTGATCGACGTAGTCGCCCGTCAAGTCGCCCGCGAAGTCCTCGCGGCCGGCGAAGCGCGTGCCGGGGATCGCTCCACCGCCATCGCACTCTGCGCGCCGGCCCGTCAGTGACGGGTCGACGCCGTGACGCCTGGGCATCGTCACTCGTCTCGTCCTCTCGTTTCGCGCCGGCCCTGGGGGGCCCCGGCGTCAGTGACCCTTGAATGCCGCCTTGCGCTTCTCCAGGAAGGCGCTGGTACCCTCTCGCGCGTCGTCCGTATGCGCGGACATCGTCGCGGCCACCGCCTCGTAGTCGATCATCTCTTCCAGCGTCGAATTCAGCGACTTGTAGATGAAGCGGCGCGCGAGGTCGACGGCGACGCTCGGCCCCTTGGCGAGCTCCGTCGCGTACTCCATGGCCTTGGGCAGCGCCTGCCCCTCCTCGACGAGCTCGTCGATCAGACCCTCGCGATGCGCCTCTTCGGCCTTCAGGGTGCGACCCGTCTCGACCATCATGAGCGCCGTCGAGAGCCGCGTGACCCGCGGGAGGAAGTAGGTGATGCCGCAGTCCGGGGCGAAGCCCAGCCGCACCATCGCAGCGCACCACTTCGTCGTGGTGTCGGCGATGCGTCGGTCGCAGGCGAGCGCAAAGGCGAGCCCGGCGCCCATCACGGGCCCTGTGATCGCCGCGATCACCGGCTTGTCCACCTCGACGATCATGCGGGTGAACTCGCCGATGGGGCCCGCCGGCGTCTTGCGCTGGTACCGCTCGAGCTGCAGGTCCGAGAGCCCGGGCAGGCCGCGCTCCTCCGAGCCTCCGCTGATCCACTCGGCGTCGCCGCCCGAGCAGAAGGCCCGCCCGGCGCCCGTCAGCACGATGACCCGCACCTCGTCCTGGTGTCGGAGCTTCCGGAAGAGCTCGACCAGATCCGTGGCCAGATCCCAGTTGATGGCGTTCAGGCGTTCCGGGCGATTGAGCGTCACGATGCCGACGCCGTCCTTGACCTCGAAGAGGATGTGTTCCTCGGATGCCATGATCTCTTCCTCCGCTCTTGCGATGTCTAGGCGCGGTGCAGCGCGTCGACGGTCTCGGCCACCCAGGCCTCGTCGCGCCGCAACGCGGGCGGGAGGTCCAGGAGGACCGTCGAGAAGATGCCCGCGCAGCGTTCCTGCACCTGACTGGCCAGCTGGTCCTGGGTACCGACGATGGCCCACTCGTCGAGCATCTCGTCGCTGATCTGGTTCGGCATCTCCTTCCAGCCCCCCGTGCGGGAGAGCCGGTGGAGTTCCTGGCCCACCTCCTGCCAGCCGTGGAACTCGAGCACGGCGTGATAGGTGGGGGTGGAGGCGTAGAAGGCGATGTGCTGCTTGAGCGCCTGCTTGGCGGCCTCGACACCCGCCTCGTCCGCAGCGACTGCGAGGAAGGGCGCGCCGATCAGGTCGATCTCCGCGGGTTGGCGCCCCGCCTTCTTGGCACCGGCCTCGATCGCGGGCAGGACCACCTCGCGCGAGTAGCGGAAGGTGGCGATGGGGTGCAGGCGCAGCCCATCACCCAGCTCGCCCGCCAACCGCGCCATGTAGGGGTTGACCGCAGCCAGGTGGATCGGAACCTCCGGATGCTCGATGGGGCCCGGGTTGAAGAAGGGGTTCATCAGCGTAAAGTGGTAGTGCTCGCCGTCGAAGTCCGGCTTCGCGCCCGTCTGGAAGGTCTCGAAGATCGAAAATATGCTTGCCTACTACGACGAAGTGGGTTTCAAAGATTGGACGCACGCCGAAACCGGGGCACCGATGCTCAAAGCCCAGCACCCTGAGTTTGAAATGTGGTCCCAGGGAATCCACAGCCAGGCGGGCGTTTCCTGCGCCGATTGCCATATGCCATACAAGCGTGTGGGCGCCATGAAAATCAGCGATCACCATGTCCGCAGCCCCCTGCTCAATATCAACAACGCCTGCCAGACCTGCCATAAAGTACCCGAAGATGAATTGAAAGATAGAGCGGAAACCATCCAAGCCCGCACGTCACACTTGCGGGACCTGGCGCTGGACGCCCTGGTCGACCTAATCGAAGAGATCAAGGGCGCCCGGGAAAATGGAGCAACCGACGACCAACTGGCCGCTGTGTTGGATTTCCAGCGAAAGGCGAGCTTTTATGTGGATTTTGTCGAAGCAGAGAATTCCGCAGGGTTTCATGCGGACCAGGAGTCAGCCCGTATTTTGGCGGAATCCATCAATTTTTCCCGCCAGGGCCAAGTTGCCTTGCGAAAATTGCCGTAACAACTCCATGGTTACAGTCGGTCTTATTATTGAATCAAGCGGGTGGGGTCGTCGCTGTCGGGTTCGTTCGGGTCGTAGCCGAAGAGTTCCAGCCATTGGTCGAGTTGGCCTTCGGGGACG
>NYZB01000270.1 GCA_002687015.1 Deltaproteobacteria bacterium
ATCTCCGCGACCTCCCACGAGTGGTGATGTGAAATCTCCGCGACCTCCCACGAGTGGTGATGTGAAATCTCCGCGACCTCCCACGAGGGGTGACGGCGAGACGGCCCCCGGCTGGCTCTGGCTGGCGGCACTGTGTGCCGCCGTGCTCGCCTATTGGGCCATCCAGTACCAGCCCTTCGTGCTGCCGAACAACGACTACCACTCCTTCGAGCGGGTCGCGCGGAGCTTCGCCGAGCTCGAGCTGCCGAGCAGCTTCAAGCGCATGCCGGTGCTCCCGGCCCTGATGGCGCTGCTGGCTCCGTGGATGCCCGAGCCCCATCCCTACCTGCATGCCGCCCTGGTCTGGAACCAGCTCTTCTCCCTGGGCGTCCTGGTCGGGCTCTTCCTGCTGGGACGTCGCACCCTGGGAAGGGCGGGCTGGCTCTTGCCGCTGCTCTTCGCGACCACGACCCAGTTCCACGCGAACGGACTGCAGCCGCTGGTCGAGCCGAGCCTGGGCTTCTTCGTCGTGTGGGCCTTCGTGCTGCAGGGCCGGGGCTCGCCCTGGCAGTACGCGGCCGCCTTTGGCGCAGCGCTCTCGCGTTACGAGGCCGCGCTCCTGATTCCCGTGCTGTTCCTGGCCGAGTGGTCCGAACGGCGGGAGCTCTGGCCCCCTCTCTGGAAGGCGGCCCTGGCGACGAGTGGCCTGCTCCTCTGGGCCGGAGCCGGCGCGCTCCTCAGCTCGGGTGGCGGCTCGAGCTACTACGAGCTGATGTCGGGCATGGGCTTCGAGCCCGCGCCCGGCTTCTTCGTGCGCTCGCTGAAGGAGCCCTTTGCCGGTTGGTACACCGGTCAGTGGATCTGGCGCGTCGTCTTCGCGGGGGTGGTGCTGCTGCCGCTTCTCGCGGGGGTCGTCGTGGGCCTGCGCGAACGCAAGCGCGAGATGCTCTCGGTGCTGGGATTCGGCGTCCTCTGCGTGGCGACGATCGTCGTGTTCGGCATCAACAAGGCGCGCTACGTCTACCCGACCGAGTGGATCTGGCTCTTCTTCTGGCTCTGGGGCGCCATCCAGCTCGGAGGGTGGGTGAAGCAGGAGCTCGAGAAGCGACCCGCTGCGCTTGCCTGGGGCGCCGCGGGGTTCGCGGCCCTCCTCGCGCTGGGCAGCCTGCTGTTCTGGCTCCGGAAGATGAGCGGCGAGCCCCAGACCAGTTCGCTGGGCGTCGAGCTGGCCTTCGTCGCCTGCGCGCTCGGCCTGGCCTTGGCGGCTCTCTGGCCGCGAGGGAGCGCCCGGCCCGCCGTCCACGCGGCCTTCGTCGCGGGCTTCGGCCTCGCCCTGGTGCCACTCATCAGCGGTGGGCTGGTCGGCAAGCAGCGCGCCGTGCACAAGATCGCCTACGCCAATTGGTCCGCGTACCGGGTCGCCGACTGGCTCGGGGAGCACCTCCAGCCCGACGACCGGGTCGTCCTGCTCCCCCGCACCCACATCCAGTACCTGCTCCCGCGGGCCCGGCCGCAGCTGCGCAGCTACTCGCAGCTCGAGGCGGAAGACGCGGACGCCATGCGAGCCGAGTTCCTGGAGAAGGGTCTGACGGTGGCGGTCTTCACGGATCGCGGGCCGCTGCGAAATCCCTCCCATCACTACTACTACCGCGAGAAGAAGACCTACCTGGCCGAGGTCTTCGAGAGCGGCGCACCGGTTCCGGGGTTTCGCCACGTCGGCACGCTCACCTTGCCGCCCCACATCGATCGCAAGCCGGTCCAGATCTACCGCTTCACGGACGCAGCGGGGGGCTAGCCGTCCCCTGGCCCCGGGGGGTGTTGCGGGATGGGTCGGCGGCCGCGATGGTCCGGTCGATGTCCCAGGAGACGTTGGCCTACAAGGAGAATCCGCGCGTACGCCCCTACGTCCAGATCGCGCGGATCGATCACTGGTTCAAGAACACCTTCATGCTCCTGGGCGTGGTGCTGGCCCTCTTCGTCGAGCCCTCCCGTTTCGCCTGGAGCAGCCTTCCCGTCCTGCTGCTCGCCTTCCTGGCGACCTGCATTACGGCGAGCAGCAACTACGTCATCAACGAGACCCTCGACGCGGCCTTCGACCGCAAGCACCCGACGAAGAAGCGCCGACCCGCGGCCAACTGGGAGATCCGCCGCCGCTGGGCCCTGGCCGAATGGCTGGTCCTGGGAGTGCTCGGGCTGGCGCTCGGCTGGGCCGTCAATCCGGCCTTCATGGGCGCGATCGCCGCGCTCTGGGTCATGGGCGTGGTCTACAACGTCCGACCGCTGCGCAGCAAGGAGGTGCCCTACCTCGATGTGCTCTCCGAGTCGGTCAACAATCCGATCCGGCTGGTGCTCGGCTGGTTCGCCCTGATCCCGGATCGCTTCCCGCCCGTCTCCCTGATCCTCGCCTACTGGATGGTGGGCGCGTTCTTCATGGCGATGAAGCGCTTTGCCGAGTACCGGGAGATCGCCGACCCGGCCCGCGCAGCCAGCTACCGGCAATCCTTCGCCCACTACGACGAGCCGCGGCTCCTGATCAGCCTCTTCTTCTACGCCATTGCCAGCGCGCTCTTCTCGGGCGTCTTCATCGTTCGCTATCAGCTCGAGCTGATCCTGCTCGTGCCGCTGCTGGCCGGCTTCTTCGCCTGGTACATGAAGCTGGGCCTCCAGCCGGGCAGCCCGGTGCAGAACCCCGAGAAGCTCTACCGCGAGCGCGGCTTCGTGCTCTACCTGCTGGCCACGGTGTGCTTCGGCGCGCTCCTCATGTTCACCGAGATCCCGGCTCTCTACGACCTGTTCAACGTCGAGATCGCCCGCACCCCCAAACTCTGGACGATCGAATAGGGGCGTTGCGTTGGGGTGAGTCCGCAGGCGCCGCCCTGGCTGCGTTGCGCTCCCCTCGACGTACGGGAGTACGCCTTCGGGTCGCGACGCCTTGCCAGGACGGCGCCTGCGGACTCACCAGAGGTTTGCGGGCCGCGTTGCTCGAGCGGTCTTCGGCCCGCGAGGCGCTGGCAAGAGGGGTCAGACGCCTCTGCTGAGGCCTAGGGTGCGGGCTCGAGGACTTCGTCGAGGGCGTCGTCGATGGTGTCGAGGAAGCGGATGTCGAGCTTCTCGCGCACTTCTTCGGGGACCTCGACCAGGTCCTTCTCGTTGCGGCGCGGCAGCAGCACCGTCTGGACACCGGCGCGGGATGCGGCCAGCACCTTCTCCTTGATGCCACCGACTGGCAGCACGCGGCCTCGCAGGGAGATTTCGCCGGTCATGGCGACGTCGCCGCGGGCGCGTCGGCCCGAGAGCACGGACACGATCGCCGAGGTGAGGGCGGCGCCCGCCGAGGGTCCGTCCTTGGGAACCGCACCCGCGGGCACGTGCAGGTGGATCTCGCCGCCGGCCAGGACGGCGTCGTCGAGGCCGAGACGTTGTGCATTGGTGCGCACCCAGGAGAGCGCCGCCTCGGCGGATTCCTTCATCACGTCGCCAAGCTGACCCGTGAGGCGCAGGCGCACTCCCTTGCCTCCCGACACGGCCGTGGCCTCGATGAAGAGGATGTCGCCACCGTGGGCGGTGGCGGCCAGCCCCACGACCACTCCGGGCTGGGTAGTGCGCTCGGCAGTCTCGGGCAGGTGCGGCGGCGGGCCCAGGGCCTCGGAGGCGAGCTCCGCGTCCACTTCGATCGGCGCCTGATCGGGGTCGCCCGCGATCCGCGCCGCCACCTTGCGCATCAGGGTAGCGACCAGCCGGTCGAGATTCCGCACGCCGGCCTCGCGGGTGTACTCGTGCACCACCCGATCCACCGCGTCGTCGCCCACCTGCACCTGCTCCTCGGTCAAGCCGTGGGCTTCGAGCTGCTTGGGGATCAGGTGCTGTCGCGCGATCACCAGCTTGTCCCGATCGGTGTAGCCGGGGAGTTCGATCACCTCCATGCGGTCGAGCAAGGCGGCGGGGATGGTCGAGAGGGTATTCGCCGTCGAGATGAACAGGACCCGAGAGAGGTCGAAGGGCACCTCCAGATAGTGGTCGGAGAAGCTGTTGTTCTGCTCCGGGTCGAGCACCTCGAGCAGCGCCGAAGAGGGGTCGCCCCGGAAGTCGGCTCCGAGCTTGTCGATCTCGTCGAGCAGGAAGACCGGGTTGCGGGAGCCCGCGCGGCGCACGCTCTGTAGGATGCGACCGGGCATGGCGCCCACGTAGGTCCGCCGGTGGCCCCGGATCTCCGCCTCGTCGCGCACTCCGCCGAGGGAGGCCCGGGCGAACTTGCGCCCCATGGCCCGCGCGATGGACTTGCCCAGCGAGGTCTTCCCCACGCCGGGGGGCCCCACGAAGCACAGGATCGGCGCCTTCGCGTCGGGCGCGAGCACGCGCACCGCCAGGTACTCGAGAATGCGCTCCTTCACCTTGTCGAGATCGTGGTGGTCTTCGTCCAGGATCTGACGGGCCGCACCCAGGTCGAGGTGGTCCTCGGTCTCGACGGCCCAGGGAAGGTCGGCGATCCACTCGAGGTAGGTGCGCAGCAGGTGTCGATCCGGTGCGTGCTGGGGGAGGGCGCGGAAGCGCCGCAGCTCGCGCTCCGCATGGCCGAGGGCTTCGGTCGGTAGCTCCGCCAGGTCGAGCTTCTCGGCCAGCTCGTCCGCCTCGCGTTGGCCCTCGTCCGCCTCGCCGAGCTCGTTCTCGATGTCGCGCATGCGTCGGCGCAAGAGGCGCTCCCGCCTCGCCGGGTCGATCTCCTCGCCACCCACCTCTTCCTTCAGGGCCTGCTGGGTCTCGGCGATCGTGACCTCGCGTTCCAGCAGGGCGGCCAGACGCCAGAGGCGGATTCCCGGGTCGCCCTCGGCGAGAAGTTCGATGCGCTCTTCGAGGGTCATCGGCAGGTTGGCCGAGATGATGTCGGCCAGGAGCCCGGCGCTGGGCAGCTGGCTGAGCATGGCCTTCCACTCATCCGGGTAGTCGTCCCGCAGCTCGATCACCCGGTGGGCCAGGTGGAGCACGTGGCGCCGAGCGGTCTCGCCCTCGGAGTCGGTCGCCGCCGGCTCGGGAAGCGGCGACACCTCGACGCGCAGGGCCACGTCGTCCGAGGCGACGAGTCGGAAGCGGGTACGCACCACGCCGACCACCAGGGCCTGGCGGGCCTCGCGGCGGGCATCGACGACCCGCACGACCCGGGCGATGCAGGCCACGGGGTGAAGATCGTAGAGGGTCGGGTTCCCGGTCTCGGGATCGCGCTGGGAGGCGACGACCAGGTAGCCCCCGTCGCCGGCCTCTTCGAGTGCGATCAGTGAGCCGGCGCGGCCGACCGTGAGCGGCACGTTCATGCCCGGGAAGACGACCGCGTTGCGGACGGGGAGCACGGGCAGGCGGCCCGGAATCTCCAGGATCTCGTCTCCGAACACCCGGACGCGGAGCATCTCGCCCCCGGGCGCGTCTCCCGACGAACTCACAAGCACACCTCCAGCCGACAGTCGTGCAAAGCTATGTCCGCAAGGGGGCCGGTCAAGCTTGCCAAGTACGTGAAATCAAAAGGAATTCACCTCTCGCGGAATGTGAGCGGTGGCCACCGGCATGGCGTCGACCGCTCTGTGGGCGCACGCCTGGACGGGGTCCTGGGCGGCGAAACGGGTAGCTCCTCGGCCATCGGGGCGCCTCCGCACAGCGAGTCGCGGTTCCGTGAGGGCAGGGGGCACTCTACACGAGGCATGGAGGCGCGATGGACGAGAACCTTCGCGAGGCCCCCCCCCGCGCTCCTTCACCGAGAACGGTCTGGCCCTGGACGGTCCCCCGGGTCGCGCTGACGCGGCTCATGGGGCGGCCCGTCGGCTGGCGAGGTGGCGGCGGGGCAGGCGGCGCCGGTGGTGCCCAGGACTGGAGTCGAACCAGCACGAGGTTGCCCCCACTAGATTCTGAGTCTAGCGCGTCTACCAATTCCGCCACCTGGGCACCGGCGGGGCACCGAAGCTACGCGGCGCTTCCGAGCGCGTCAACACGCGCAGCCAGGGGCCCGCGCGCTAGCCGTGGGCCTCCTCGGCGTCGTCCAGGGCCGCAACCTCCGCGCCGAGTCGCTCCCATTCGGCGTACAACGCCTCGATCTCAGTGGTCAGTCCGGAACGCTCGGTCTCCAGGTTCTGCCGGCGTTCGAGGTCCTTGAACAAGTCGGGATCCGCCAGCTTCCAGCCGAGCTCGGAAGCCGCGGTCTCTTTCTCGAGGATCTCGGCTTCGATGCGACCGATGCGTCGCTCGTTTCGTTCGCGTCGCTTGCGTCGCTCCCGTTCGCGCTGCCGATCGGCCTTGCTCGGGGCCGGCACGGCCGCGGACGGTCCCGTGGACGTGGGGGTCTCGGCCGCTTCGGAGGCTTCCGGGGGCGCCTGCCCGGCGGGCTCCAGGGTCCGGCGCAGGTAGGCGTCGTAGTTGCCCGGGAACTCGCGCAGCTCGCCCGCCGTGATCTCGACGACCCGGTTGGCGAGGGCGTTGATGAAGGTCCGGTCGTGGGAAATGAAGGCGAGGGTGCCCTGGTACTGGCGAAGGGCGTCCTCGAGGACCTCACAGGCCACCACGTCCAGGTGGTTGGTCGGCTCGTCCAGGATGAGCAGGTTCGAGGGGCGCAGCAGCAGCTTGGCCAGGGCGAGGCGCGCCTTCTCTCCGCCCGAGAGCACGGCCACCTTCTTCTCTACGTCGTCGCCACTGAACAAGAAGGCGCCCAGGTGACTGCGCAGTCGGGCATGGTCGTCGAGGGTCGCGACCGCCCCCAGCTCTTCGAGAACCGACCGGTCCGGGTCCAGGGATTCGAGCTGGTGCTGGGCGTAGAAGGCGACCTCGACGCGGTGGCCGAGCTCGCGTTCACCGCGGTCGAAGGGCAGCACGCCGGCCAGGATGCGCAGCAGGGTCGACTTGCCGGCGCCGTTCGGCCCGACCAGGGCCAGGCGATCACCACGCGCGATCGACAGCTCGGCGCCGCGGTAGACGATCGTCTCGCCGAAGCGCTTGTGGATACCGGTCAGCCGGATCGGGATCGCGCCGGCTCGCGAGGGCGCCGGGATGCGCAGGCGGATCCGCCGGCCGTCCTCTTCGGGGATCTCGATGCGCTCCTGCTTCTCGAGGGCTTTCACCCGGCTCTGCACCTGGCGCGCCTTGCTGGCCTTGTAGCGGAAGCGCTCGATGAAGCGCTCGGTCTCCGCCGTCTTGCGGTCCTGGGCGCGCTTGCGCGCGGTCAGCTCCTCCTTGCGTCGCTCGCGTTCTTCGAGATAGAAGCCGTAGTCGCCCGGGTAGACGGCGAAGCGGCCCAGGGCGAGCTCTGCCACTCGCGTGACATGGCGGCGCAGGAAGGTGCGGTCGTGGGAGATCACGATCACCCCGCCGCGGAACGCGGACAGGGTCTCCTCGAACCACTGGATCGAGGGGAGATCGAGGTGGTTCGTCGGCTCGTCGAGGAGCAGGACGTCGGGCTCCGCCAGCAGCAGCTTGGCCAGCTCCACGCGCATGAGCCAGCCGCCGCTGAAGGTGCGCAGGGGTCGACCCCGGGCCGTCTCGTCGAAGCCCAGACCCGCCAGCACCCGCTCGATGCGCGCCTCTCGCTCGAAGCCCCCGGCGTGTTCGAAGCGGGTGTGCGCCGCGTCGTAGGCTTCGGCGTGCGCGGGCGACACCTCTCCGCTGGCCGCCATGCGGGCCTCGAGGTCGCGCAGCTCGTTCTCCAGCTCGACGAGGTGGGCGAGGGCCCGGCCGGCCTCTTCGCGCACCGAGTGGTCCTGGGCGGGGTCGATCTCCTGGCGCAGCATGCCGATGCGAGCGCCGCGCTTGGTGCTCCGCTGGCCCGCGTCGGGGGCTTCGTCCCCCGAGGCGATTCGCAGCAGCGTCGTCTTGCCCGCGCCATTCGGGCCGACGAGACCGATGCGGTCGCCGGGGCGCACCTCCAGGGAGACGCCCCGGAAGAGGGTGCGCGCGGCGAAGCTCTTCGCGACGTCGTCGAGGCGGAGCAGCATGGGCGCCCAAGGCTAGGAGGCCGCGGAGAACCCGACCAGCGGCCTCGCGAAACCCTCAACACGGGCCCCGGAGCGGCCGATACGCAGCCCGTGGACACGGAAAAGCTGCTCGACGTCGGCGTGCAGGGGATTCATCTCCTCTTCGACCGGCAGATGATCTCCGAAGCCTTCGATCAGGATGCAGATTGCCTGCGCGAGCAGATCGAGGGCCGGGTCGAGGAGGTCCACGGCGCCATCCAGCGTCTCGTCTCCCTGGAGACTCCCGAAGAGGGCCAGCGCTTCGTCGCCTGCCTGGCGCCCTCCGTTCGACACGTCCTGGTGCTCCTCTACTTCGAGCTCCTCGACGGCCGGCTGCGACAGGACGCGACCCTCCACTAGGCACGGCCGCTTCGCTTCTTGCTGCGACGGGTGGCGGGGGCCGCTTCGCTCCTCCTCTTGGGATCGCGGGGCGGCGGGCACCCTACGCTCATGGCTCGGCCGGGACGCTCTACTTCCGGCGTTGCGTGGACGCA
>NYZB01000271.1 GCA_002687015.1 Deltaproteobacteria bacterium
CCGACCAGGACCAGCAGGGGAGCGGGTGCGGCGGCGAGATCGGCGGCCCAGCTACGCGGGGCGTAGCCGACGTTCAGGCGGTGGGTGTAGGCCAGGGTCTCGGTTCCATCGCGAACCGCCTCGGGCATCCGGAAGGTGATGACCACGCTGTCGTCGAAGGCGTGGACGCCGAAGCCGTTCAGGATGGAGAGCAGCACGATGCGCCCGACGCGGGCACGCGCCCAGCCCCCGGCACTGCCCCCCCTCATGGTGGGAGCGTCATGGGCCAGGAAGGGCGCGAGGAGCGCGTATCCATCGGCGCGGCGGCCGTAGGCCCCGCCGGCGAAACGGAGCGCCAGGCCGCCCCCGGACGAGTGGCCGGCAATCCGCAGGGCACCCCCCGGATGTCGCTCCCTCACCCAGGCCACCAGATCGGCGAGGTCGTCCTCGAGCTGGTCGATGGAGTCGACGTCGCCGCGGCGCTCGGGGTCCGCACCATGGCCGCGCAGGTCGGGCGTGTAGACCGCCGCGCCGCCGTCGGCCAGTCCTTCGGCCAGGGGTGCGAGATACGCGGAGTGGTGGCCCGAGCCATGCAGCAGGATCCACGCCTCCACGCCGGAGCTCCCATAGACGCGCACGGGGAGAAGCGAGCCGTTGCGGGTGGGGTAGGAGCCCGCCACCGGTAGCGGTCGCCTGCCGGTGGCGATCGCGCTGAAATCCAGGCCTTCACCCACCTCGGGCGGGGAGCCGCCACAGGTCAAGAGAGCGCCTCCCGCTAGAAGGCCCAGGATGAGAGACCGCATTCCGCGACTCCAGACCGCTTGGTTCGCCTCGTTCGGGCCTTCGCCGCGCGACGGACGCGCGCGGAGGCCGACTCCTCCGAATGCCTGCTCCGCACCACCGGGGCGCGGCGTGCCGCGAGGATCGCGCTCACGAACCTTGCGGCCCGATCGGCTCCAGCCGCACGGGCACCGCCTGGCAATCCTCGGTGCCACCGCCGATGAAGCGCACCCAGCGGTCGGCGAGGCCGTACTTCTCTCGCGCCAGACGATGGATCACCTCGTGCGGGCCCGGAATCGGCGTGGCGCGGTTCCGCCGGGTGACGCCCGCCCGATCGACCGTCACGATCGGGTCCACCTCGAGCTGCTGGATCCATGCCGAGTCGGCGTAGCCGTGGTGGAACCAGGCACCCCGCTCGTCGTCGAAGATCCAGAGGCGGGTCTTGCGCGTCTCGCCGTCCGAGATCCACTTGTGGAGGACGACGACCTCCTGGCCCAGCTCGATCAGCGCCAGGTGGGCGATCACGTAGGCCGCGACGGCGCCCAGGACCGCGAGCAGGCCGACACCGAGTCGCTTCATGAGCGGCATCTCCCTGGTGGACGTGGGGAGACTACCAGCTCCGAAGGGCTCCCTCGCAAAGAAGCAACGACGGCACGTGGTACCTTCTGCATGTCCGTGCCGGAGGCCCTGCCATGGAGACCCAGGAGGCGACGGGCTACGCGAGTCCGTTCCTGTCGGCGGCCTACGCGGCGGCGAGCCCGCTGTACGACCTGATCGTATGGTGGGGCTTCCTCCCCCTGGGAGGCGAGCGCGCCTGTCGCCGCGACTTCGCACGCTGGCTCGAGCTCGAACCGGGCTTCCGGGTCGCCTCGCTCTGCTGCGGTACCGGAAGCATGGAGACGGCGATGCTGGCCGAGGAGCCGGCGCTCTCGATCCGCGGCGTGGACCTGGGGTCGGGCCAGATCGCCAGGGCGCGCAGGAAGAACCCCGGCCCCGAGATCACCTACACGCTGGGAAACGCCTGCCGCACGGAGCTCCGGAGTGGAAGCTTCGATCGCGTGCTGATCGCCCTGGCGCTCCACGAGATGCCGAGACCGACCCGCCTCGCGGTCCTGTGCGAGGCGCGCCGGCTCTGCGCTCCGGAAGGCCGCGTGCTGGCCATCGAGCACGGAAGGCCGGCGACGCGAGCCTCTCGGCTCCTGCGGGCGCTGTGGTGGTTCTTCTGGATCCCCGGGAACCCGGAGCTCCGGACCTCGCGGGACCTCCAGGAGAGCGGGCTCGACGCCGAGATGACCCAGTGCGGGCTGACCGTGCTGGAACGGCACGTCACACGGCCGGATTGGATCGAGGCGTTCCTGGCGGTTCCCGGCTCGGCATGAGCGCGGCCCGCCGCGCCTGCACCGGAGGCGGCGGGCACGCAACTCAACCGGCGTCGGGATGGGCGCACAGGACGGTATCCGGCGCTCGGATGCCCCTGAAGTGCCGACAGATCGACGTGTCCTTGACGGCGCACTTGTGGATCGCGACGCCCTCTGCCTCGTTCCAGGGGCACGCCGCCTGCTCCCAGCCCAGATCGGTCTTGGGGATCAGGTCGATGTCCATGTTCCCACCGCGAAGCTCTCGAAGCGACTGACTCATCGTTGGCCTTCGGAAGAGGTGAGCCGAGCTTCCATCAGGTCGGCTCCACCCCATGATCGGACAGCCAGGTGCGAATGGCCCGCGCGTTCTCTTCGTGGGGCTCGGTCCCGGAGTAGTGGGGCGTGAGCGGAAGCGGGCCATCCGACGTGCCGAGGACGACGCGAAAGGAGCCCCCGTCGGGGTTGAGCGGCTCGGGCTCGACCCGGACCTGCTGGATCGCCGAGAAGGGAAGCGCGCCCTCCGACGAGCGCAGCAGGCCGACATGCTGCCAGCGAACCTGCCCGGTCGCCGCATCAAAGACGAAGCGCGTGCTCCGGGAGGTGAGGAAGCCCGCGAGCGCGAAGAGCGCAATCGCCAGGAGCGTGCCGACCACGTCGTCCCTGCCGAGCTCCTGCCACCGGTCGGCCAGGAGGCCCGTCAACAGGATCGCGCTGACGAAGCCGAGGAGGGGGAGGACCCGGGGCCTGTGCCTCAAGACGAGAGCATCGGGGCCCCGCTGGACGACTCGCATCTCCGGCCGCTGGCGCTAGCCGTTTGCCGGCTGCGATTCGCGCCACAGCGCGATGGCGAGTCTCATGGCCACCTCCTCCGACGGCGGGCTGGCACCGCCGCCATCCACTGCCCGCCAGCGATGCTCCGGTCGAGGGCCACGTCGGACAGGATAGCAGCGCTGTCCGCGCGCCTTCTCGATCGAGCCGCGAAGTCACGACCGCGCGCACGATCTGCGGTGTCGCCCCGCGGATGGGGCGTCGTGACCCGGAAGGAATCGACCCCGGCGGCATCTCTCCGGCAGGAGAGATGCAGGTACTGCGAACGCGCCTCCGCTCGGTCTGACTCCTCTGCTGTGCGCGTGTCACTCACCTGGGCGCCCTCATGCGCACCAAGGGTCGCGCGTCGCCACTCACAAGGCAGCGGATTCCGCCTTGCGAGGTCGCGACCTCCCATCCAAGCCCGCAGAGGATACCACTGTGAAGAGCGCACTCCGGTTCTGTCTACTTCTCCTGCTCGTGCCGGGCACGAGCTCGGCGACTCCGGTCGTGGACACGGCGATCATTCGCTTCGAAGCGCCGGCGCAGAGCCTGTGGGAGACCGGCGCGAACACCGGAGAGGTCTCGAAGGTCGAGTATCGGGTGCCCAGCGGCTTCGCGATGGGCACCGGAGTGGAATTCGCTCTTCACGGAGACGCGGGAACCGTGGCCGGCAATGTAGAGGGATCGCTGATGGTGAGGCACGAGGATCGCCTCGCCACACCCGGCCCGACACCGGTGGACTTCATGTTCCAGGGGATTCCGGGCGAGTCGAACATCAGCACCTCCATCGACCTCGGAGTGAGCGCGATGTTCGACGTCAAGCTCGACTTCCCCTGGCCGATCCCCGACGTCAACGTGACGGCCCCTCTGCCCGAGTTCGATCTCACCTTCGACCTGAAGACCCACACCATCGGCCGGGCCCGGATGCCACTGGAGCCCCCTTCGGCCGGCGAGGGGCCTGGGGGGATCGGGGGACGCCGCCCTTGCCTCAGGTGGCGTAGGACTTGCTCGGCATGAAGTCGCCGCGCCCCTCGGGCGTGAGATCGAAGTAGTTCCAGACCGGCGAGAGCAGGTCCATGCCCCGGAAGCCGTGCTCGCCCAGGAAGGCGCACTGGGAGTAGAAATGGACGAGGCCGCCGTCGTCCGAGCGCGAGAAGATCGACACCCCGGGAAGCTGGGCGCCGTCTTCGGTCTCGAAGCCGAGCTCGCGCTTGATCGCGGAGCCCGCGGCCGAGACGATGCGGAGCTTCGACCAGCCGCGGCTGCGCGCGTACTCGGCGAAGGCGCCAACATCGCCGGCCACCAGGATCGCGAAGTTCGCGCGCTCCTCGATGTGGGGGATGGCGCCCTCGTACCCGTCCGCCCACATCGTGCACATGGGGCAGGGCTGCTCCTGGCTTCCGCCATACATGAAGTGCATCAGGATCAGGGGCTTGTCGCCGTCCGTGAACAGCTCGGAGAGCTTCACCGGCACCCGGACCCCATCTACGATCTCCTCGAAGGTCTCGTCCGGGACCACCGTGTCTCGAGGCAGCGAGCGACGCAGGGCCGCCACCCGCTCGCGCTGGTCGCGCAGGGCGACTTCGGCTTCCTGGAGCTCGTCGCGCAGCTTCGCGTAGGCGGGGGATTCGGCGGGGTGACGTGCGGTCATGGTCCATCCTCCCGGTGTCTCACCGTGCCGTCGAGGATGCGCCCCCGACCGCGCTCCTGTCCAGTCCCGGGGCTTCCTCAGCTCTTCTCCCGGAACCGGGGCGGCCGCTTCTCGCGCAGAGCCGCGCCGCCCTCCTTCGACTCCTCGGTCCCGTAGTAGAGCGCGACTGCCTGGAAGCCCAGGGAGCCGATGCCGCGAATCGCCTCGCTGTCGGCATTGAAGGAGCGCTTGGCCAGGGCGATCGCCGTCGGGCTGCGCTCCACCAGCTCGGCGCACCAGCGGTCCACCTCGGCGTCGAGCTCGTCATCGGGCACCACCTGGTTCACGAGACCCATCTCGCAGGCCTCCTGGGCGGAGTAGCGGCGACACAGGAACCAGAATTCCCGCGCCTTCTTCTCACCGATCACCCGCGACAGGTAGGCCGTGCCGAAGCCCGGGTCCACCGAGCCCATCTTGGGGCCGACCTGCCCGAAGATCGCGCTCTCGGCGGCGAGGGTCAGGTCACAGATCGTGGCCAGCACGTTGCCGCCACCGATCGCGTAGCCGCGCACCTTGGCGACGACCGGCTTCGGAACGTCGCGCATCATGGTGTGGACTTCGTCGATGGGCATCCCGAGGGTGCCCCGGCCGCCGCCGTAGCCGCCCCCTTCGTCGTGGCCGGACTGATCGCCCCCCGTGCAGAAGGCGCGCTCGCCCGATCCGGTCAGGACGATCGCCCCGATGTCCCGGTCGTAGCCGGCCCGTCCCAACGCATCGACCAGCTCGGTGCAGGTCTGGCCGCGGAAGGCGTTCAGGACCTCGGGCCGGTTCAGGGTAATGGTGGCGACGTGGTCGCGCACCTCGTAGAGCAGGTCTTCGTAGTCCATGTCCCCTCAACCGTGCATGGTGAGCCCGCCGGAGACGCTGATCGTCTGGCCCGTCACGAAGGCCGCGTCGTCGGAGAGCAGGAAGGCCACGAGCCCCGGGTAGTCCTCCGGTTGGCCCAGACGACCCATCGGAATCGCACGGGCCAGGGCCGGCGCCAGCTTGCCGCTGGCGTCGAAGTCCGCGAAGAGCTGGGTGTCGGTCGGCCCCGGAGCAACGACGTTCAGGGTGATGCCGCTGCGGGCCAGCTCCCGGGCCACGGACTTGGAGAAGGCCGCGACCCCCCCCTTGCAGGCCGCGTAGACCGCCTCCCCGGAGGAGCCGACCCGCCCGGCATCGGAGGTGATGCTCACGACGCGTCCGCGGCCCCGCTCCGCCATGCGCCGGAGCACGGCGTGACTCACGTGGAGGGGACCGTAGAGGTTGATCTCGATCACCTGGCGCCAGAGCTCCGCGTCGGTCTCGAGAAAGGGCGCCGCGCGATCCCAGCCGGCGTTGTTGACGAGGCCGTCGATCGGGCCGGCCTCCCAGACGGAGGCGACGGCCGCCTCGACCTGGCTCCCCTGGCTGATGTCGACGACCCGCGCCTCGGCGCTGCCACCGGCTGCGTGGATCCGGGCCGCGGTGTCCTGCGCACCCTCGCCGTCGCGGTCCAGGATGGCGACGTGCATGCCCTCCTCCGCGAGACGCAGCGCGGTCGCTCGTCCGATGCCCTGAGCCCCCCCGGTCAGGAGCACCCGACCCCCCTCCAGCCCGCGCAGTGCCATGGCGAAGGAGTACCGCGTCCCGCGCCCGCTCGCCCGGGAAGGCTCGGCTAGCCGTCGATCCCGCTCAGGCAGTCGTCACAGAGGCCGTGGGAGAAGTCCGCGAGGGAATGCTCGGCGAGATAGAGCTCGAGCTGCTCCCAGGCGCCGTCTTCCCGCCGGATCTTCTTGCACTCGGCACAGATCGGGATGATGCCTCGCAGGGTCTTCACGTTGTCGAGAGCGCTCTGCAGCTCGCCCAGCAGTGCCTCCCGCTGCTCGGCGACCTGGCGCTCCAGCGTCTCGTCCCGTGCGTGCAGGATGACGCGGATCCGCCCCTCCCCGTTGCGGCGGACGCTGCCCGACAGGCGGAGCCAGCGCACCTCCCCATCGGGACGCAGGTAGCGCACGGAACAGTCGTCGCCCTCCTCGCCCTTCAGGACGGCGGAGTAGTAGGTTCGGAGACGGGGGAGATCCTCGGCATGGATGCTGTCGGCCTGGTAGCTGGCGATCAGCTCCGCGGGCGAACGACCCGCGAGCACCTCGTGACGAGGACTGGCCCACAGGATGTTGCCTCGCTCGTCGAGCTCCGAGACGAGCTCGTTGCCGAGCTCGGCGTAGGCCCGGAATCGCGCCTCGCTCTCGGCCAGCCGGTTCGAGAGGGCATTCAGCTCCGCGACACCCCGTGCTCGGCTGCGCTCGTTCAGTGCCGCCACGGCGAAGAAGACCGACGAGACGAGGCCCGCCATCGACGGGATCTCGCCCTGGAGGGCATGCTCTACCGTGGCGCCTGGAGCCAGCCACGCCAACAGCAGCACGACCCAGGTGCCCGCCACGGCCAGGGCGCCGGCCCGGCTCGACACCAGCACGGTGGCCAACATCGGCGCGACGATGAGCAGCCAGAGCGCTCCGGGCGCTTCTTCGCCGCGCAGCAGAACGGCGATCCCCGAGCCCACGAGGGCGAGCGAGAGCCAGACGCCCGCAAACAGGTCGCGCCGACCCATCGCACGGGTCGCCACCCAGGCCCCGGCCACCGCGAAGCAGGCCAGGGCCAGGAGGGAAATCCCATCCCCATCGAGCCAACGCTGGATGCAGAAGGGAAGGGCAATCGCGATGATTGCGGCGGCCGTCCAGAGGGCGGCCCGGTTCTGACGCCGGACCTCGATCGGTGTTCTCTGCACCGCGGCCTCCCGGCCGAGAGGATCGCACCCGAGCAAGGGTGTTGCCCGTGCGGAGGCCCCATTTCACCGGGCTTCGAGTACCCCTCGCCGCGCGCCGAGCCCCGCCCGAATACCCAGGACGGGTGAAGATCTCCTCTTCGGGCGGCGTCTGCGAGCGTCGGAACCGGCGCGGCGGGCTGCGGGCCCAGCCACTCGGCAGCCCCGGGGCGGCTGGCATCACGATCCCTACCTTCCGTGCTCACGGGAGGCAGGGCCCCGGGGAGGAAGTGGTGCGTTGGATTCGCAGGCTCCTGGCGTTGCTCGGGCTCGGGCTCCTGGCCCTGGCCATGGCCATGGGTGTCTCCCAGTGGGACATCCGGACCCTCGAACCGGACCCGCCCGACCCCGCCGCGGTCCTGGCCCTGGATGGAGCCAGCGATCGTCCGGTGCGCCTTCACTGGATCGAGACCGCTCGCCAGGTGTCGGTCGCACCACCCCCCGACGTGATCTCCCATCCCTCGTTCGTCCTCGAGTGGACGGACGGCCGACTCCTGCTCGTCGATCTGGGCATGAGCCCGGCCGGGGCCCGCGCCTTCAGCGAACCCTTCGAAGCACTGGGAGGAGACCCGCCCGAGACCTTCGGATCGGTCGCGGAGCACCTGGGGAGCGCCGTCGATCGGGTCGCCGGCGTCGTCATCACCCATCTGCACATCGACCACGTCGAGGGCGGTGTCAGCCTGTGTCGTGCCCGCGGCGGAGCGGTGTTGCCCCTCTTCCAGGTGGCGGCCCAGGCCGAGCGCCGCAACTTCACGACGCGGCCCAGTGATGCCTATCTCGAGGAAGCGGGCTGTCTGCAATCGAATCGTCTCGACGCCGCGAGCCCGACCCCCCTCCCGGGCTTCCCGGGCGTCGCCCTGATTCACGCAGCGGGCCACACGCCGGGTAGCCAGATGGTCGTAGCCTCCCTGGACGGGCCGGGCGGGACCGAGCGATGGGCTTTCCCGGGGGACGTCATCAACGATGCCGCCGCAGCTGCCGAGGATCGGCCGAAGTCCCTGCTCTACCGGCTCCTGATCGTGCCCGAGCACGATCGTCAGCTGAGCCGCATGCGCCGCTTCCTGGCGGGCCTGGCCCAGGCGCACGGAGCCACCCTGGCGCCAGCCCACGACGGGAACCACCTCGCGGGCCTCGGCATCCCACCCTTCAGATCTCCCTAGGACGCTTCCGCCCCCCGGGGCCTTCTGATAGCTTGCTGCCATGGCCGCTCGACCCAGGCCCGGCGCGACTGCGGCCGGGCTCTCCTTCCTCGTCTTCGTGTTCACCGTGGTGCCGATGGGTGCGCGCGCGGCATTGACGTGCAGCGACATTCCCGACCTCACCACCTTCTTCTTCCAGAAGCACATCACGGCGCATCAGCTCGACGACTCGATTCGCCGCCGCTCGGTCGAGACCTACGTCAAGCGGCTCGACCCCCAGCGCATCCTCTTCCTCGAAGACGAGCGCGCGAAGCTCGAGGAGGAACTGCTGGGGCTCTTCCTGGAGACGCGCTCCAGCGATTGCAGCCGCCTGCGACGCCTTCACCAGGACGTGGTGGGGCGGAACCGGGAGGTCGAGGGCTTCGTGCGCGGCTTCGTCGCGCGCGACGACTACGACCTGGACACCGGTGCCGAGCTCCAGCTGGACCCGGACGACCGGGGCTCACCGGCCACCAAGGACGAACGCGACGCTCTCCTGCGCACCCTCATCCACTTCCAGGTCTCGAACTACCTGGAGGCGGACGAAGATCTCGAGGACGCCAAGCGACGGCTGGTGCATCGCTACGAGCTATTGACCAAGCGCGTCGAAGAGCTCTCGCGGGAGGACCTCTACTCCGCCTTCCTCGATGCCTTCGCCAGCGCTCTCGACCCCCACTCCTCCTACCTCTCGCCGCACGTGTGGGAGGACTTCCAGATCCAGATGCAGCTCTCACTCGAGGGCATCGGCGTGGCCCTCTCGGAGAGGGACGGATATGCGGTGGTCGAGCAGATCATCCCTGGCGGAGCGACCGACCGCATCAAGGCTCTCGAGCCGGGCGATCGCATCATCGCCGTGGCCGAGGAAGGCAAGGACTCCGTCGACATCATCGACATGGCGCTCCGCGATGTCGTACGGCTGATCCGCGGGCGCAAGGGCACTCGCGTGCAGCTCACGGTGCTTCGCCAGGGCGACCGGGCCGAGCGCTTCAACGTGGCGATCGAGCGCGACAAGATCGATCTCGAAGAGCAGGCCGCCAAGCTGCGGGTCGAGACGGTCGAGGTCGAGGGCCGCACCCTTCGCCTCGGCGTGCTGGACCTGCCCTCCTTCTACGGGGGCGACCGCGACCCCGCGAAGCGACTCGGCTCCAGGGACGTGCGGCGGCTGCTGGCGGAGGTCCGCCGCGAAGAGCTGGACGGACTGCTCCTCGATCTCTCGCGCAATGGCGGCGGCCTTCTCGAGGACGCCGTGACCATCTCGGGCTTCTTCATCCGCGAGGGAGGAGTCGTGGCGGTGCGGGACGGGAGCCAGCGCAGCCGCGTACTCCCCGATCCAGACGACGGAGTGCTCTATGACGGCCCCCTCGTGATCCTGACCTCCCGTATCAGCGCCTCCGCCTCGGAGATCCTTGCAGGGGCCCTGAAGGACTACGGCCGTGCCGTGGTCGTGGGCGACGACCACACCTTCGGCAAGGGCACCGTGCAGAGCCTGTTCCCGCTGCGGCCCGGCCTGGGAGCCCTCAAGGTCACGACGGGCCTCTTCTTCCGGCCTGGCGGCCACTCGACCCAGCACAGCGGAGTGGCCGCCGACGTCGCCCTGCCCTCCTTGTTCGCAACCGATGAGTTCGGCGAGAGCGCCCAGGCGCACTCGCTGAGGGCACCCTCGATCGACCCCTTCGTCGGCCCGCGGGCCAACGCGTCGGGCGAGAACGCCTGGACTCCCATCACCGGCGAGCTGGTGGCAGAGCTGGCCCAGCGCTCGGAGCGCCGCCAGAGCGGGAACGAGTTCTTCGGCGAAGTGCGCGAGGAGCTGGCCAAGCGGGCTGAAGACGACGGAGTGGTCCACCTGGCCGAGCTGATCGCCCAGCGCGAGAGCAGCCAGGCGGGCGAGACCGGAGAGCCCGGCCTCGCCGCCGGTACCGCCAGCGCCGCGGTGCCCGAGAAGGCCAAGAAGGACTCGGACGAGCTGTCGCCCCAGGCCAAGGAAGCGCTGAACGTCCTGATGGATCTGGTGCTCCTCACAAAGTGAGCCGCACCCTCCGGAACCCCCTGGGCCTCACGTGAGCCGCACCCTCTGGACCCTGCTCGGCCTCGCCGCCTTCGTCGCGATCCTCGTGGTCGCGACGGTCCGGGGCGAGCGGGTCGAGTGCGAGGTCTGCGTGGACGCCGGCGGCCGCACCTATTGCGCGACCGCCTCGGCTGCGGATCGCGAGAGCGCCCTCGGCGGGGCCCACTCGAACGCCTGCGGGACGGCGGCAGAGGGCATGGACCTGGAGCTCCAGTGTCGGAACACGCCGCCGCGCTCGGCGGAGTGCCGGCCCTGAGCCCCGCCCCGACAACCGCTATCCTCCGGACCCCGAAACCGCAGCCACCCAGGGGACCTCTCCATGGCCATCCAGATCCTGAGTTCGCCGCCTCCCGAGCCCGCGGAGATCGCCGGGCAGCTCGGCCAGGCAATTCGCGGGGCACTGCCCGGAGCGGAAGTGCAGGTGGTCGCCGTA
>NYZB01000272.1 GCA_002687015.1 Deltaproteobacteria bacterium
AAGATGCAGAACTTGAAGCTCCGATGGATGTCGAAGATCTTGTCGCGATTCTCGAAGCCAAACAGCCACCGCCACCGGCTCTGCTCCAAGAGCAGCCGTCGTAGATCGCCACTACCCTTGTCGGTGTAGATCCCGCTGGGCACGATGAGGCCCAGCTCGCCGCCCTCCCGAAGCAGCGCGTGGCCGGCTTCGACGAACATCTTGTAGGTGTTCAGGTCGGCCGATCCCTGGTGGCGAAACGGGTGGCCCAGGTCGGCGAAGCCCTGGTGCGTTCGACGCTGCGTTCGCCAGCGCTCGTGCAGGGGCTCGTTGGCCTTCCCGCGTGCGAGCGACACGTCGCCGCCACCGTGACCGGCGATCTTGCCGTCGCCGAATGGCTCACCCGCGTAGCGGACGAAGTTCCCCCGCGCCTTGTAGTCGGCGACGTAGCCGAGCCAGCGCTCCTCCTCCGGCTGGTCCTCGAAGATCGCCTGCTGCCGGCGTAGGGCCTCCTGCTTGCCGTAGCTTCGGTAGAGAGGGTCGAGGTTGGAGAAGTACTCCTTGCTGCTAGGCTTCTGGATCTCCCAAGGCGGGTTGCCGACCACGGCGTCGAAGCCGGCGCCGCGCTTGTGGAAGACGTCCGGGTACTCGAGCTCCCAGTGGAAGAAACGCAGGGCCGGGGTGCGGACCATCTCACGGGCGATCGCGACCGCCTCGGCGCTGGGCGCGTGCAGGGTCCGCGGGCCCGGGGCGGCGTCGAGCTTGTCGAGCGGCCAGAACCACAGCGCCGTCCACATATCGAACGCCGTCCTAAGGCGGTCGATCGCGGCGTGGTGCTCGATCTGCTGCCGATAAAGCCGCGCGCGCCGGTCTGGACGGTTGGCGGGGATGTGACGCAGCTGCGCGAACAGCTCGCGCACTGTCTCCAAGTCACGACGCATCGTGTCGTCGCCATCCTCGTAGGCGATCGGGATCTGTCCGGAAGCAGCCTCCTGGAGTACCTGAGCCTGGGCCGCGACGACCGTCTTGCTCTTCGCCCCCAGCGCCCTGTGCCAACGCCCCGACTCGTGATGCACACCCTTGTACTTGTAGTCCGGGCTGTCCCGCAGCCACGCCAGCAGCGGATACTCACGGAAGCGGTCGATCCAGCACCCGACGAGGGAGTTGCCGGCCTTGAGCTTGTGGTCGAGGAAGGTGAAGGGCAGCTTGTCGTCGAGGGTCTCGACCCAGAGCGCGACCCGCGCCAGCTCGACGGCCAAGGGGTTGATGTCCACACCGTAGAGGCAGTGCTCGACGACGTAGCGCTTGATGCAGTCCTCGAAGTCTTCGTCGAAGCGCGGATCGTCGGCCGGGAAGGGGAAGACCCGATCGCTCTCGGCCAGGGTGGCGATCTCCACCCGGGTGCGCTTGCCCTCGCCGTGCACGCGCCCGTGGGTGTACGCGCCTTCGATGACGGCCTGAGTCAACACGCGCAGCGCCGCCACCAGGAAGGAGGCCGAGCCCATGGCCGGATCGACCACCTTGAGTGTGAGGATCTGCTCGGGTGTGCGTGCCTCGTCCCCCTCGTGCGTCAGGGGCCGCAGCGTGCGGCGCACGGTCGGCATGGTGAGCTGCGGGCGCGTGTAGAAGGTGCCCGAGCCTTTTCGCGTGCCACCCCAGCGCACCAGGAAGAGCTCGCCGGGCAGCTTCAGGTCGCTGATCAGCGCGGCGGCCGCGCGCTGCTGCTGCTCGAGCTGGTCCCCGCCTCGGCTCTTCTTGACGAGCTTGCCCACCTTGACCGCGCGCATCGCCCATGCCATCGCGCGCCGCAGTGCTTCTTCGCGCAGGTCGCCGGCGCCGGTGTCAGGCTCCTCGTCGTCGGCCGTGCTCGGGTCGCTCGTCGAGTCCGGCGTATCGGTGTCGTCGCCCTCTCCGGCATTCCCCTCCTCGCCTTCGCTCTCGGATCCGTCCTCCTCCGCGAGCACCAGCCCCTTGGTGTCCTTGACCTTCTCGACCAGCGCCTTGACGGCCTTGTCGTCCATCGCTTCGAGCCGAGAGATCGGCAGCGCCGGCTGGTCGCCCAGGTTCAGGAAGAGGACGGCATCGTCTCCGGCCCTCCGCAGCTCGTAATCGAGCAGCCCCTCGTAGAGGATCCCGATGTACTCGCTCGACAGGTCGGCGAAGTTCACCGGCTCGCTGACCCGACGCCAGGCACGGCCATCGCGCACTCGAACCGTGGTGCGAGTGAGCATGACGAGGATCCGGTGGATGACCTCGTCGTCCGGCGGCGATTGCGTGGACTCCAGCAGGTGGAGCGCCCGCTGCACGGCGTCACCGTCCTCGCGTCCGGGCCGGAACAGATCACCGCCGTAGGCGGGCAGCGTGAGCGCCGGGTGCGGCGAGCCCTCGTAGAGCAGGGAGAAGAGCGCCAGGAGCCGCGACCAGCTGCTGAGTCGGCCGCGCCGGTGTAGACGGCTGGCGCGATCGAGGGACTCGAGCAGTCCGGTGATGCCGTAGGCGTGGTGATAGACCGGGTTCTCCCGCGGCAACATGCCCCGCGCCTCGGCAAAGAGCGTGACCACGACACGCATGACGAAGTGACACGCCGCCACGTAGACCGCCTGGGCGTCGAGATCGTCCCACGCCTCCTCCAGCACGGGTCGACGCGAGACCAGGAGCACTTCCACAGCCCTGCGAACCCGCTCGCCCAGCTCGGAGGAGAGCCTCGCCTGCCCCTGGCGAGTCTCGGCGATGGCGGCCAGGAGAGGCGACCGAGTGGCCCCGTCCGCGGGCGTCAGGGCCTGCCTGCCGAGGAACCGCGAAAAGCCCGCGACGGAGTCCGAGAGGCGTCCGCCAGCGAAGAACTCAGCTGTGTCCCACTCGACCCAGGCCTGGGTGTCGGCGTCGGCGTGGATCAGCCGCCACTGCCGGCCGTTGGTGACCAAGCCCAGCGGCGCCCGGTGCCGGCGCAGGTACTCCGTGATCAGGGCGACCGGCCGCCTGCCCTTGTGGAGTCCCACCTGGCGGACCTGGGTGGTGAAGACGTGCAGCGACGCGCCGCCCTCGCCGTTCCACACCCGTCTCGGCTTCCAGCGGGTGCCGTCGAGCAAGGTCTCCCCGTGCTCGGGACCGACGTGGGATCCCTTCGACCAGCCTGATTTCAATCCAGCCACCTGCTCGAGCAGGAGATCCATGAGCGCGGTGAGCGCATCGCCCTTGGCGGCACCTTCATGGGGCAACGCGATGACCGCCGACCGAAGGGTCTCGGGCAGGTTCCGCGGCAGCGGCCGAGGCTCGGGCAGCGCGTCCAGGTGGGTGCGGTCGATCAGCTGTCCGCCGTGGCGCAGATTGAGCCACCAGTCCATCGGCTCGCCGGGACGCTCCCTCATGCGCCACCCTCCGGCAGCCGCAGCTCCACCGCGATCGGGTAGACCCGGGCCTCCCCGCGCAACGCGTAGCGTTTGGGGAGCACCCCTTCGAGCACCCGCTTTCTCTCGTCTCGCATGGTGCCTAGCCAGCGGTTGTAGTGCTCGCGACGCAGGGTCACCTCGGCCTCCAGCTCCGCGAGCTGCTTTTCGAGGTCTGCGCGGAGGTCCTGAAAGAGGATCCCCTGCTCGAGCTCTCCGCGCTTCCTCTCCGCCTCTCGGGCCACCTGCTTGGCGGTGTTCTCGCGCTCCTTCTGGATCTCCTCGATGCGACGGTCGAAACGCTCGCTCTCGGTGTCCTGAGCCGCTCCGCGAGCCTCGGACATCTGACGTTCGAGATCAGCTTGCAGATCGGACTGGAGCGCCCCGATCGACCGCTTCAGGTCCTTCGAGACGTCGTCCCACAGGTCTCGCGCTCGTTCGACGTCGCCCGCGTCGCCGCGTGGCAGGTCGCCCGCGGGGAGATCGGGTAGACGCTCGGCGAGCTCGCCGCCCCGCACCGCGTAGCGAAGGGTTCGCACCCAGTGGTGGCAGGGCTCCCGCAGCTCGTTGACGGCAAGCTCCTCCAAGGTGAGCTGGACGATGCCGTCCAGTCCCGAGGGGACCGCGCCTCGGCGAACGACCCAGCGACTCGCCGAGTCCACGCCACCGGGGAATCGATAGCGTGCGAAGGTGGTCATGACCCGGTGGTACAGCGCGTGGCCCAGGTGCAGCAGCTTCGAGTCCGACTCGGGGGTGTAGACGGGACGGCCGGAGAACTCTCTCAGGTAGTGCCTCGGATCGAACACCACCGCCGGGAGCGGGCCCCTGCCACCCTTGGGCAGCTCGAGGCGGAGGGTGGCGTCGACCAGCTCCGTCCACTGCGAGGGCACGGGTCGCACGAGGCGGTCACGCCCCTTGGGATCGTGCTCGAAGCGCGGCAGCTTCGGCGCTGGTGCTCCGACTGAAAGCGCGGTCTCCAGGGTCTCGCGCAGCGTCTCAGGCGACAGGTCGACATCTGCCCGGAGAACCTCGAGCCGGGCCTGCTCGCCGGCGCCGGGGATGGCTTGGCTCTCCGGAATGTCGTCGGGCACGACGCGGGTCTCGAGCCGCATGTTCAGCTCGGCCTCGACCCGTTCCGGGCTCTCGTCGTTCTCGAAGTGCGACAGGATCGCGGCGGCGAAGAGGTCATCGGTGGCGACGCGGTCCTCGCGGGTCTGGCTTCGCTTGGCCAGCACCTTGCCCAGGAACCGGACCGAGGCATCGTCGAGGCTGTCGAAGTGGAAGACGGTCACGTCCCGGGCCTGGCCGTGCCGATCTAGACGACCGTTGCGCTGCTCCATTCGACCGGGGTTCCACGGGATGTCCCAGTGCAGGAGATAGCGACAGGAGCGCTGGAGGTTGAGCCCCTCTCCGGCCGCGTCGGTGGCTAGCAAGATGCGCACCGGGTGGCTGGGATCATTGAAAGCCAGCTTCACGGCGTCCCGATCGACTTCGCGCATGCCGCCGACGAGCTGAAGCATGACGTCTTCACCGCCATACTCCCGCAGCAGCCGGGCCCGGAGGTACTCGAGGGTGTTCAGATACTCCGTGAAGATCACGACCCGCTCGTCGGAGCGCCACTCGGCGCCCTGGCGAAGCGTCTGATCGATCCATGCGGTGAGCGTCTTGAAGCGAGCGTCCGCTGCCACGCTGCTGACCGCGTTGGCGACCGCCGCTCGGCGTGCCTCGGGATCGAGGTCACGACGGACTAGCTGGAGACCGAGCTGCTCCACGACCGAGGTGACCTCTGTGAGCGGCTCCTCCACCTGGTCGCGGAACGGCCTGAGCCACGCGCCGACCGTTCGCTCGGCGTGCTGCTGCCGGCTGGTTTGCTCCGCGTCGTCCTCGATGTCTTGCTCCTGCGCGACGCGGGCGTTGCGTACGGCCTCTGCAGTCGCCACGGTCCCGGCGTCCTCGAGCCCGGCGAGCAAGTTCAGCCAGCTCTGTCCGAAGGCCCAGGGTCCGGATAGAAGGCGCTTGGACAGGACCTCCAGGGCGAAGTTACTGGCCGTTCGACCAACGTAGTCGTCCGCGGCGACAGCCTGTTGGACCGCCTTGCGGAGGTCATGGACGGCGATCTGGAGTCTTCGCTCCAGAGCACCGAAGCGCAGCGGCGGGAGCGCTTCGAGGAATCGGGTCGAAAACCGGGGCGGCTCTTCCATCGCGACGTAGCTGTTGTTGATCTGGCTCTTGAGTCGTCGAATGACGACCTGGCTGACCTGCGCGCGATCCTGAGCGGTCAGCTCCGTCTTCCGGGTGAAGCGCACCGGATCGAGCGCCTCGAGAAGACCCGAAAAGCTACGAGTGTGCCCATTGTGCGGTGTGGCGGTCAGGAAGAGCCGGTGCTCGAACCAGGGCGCGATGGCCTGGAGCATCTTGGAGAGGTCGGAGTCGCGGCCGAAGCTGGATGGCGCAAGGTTGTGCGCCTCATCGACGATGAGCAGATCCCAGCGCAGCGTCCCGTCCTGACCGGGTTCGGCGACCGCGCGGAACTGCTCCAGCACGTCGGGCTGCTTGAGGTAGTGGTACGAGGCGATGATGCGCTCATTGGCCCGCCAGGGGTTGGCGTGGATCCCCAGTTGACGCTGGAGCAGCGTCTGGTTCCGACGGTCCACCAGTTGGAAGGGCAGCGAGAACTTCTCCTGCATCTCGTCGCGCCACTGGGTGCGCAGCGCGGCGGGGCAGATGACCAGCACTCGCCGAATACGACGGCGGAGCATGAGCTCACGGAGGATGAGTCCGGCCTGGATCGTCTTGCCGAGACCGACGGCGTCGGCCAACATCAGCGTCACCCGCGGCATTTCGAGCGCGCGCAGCAGCGGCACGAGCTGGTAGGCCTCCAGGGCCACCGCGCCATAGAGCGGTGAGGCGAGGGGCGGGCGGTCCTCGGCGAGCCCCGAGAAGGGCAGCGTGGGCGTGAGCGCCGACCACCGCGCGGCGCGGACCATGGCGTCGAACTCACGCAGCTCCATGGGTTGCATGCTCTCGACCAGCGGGGGCGTGGAGGGCTCGACCACCCGAGTTGCCGGCTCGACCTCCCACAGGAGTTGATCGGACTCCGCCCCCAACCCGTCGGTGTAGTCGACCTCGACCAGGTGGTATCGGCCATGCTCAGCCGCGTCGTGGGGTTGGACCCCGGTGATCATCGCGCGGCGGCTGCGGACGACCGCCATCATCCCTTCACGGGGCTGGAGGGTTTGGCTCATCGGCTGCCCCAGGCGACGACGCGCGCGCCACACGGGCAACCGCCACGTGCGGGCTGATCTTCCCGCTGCCGGTGCACTGTCTTCATGTCGATGTGCGAGTACTCCGCAACGTCCTGATCACTCGTGGCGGTCGTGCTCATCGGCGCCGCCGGTAGGACCCCGGCATTCTAGCGCAAGTGGGGCAGCGGTAAAGAGATCCTTGTCGCGCTGAAACGCCCTTTGGACGGATGTGCGATGGCCGCGGCGTGGCGTCCGGAACAACCGCCCAGACTGGTCGCCGGCGGCGTAGGAATGGCAAGAGTCGAGCCCAGAGCGTGGCGGCGAGGGTCTGGAGTGTGGTCGGAGCTATCGCGGCGACCTACCGCTCCCGCTCCTCCCCCTCCTCCTCTTCCCGCTTCACCTTCAGCCGCCGGCGCAGCGTCGACTCCCCGATCGAGAGCGATCT
>NYZB01000273.1 GCA_002687015.1 Deltaproteobacteria bacterium
GAAGAAGGCCACGACGAAGAAGGCGGCGGCGAAGAAGGCCGCGGCGAAGAAACCGGTGGCGAAGAAGGCGGCGGCCAAGAAGGCCACGACGAAGAAGGCAGGGGCCAAGAAGGCCGCTCGCAAGAAGAAGTCCGCCTTCGCTCCGGCGACCCCGGCCAGCGCCGAGCCCAAGCCCGGCCTCGGCTACAAGTGGGTCTGCTACGCCTGTGCCGCCAAGTTCTACGACCTTGGGAAGGAAGATGCGATCTGCCCCAAGTGCGATGCGGACCAGCGACAGCGTCCGAAGGATGCCGTCGTCGCGACGAAGCCCCCGCCGGCCCCGAAGAAGCGGCCGGCCGCCCAGCCGATGGTCCGGCTCCTCGAGGAAGAGGACGCCGCCGAGGACGGATTCGAGGAAGAGGACGACACGGCGGCGGAGCTGGACATCTCCAAGCTCGGCGGTGCGATCGACCCGGCCGTTAGCGACGACGACTAGAGCCGGTCCCAGGAGTCTCCAGCGTGCCCGGCCCACCCGGGGGTGGCGTCAGATCGTGGTCAGCCGCTTCAGGTGCACGGCCAGCGGCCCCTCGGCGCGGCGCGCCTGCTCCTTGCGCAGCTCGCGCAGCACGGCCTCCTGGCCGGCCAGGGCCCCACTCGCGGCGCGGTGGGCATCGCCGTGCCGCCGCGCGGCCTCGAAGTCTGCCACGCGCTCGTCGAGCATCGCCCCGCTGCGCCTCTGGCCCTGCATCCGGGCCGGCGGCAGCGAGGTGCCACGCTGCTCGACGTCTCCCTCGTAGGCGCTGATGAGCTGGCCGAGCTCTGCATCCGGGTACTGGGCGTAGGGGCGCGGCGGCTCCTTCTTCAGGTTGCGCCAGTAGTTCCAGCCCCCGCCGGCCATCGCCAGGACGAGGAGCAGCAGGATGGGCAGGACGTTTCCGGCACGTCGCCGATGGATCGTGGAGCGTTTCATGGATCACCTCCGCAGTCCCTCCATCGGCCAGCCGTGGCCCGAGAGAAAGTCCCTGAGCTCTGGGAGGGTCGGCAGCCCCCCCTGGGCCCCGGCGACCCGGCAGTTCATCCCTGCGGCGGCATTGGCGACCCGCAGCAGCGTCTCGCCGTCGAGGCCCCGGAGCAGGCCCCAGGCGAAGGCGCCGTGGAAGACGTCCCCCGCCCCGGTGGTGTCTCTCACCGGCACGGCGAAGGCCGGGGCCTCGAGCATCCGTCCCTCGTGCCAGGCGAGCGCGCCCTGCACGCCCCGGGTGATCACGGGGAAGGAGGCGCCGCCCTTGGCCATGGCGCGCAGGGCCTCGGCGGGGTCGGTGGTCCCGTGGGTCGCACACGCGAAGGCCTCGGGGACGATCGGGAAGTCGACCCGTCCGAGGAGGGCCGTGGCCTCGGGAGAGGGTGTGTCCGCGTCCAGGACCACGGGCCGCCGGTGGACCCTGGCGCGCTCCGCGACCCAGATCGCGAGCTCGGGGTCACCCGCGTCGAGGAGCACGACCCCGGCGCCCTCCAGGGCGGACTCGGCCAGGTCGGCGGGGCGCAGCGTCAGCTCGGGGGCGCGGTACCAGAGCACCGTCCTCTCGCCACTCGTCTCGTCGACCAGGATCATGGCCCCCTGGCTGCGCACGCCCGCGCGGACCACGACGCCCGACACATCCACCCCGGCCGCGCGCAGCGGCGCGAGGGTCCGCCGTCCCGCGTCGTCCTCGCCGACGCTACCCACGAAGGCCGTGCGGAGGCCCAGGCGGGCGCAGGCCAAGACGGCCGTTGCGATCTGCCCGCCCGGATGTTCGTGCCAGGAGCGCATCGCCGCCTTTCCCGCGAAGGCGGGGAAGGCGGGCAATCGAGCCACCTGGTCGAGGGAGCCCTGGCCGATGCCGAGCACGTCGATCCCCTGCCCGGTTCTCGGGTCTCGAGGCAGGAGCGGGGAGCCGCTCATGGGACCTGTGCCGTGCTGGCGGCCGCGTCGAGCCCGGGGTGCAGGGCGCGGTACACGTGCACACTTCGAAGCACGCGCTTCACGTAGGCGCGGGTCTGGCGATAGGGGATCGATTCGACCCACACGTCCTCTGCGAGCTCCGGCTCCCGCTTCAGCCAGCGGCGCACGGCCGTGGGCCCGGCGTTGTAGCTCGCGATGGCGGGCGCCAGACGGCCGTCCATCTGCTGGAGGAGTCGCTGCAGGTAGTAGGCGCCCAGGTCCAGGTTCGTGGCCGGCTCGAGCAGGCGGACGGGATCGAGCGGGGCGCGGCCGAGCTGGGCCGCGAGACGGTGCCCGGTGCTCGGCATGATCTGGGTCAACCCGTGGGCGCCCACCACCGAGAGCACGCGCGGTCGGTAGCCGCTCTCCTCGCGCATCACCGCGTAGACCAGGGTCGGGGGTGTGGCGTGGCGCTGCGCGGCCGGTTCCAGCTCGTCCGCGAAGGCTCGCGGCCAGGCCAGATCCCAGGCTTCGCGGCGGTCCTTCGGCAGGGGGCCCCGCGCGAGCGGCAGGAGATCGTGGTCGACCATCAGACGCTGGGCCCTGTGGAAGTCACCCGCCGCGGTGTAGAGGGATGCCACGCGCACCCGCTCGCCTCGCCGGCGCGCGCGGGGTGCCAGGGCGGCCAGCTCGCTCTCCGCCTCGGCCACGAGGTTCGCAGCCAGGAGGAGCTCCACGCGCTGGAGCCGAGGCGCCGAGAGTGAGCCCGCCGAGCCGGTTGGCTCCGCGAAGGGAGGAAGGCTCGGCTCGGGCAGGCCCAGGCGCTGGCGGGCGCGCCAGCCGTAGTAGGTGAAGCCGAACTTCCGGGCGAGGCGAGCGAGCTGCGCGCGGGCCGCCTCGGGGTCGGTGGTTTCGAGGGCCCGGGCTCGCCAGTAGCGGGGTCGCAGGGCGTCGAGGGGATCCGCGGTGTCGGCGATCAGCCGGTCCAGGAGCGCGGCGGCCCGCGCGTGGTCGCCCTCGCGATAGTCGTTCCATGCGAGGCGCCAGCGCGCCTCGTTGCGCGCCGCGGCGCTGGGCGCCTCCCCGGCGACGCGTTGGTAGGCCGCGGCGGCGGCCGCCGGGTCGTCATCCTCGAGCAGGGTCGCCGTCAGGAACAGGGCCCGCGCGCCGATCGCGGTGCGCGCATGGGCGCTGATCGCCCGGAAGGCTTCGATCGAAGCCTCGATCTCGCCCAGGCGCGCCAACGAGCGCGCGTGGCCGAGCTGGTGGGCGGGCTCGGTAGGCAGGGCCGCGTAGGCCTTCTCGGCTTCCGCATAGCGCCGCAGACGGAACAGGAGTGTGGCGCGCCGCAGCGCCAGCTCGTCGCGAAGGGGGGTGGGCAGCGCGGCGCCCTGGCGCAGGGCCCGACCGCACGCTTCGAGGGCCGGCTCGTTGTGATGGGCCGCCGCCAGCCCCTTGGAGCGCTCCGCCCAGTCGGCCGCTCCGCGGAGGGGTCGACCCAGCCGGCTCTCGAGCCCTGCGAGCTGGCGCTCGGCCTCAGCGGCGCCCTCGAGGGCGGGCTGGTCGCGCCAGATCTCGAGCAGCACGGCCGCGGCCTCCTCGAGGCGGCCCTCGGCCACGAAGGTCTCGGCCGAGGCCAGGGTCAGTGCCAGGGTGCGGGTCTCCTCGCGGCTCGTCGCGAGCGCACGTCGCCACGCCGCGCGCGCTTCGTCCCCGTGGCCGAGTGCGCGGTGAGCATCGCCCAGCGCACTCCACACGAAGCCCACCACCGGGGAGGCCCCGTGGCGCTCCGTGAATCGGGAGGCTGCCGCCACCACCTCCTGGTGCCGGGTTGCGGCTGCGAGCGCATCGATTCTCAGGCGCTCGGCGTGGTCGGCGAGGATCGGCGCCCGGTCTCGCAGGGCCGCGAAGAGTGCCTCCGCCTCCTCGGCCCGACCCTCGCGCAGCGCGGCGTAGGCGGTGCGAAGCTCCCCGGCGGTGGTCTCGTGTGCAAGGCTCGCCGTGGCCGGGCGGCTCGATGCGAGCAGCGACAGGGCCGCGAGCAGGGACCAGCGAGCCCCACGCGCGGTGAGGCCCCGCCGCCGGCAGGCCACCGCCCTTCTCTCTCGCCCTTCTGCCGCTGCACGGCCGCGCCCGCTCACGTCTCCCCCTGCAGCCATTGTCGGGTGGGGCCCGTGCCTGTCAACGGCTCGCATTTCCGGTAGCTCAATTGCGTCGCGGGCTCGCATGTCGTCTCGATGCCCTCGTGAAGAAGGGGTTTCGGCCACCCCGGCCGGCTCTGTGTCAACCGCCGCATCTCCGGTAGGTTCCGACGACCGTGATCCTCCTCCGGTTCGGAGTCGCCGCGCGCCTCGGCCTGCTCGCCACCGGGCTCCTGCTGGGGCCCGCCTCCTCCAGTGCGGCCAGCCCGAGAGGGCTCTGGGTGCTCTGCGAAGGCAGCCAGCGGGTGCTCGAGAGCCCCGAGAAGGTCGATTGGCTGCTCGCCGATGCCCGCGCCCTCGGGGTGACGGATCTCTTCGTCCAGGTCTACCGCGGTGGCCGCGCCTGGTTCCCCTCCCAGCATGCCGATGCCGGGCCCTACGCCCGGGTGTTCCGCAAAGGGGACTCGGACGCCCTCGACGTCCTGATCCGTCGCGCTCACGCGGAGGGGCTCCGCGTGCATGCCTGGGTCAACGTCTTCCATCTGGCCAGCAACCCGACAGCGCCCATCCTCCGGGACCTGGGTCGCCGAGCCGCCGCCGTCGACCAGCACGGGCGCTCCATACTCGACTACCCCGGGTTCGAGGTGCCGCCGCCGGACCGTCGCTACTACCGCATGGGCACGCCCGGCGTCTGGCTCGACCCAGGGGCTCCAGGCGTGCGCGACCGGTTGGTCGCCACCTTCCGGGAGCTGGTCGGTCGCTACCCGGGCCTCGACGGGGTGCACCTCGACTACATCCGCTACCCGGACGTGCTGCCCTTCACTCCGGGCGCGCGTTTCGGCGTCGGCCTCTCCTTCGGCTACGGGGAGCCCTCGCGCGCGCGGTTCCTGCGCGAGACGGGTCTCGTGGCTCCCGTGGGGGAGAGCCTGGGCAACGCCAATCGTTGGGACGACTGGCGGCGTGCAGAAGTGACCCGCACGGTGGGCGCCATCTCGACGGGCGTGCGGGAGCTGGCGCCGCAGATGCGCATGTCGGCGGCCGTCATCTCCGATCGGGAACGCGCCTATCTCGTCGACTTCCAGGACTGGGCCGGCTGGCTGGACGCGGGCTTGATCGATTTCGCCGTGCCGATGCTCTACACGACCGACGACCGGCGGCTCGGCTACTCCCTCGACGCGTACCGCGGCCTGGCTCAGAGCCGCGAGCTCTGGGTGGGCCTCGGGAGCTGGCTGTTCCGCAAGGAGCCCGAGCGCGCCCGGGCCCAGCTGCGCATGGTCGAGGGCACTCCCCTGGGCTCCGCCCTCTTCTCCTGGGACGCTCTGCGCGAGACCCCGGGGCTGCTGCGGGCGCTCAGCCGACCCGACCCGCCACCCTCCGATGTCAGCGCGGCGGGCTCCGATGACCTGGCGCCTCGATGATTTCGACTACCCGCTCTCCCCGGAGCGCATCGCGCAACAGCCGGCGGAGCCCCGGGACGCCGCGCGTCTGCTGGTCGTGGATCGCTCGGGCGGAGGGTTGCAGCACGGCCGGGTGAGGGAGCTGGGCCGCTGGCTGCGGCCCGGAGACCTCCTGGTGGGCAACGCGACCCGCGTTCGGCCTGCGCGGCTGCGCGGGCACAAGGCCAGCGGCGGGCGCGCGGAAGCGCTGCTGTTGGCTCCGGGGGCCGGCCCCGGCGAGTTCCGCGCGCTGGTCCGTTGCTCGGGCCGACTTCGACCGGGTCTGCGGCTGTGTTTCGAAGCGGCGGGTCCGCAGGAGAGCGCCGGCGAGGGGGTGGGCGAAGCCCGGCCGCCGGCTCTCGAGGCAGAGCTCGCCGCGCTGGCCGCAGACGGGGAGGCCATCCTGCGCTTTGCTCCGGAGAGCGATCCCTACGGGTTCGGCGAGATGCCGCTGCCGCCGTACATCCGACGGGAAGCCGCCGATCCCCGGGACCGCGAGCGCTACCAGACGGTCTTCGCCCGCGAGCCGGGCTCGGTCGCCGCGCCCACGGCGGGTCTGCACCTGACCCGGGCCCTCCTCGACGGCCTGCGCTCCCAGGGGATCGGCTGGGCCGAGGTGGTCCTCCACGTGGGCCCGGGGACCTTCCGGCCCGTGGGGGAAGAGGCCCTGGCGCGCGGGGAGCTCTACCCGGAGCGCTACCACCTGCCCGGCGCGACCGTTTCGGCGATCGAAGGCGCGCGGGCGCGAGGCGCGCGGGTCGTGGCCGTGGGCACGACGACCTGCCGGGTACTTGAGGCGTGCGCGGCTCCGGATGGGACACTGCGCCCGGGAAGCGGTGAGACCCGCCTCTTCCTGCGGCCCGGGAGCTCGTTCCGCAGCGTGGACGCGCTGCTCACGAACTTCCATCTTCCCCGATCATCCCTGCTCCTGCTGGTCGCCGCCTTTGCCGGGTGGGAGACCGTGCGGGACGCCTACCAGGAAGCCATCGAGCGCGAGTATCGGTTCTACTCGTACGGCGATGCGATGCTGATCCTTTGAGCGAGCTCCAATCCCCCAAGGCGCCCATGGAATCCAGGCTCCGCTTCCGCGTGCTCGCCGAGGACGGCGAGGCCCGGGTCGGACGCCTGGCGACCCGGCATGGCGAGATCCAGACGCCGGCCTTCATGCCGGTCGCCACCTACGGCGCCGTCCGAGGCGTGGGTGCGGAGGATCTGGAGGCGCTGGGTGCCGAGATCGCCCTTGCCAACACCTATCATCTCCACGAGCGCCCGGGCGAGGCCGTCGTGCAAGGGGCCGGTGGGCTGCATGGCTTCACGGGCTGGCGACGGCCCTGGCTGACGGACAGCGGGGGCTTCCAGATCACCTCCCTGGCCGACCGGGTCGAGGTCGCGGAGAGCGGCGTCACCTTCTCCTCGGCCCTGGACGGGACCCGCCGCGAGCTCACGCCCGAACGGGTCATCGCGATCCAGGAGGCCCTGGGCGCGGACATCGCGATGGTGTTAGACGAATGCGTGCCCGAGGCGGTCGCCGACCGGGCCCGGGCCGAGAGCGCCCTCGAGCGCAGCCTGCGTTGGGCCGAGCGCGCGCGCACCTGCCACGCGCGCAGCGACCAGGCGCTCTTCGGAATCGTCCAGGGTGGCGTCGATCACGAGCTGCGGCGGCGGAGCGCTCGCGAGACCGTCTCCCTGGGCTTCGATGGGTACGCCCACGGTGGGCTCGGCCTGGGCGAGACCGCCGACCAGCGACGCGGTGCCCTCCTCGAGGCTCACGTCTACCTGCCCCCGGATCGCCCGCGCTACCTGATGGGCCTGGGCAGGCCGGAGGATCTGGTCCGGGCCATCGATTGCGGGGTGGACCTGTTCGACTGTGTGGTCCCGACCCGCCATGCCCGTCACGGCCTGCTCTTCACGGGCCAGGGCCAGATCGTGGTGCGAAACGCCCGCTTCGCCCGGGACGAGCGGCCGCCGGATGGCGACTGCGATTGCCCCACCTGCGGTCGCTACAGCCGGGCCTACCTCCGCCACCTGCTCCAGACCGGCGAAGCCCTGGGTGCCCGCCTCGCCACCCTCCACAACCTGCGCTTCTACCTCCGGACCCTGGAGAAGGCCCGCCTCGCCATCTCCGAGGGTCGCTTCGGGGCGTTCCGGGACGAGGTGCTGGCGCGGGCCGCGCTCCGCGAGGGCTAGCCCCCACCCGGCAAGCCCACCGACTCGCGAGTCCTCTCGCAAGCGCCCGCGGGGCCATGGCTTTCGATCCGCGCGGCTCAAGTCGTGCCCTCTACCGACCGATCTCCGGCAAAAGGAGGAGGCCTGCGCGTTCATGTCCGCTCCCGAAGCCGACCTGCACCGACCTGCACCCGAGAGTCTGCCCGCTGGCTCCTGGAAGCACGGCCCCCTGGCCGGTGGCGCCGCCGTCACGGCCGGCGCCCTGGCGGCCCTTGGCATGCCCTGGTGGGGGTGGCTGGCCTGGGCCCTCGTGGCCGGTGCGTCGGCGAGCGTCCTCCAGGCGCGGGCCGGAGCGCCCATGCGGCGGACCGCCGGTCGCGCGATGGCGCTCATGCACCGCCTCGCCGAGCGGGGCGCCGAGGCGACGAACACCCAAGAGCTCGCCGAGCTCGGCGAGTTTGGCGACGCCCTCGCGCGCTTCATCGATCACCAGCGCACCCTCGATCAGTCGGTGGCGCGCTTCCTCGGGCACCTCGACGAGCTTCCCGAGCGGATCGCCCAGGGCAACCGCGAGGTCGACGAGAGCGGGGCCGAGATCGAAGAGGCCGTCGAGGAGACCGCCTCGCTGCTCGCCCACATCAGCAGCTCCATCCGGAGCATCAACACCGAGGTCGACAGCCTCTCCCGGAGCACGGAGGAAGCCTCGACCTCCATCCTGGAGATGAGCAGCACGAATGAAGAGGTGGCGCGCATCGCGGGCTCGCTTCACCAATCGGCCGAGGCCTCGACCACCGGGGTCCACCAGATCAGCGCGAGCATCCGGCAGGTCGCGGACAGCGCCGACGCGGTGCAGTCGATGGCCGAGGAGTCGGCGGCCGCCATGGTGCAGATGGACCGGGCGATCCAGGAGGTGAGCACCCACGTCACCGATGCCGCGGAGCTCACCGACCGGGTCAACGAGGGAGCGCAGGAGGGCACCCACGCGGTGTCCGAGACCATCGACGGAATCGCCCAGATCCGCGATCAGACCGCGGACGCCAAGAACGTCATCGAGCGCCTGGCCTCGCGGATCGGCGAGATCGGCGAGATCGTGAACGTGATCGGCAGCATCAACGACGAGACGAATCTTCTCTCGCTGAACGCGGCCATCATCGCCGCGCAGGCCGGCGAGCAGGGCAAGGCCTTCGCCGTCGTGGCGAATCACGTCAAGACCCTGGCCCAGCGCACCGCATCGAGCACCCAGGAGATCTCCGCGCTGATCCAGGCCGTGCAGGAGGAGTCGGGCAACGCCGTCCACGCCATGGCCGCGGGCATCGAGGCCGTGGAGGTCGGGGTGGAGCGTTCCCGCAAGGCCGGCGAGGAGCTGGGCCGCATCCGCCAGTCCGCCAAGGATGCGAGCTCGCGGGTGGCCGAGATCTCCCGGGCCACGAACGAGCAGAGCCGCAACTCCAAGCACGTGGCCGAAGCCGCCCAGCGCACCTCCTCGATGGTCCAGCAGATCTCCTCGGCGATGTCCGAGCAGTCCGAAGCGGGCGAGACCCTGCTGCGCAACGCCGAAGAATCCCTCGAGCTGTGCCGACAGGTCCACCGCTCCACCGAAGAGCAGCGCGAATCGGGGCGCTTCATCACCGAGAGCATCAACGCGATCGGCGAGATGATCCGCTCGATCCAGCAGAACACCGAGAGCCACGGCGCCGCCAGCGACTCGATGTCCTCCGCCGTGGGGCAGATCCTCGAGATCGGTCGCAAGCGCGGCGACGGCACGCGCCTGCTCCAGGCCCACCTGGAGGGCCTCCACGAGGAGGTCCAGAACCTCGCGGGCAGTGGCAGGACCGACGCGAAGACCCACTAGGGCCCCGGTCTAGCTCCGCGCCAGGCCCTCTCGTGCGACACTCAAGCCCGCGTAGTCGGGGAGCGACTCGCCGAGCCCGCTGGCCTCGATGCGCAGCCCGTCGCCGATCACCGGCCAGAGCCGCGCGTGGACCTGCTCGCGAACGGGATCGAGGCACAGGGCTTCGCCCGCCGCCGTAGGGATGGTGCCCAGCACGACGAGCTCGGGGGCCAGGGTGAAGGCCACCTGCACGATCCCCCGAGCCAGGTAGTCGTTGAAACGCGCCAGCTCCGAGAGCGCGAAGGCGTCGCCCTCCCGCGCAGCCAGCACCACCTGCTCGGGCCGCGGGGTCGCCCCGGCCGGTGTGAGCGCAGCGACCCGGCTGCTGGGGGGCGTGTGCTCGACCAGGCGGCGCGTCCAGGCGGCACCGCCGACGTAGGCCTCGAGGCAGCCGCGCATGCCACAGCTGCAGGGCTCGCCGTCCCAGACCACGGGCACGTGGCCCACCTCGCCTGCGCTGCACGCGACCCCCCGGTGGATCCGGCCGTCCAGGACCAGACCGGCGCCGACTCCCGTGGACATGGTCAGGTAGACCATGTGACGCGTGCCACGGCCTGCGCCGTAGAGCCACTCCGCGAGAGCGGCCGCGTTGGCGTCGTTGTCGAGGAAGACCGGGCAACCCAGGGCCTGGGAGAGCACGCCAACCACCGGTGCGCGATGCCACGGGAGGTTCGGAGGCTCGAGGAGGACGCCCTGCCCGGGATCGAGGGGGCCGGCCGCCGAGACCCCCACCGCCTCGAGCTCGCCCGGGGCGAGCCCGGCCTCCTCCAGGAGCGTGCGTACGTCATCCGCCATGCGCAGGAGGTCCGCCGAGGCGTCCTGCGTGGGCTCCGTGGCGCGGCGCCAGCTCGCCGCGATCTCGTCGCCCTGGCGCTCCCCCAGGGCGAAGGCGGTCTTGGTTCCGCCGATGTCGATCCCTGCGAGCACCCGGGTGCCTCCCCGCAACGCACCGCAGGCTAGGGGAGGCCCGAGAGCTCCGCCCGCCCCTCCCCGGGTATCCCTCGGGGACCACCCTCAAGTTCGCCGCAGCCGCGACCGATTCGGGAAAAGGCAGCGCGGTCCACAGCCTGCAGCGCGAGATGCGCGAGCGGAGGGACCGCGGACCGGGGGACACCATGACGCTACTCGAACCGCGCCGCCTCGGCGTGGTGATGCTCGGCCTCTTCCTGACGAGTCTGGCCGGCTGCGCCTTGTCTTTGAAGGATCCCTTCAACGATCGCGGCATGCTGAAGGAGACGCAGAAGGAGTTCAGTCAGTACCTGCGCTGGGGTGCGATCGAGAAGGCGTCCATGTTCGTGGTCGCCGACCAGCGGGCGGAGTTCGAACGCCTGACACCGCACCTGAGCGAGCTCCGGATCACCGATTACGAGATGATCCGCAGCGAACAGGTGAGCGAGACCGAGGCGAGCCTGGCCGTGCGCTATCGCGGCTACTCGATGGCCTCGCCGGTCGAGCGCACCATCATCATCGACCAGACCTGGACCCTCGATCCAGAGTCCAACCACTGGATGGTTCGCCTCGAGGTGAGCCGCCTGCGCAGGGCTCTCGGCCTGGCCGCGCGGTGAGTGCGGAGCCGCTAGGAGCCCCGTCGACGGAGACCCGGTCCAGGATCCTGGTCGTCGACGACGTGCCCATGTTCGTGGAGCTCGAGTCCATGTTCCTCTCCCACCACGGGGAGATCACGAGCGCGCGCAGCGGCGCCCAGGCCCTGCGAACGATGGCGGCGGATCTCGCGGATGTCGCGATCGTGGACTTCCACCTGCCCGACACGACTGGAGACGTCCTGTGCGGGGAGCTGCGACGCGTGGCCGGCGACCCGAATCTGCCGGTGGTCCTCGTCTCCAACGGAAGCTCCGAAGAGCACGCGCTGGCGGTGCGCGCTGGCGCGACCGACGTGATCCAGAAGCCCCTCTCGCGAAGGGAGCTGGTGGGTGCGGTCTCGCGCATGCTGGTACCGGGTGGCCCGCGCGGCCTGCCCCGCATCCAGGTCGACGTGGCAGCGATGCTGCACACCGAGGAGCGCCCCGTCCCGGGACGCTTGCGCAACCTCTCCCGTGGTGGAGTGTTCATCGAGTCGGAGTGGTTCCCGCCGGAGGGCACCGAGCTGGGCCTCGAGTTCACCCTCCCCGAGCAGGACCAGCCCCTGGCGCCGACGGCCACGACCGTCTGGCGGCAGCTGCGAGCCGACCGCGGTGCGACCGGCATCGGCATGCGATTCCTCGAGCTCGATGGCAGCTCGTTGCGCAGCCTCGATGGCTACGTCCACGAGCGCTATCAGCCCGCTTCGAGCGAAGCCTGGACGGGTGCCTCCGAGTGACGCGCGTCTGGATGCTCTGCGCGATCTGCCTGTTGGCCACACCTGCTCTCGGCCAGGCCGGGAGCGGCCCCAGCGAGGCACAGCTCTCCGCGTGGGAGGAGCAGCTCGCGCGCGCCCAGGAGGACCTGCTGGACGCCCGCGTGCGGCTCTTCAAGGCCGAGGACGCCTACCGGGACTGGCGCCAGCGCAAGTACCCGCGCGGTGCGAAGAAGGCCGACCTGCTGGCCGAGATCGACGAGGCGCGCACGGCCCTCGCCGTGGCCGACGCCGCCCTGCCCGAGCTCCTGGAGCGCGCGCGACGGGCCGGTGCCCCGCCCGGACTGCTGCGGCGCTTCGAGGAGCCGCCGGCGAGCCCGGACGAGTAGAGGCCGCGCTAGGGTCGCTCGCGAAAGGTACCCTTCTCGAGCTCCCGCTCGTCGTAGTAGTCGTTGACGTTGGCCTGGGTGTCCTGCGCCGGCCGGACGATCATCAGGATCTCTTCGCCGCGCCGAACGATGGTGTTGTGGCGGGTGACGAGCTTGCCGCGCGGCCGCGAGCGCACTTCCTCGACGATCAGGGGTTCATCGCCCCCACCGACCGCGGGGAGTCGAATGGTCGATCCGCCCACCTCGACGGTGGCCTCGAACCCGGTCGGGTCGCCCGAAGCCGGCGAAGCCGCGCCGTGAGCTCTGGCGGCTTCCGCGGCGTCCAGGGAGCTGCGCAGCGTGCGAAGCCGTTCGAGGCGCGCGTACAACCGCTCGGCGTACTCGTTGCGGATCTCGACGTCTTCCGGTGTGAGCTGCGAGTAGCTCGTCAGCGGCCCGAGCTCGGTCCGCTCCGCCGAAGCGCGGAAACGCTCCGGGATCCGCTCGCGATCATCCGTGAACGCGACGCTGCCATCCTCGGCCGTCCACTTCCAGGCCGTCCCGGCCAGTGCCGGGGTCGCCAGCAGGCAGGCCAGCGCCAGGCCCACGACCGCCCTCTTCCACGTCAGGTGCATCCGCATATCCAGCTCTCCTCATGATGTACGTGGTATCTAAGTGACGAAAAGTGTCACCTTTCCGGGGTGTTCGCACGTCACACTGCAAGCAGATTCGCGGCAATGGGCCGGCAACTCCCCGGATTGACGCCGCGCCACGCCACCACTAATGTCCGTTTCCCAGATTTGTTGCGGGGTGGAGCAGTCTGGTAGCTCGGCGGGCTCATAACCCGCAGGTCGCAGGTTCGAATCCTGTCCCCGCTACCAATCAAGCCCCCGGAATCCCGATGGATTCCGGGGGCTCTTCGTTCCGGGCCACGGGACGTGGTCCGCGCGGGGCGGCCCCTGCGGCGCCGCCCTGCCCTGTAGGCGCCTCCGCGCAGGTGCCATCCTCCTGCCTCCTGCCACGGCAGAGGAGACCGGCATGGGGCGATGGATGGCGATGGGGATCGGAGTGTGGGTGGGGGTCGGGTGCGCATCCGCGCCCGCGCCGCTGTGGGAGCAGCAGCTCGTCGATCTGACGCACACCTTCGACGAGCAGACGATCTACTGGCCGACCGAGACGGGCTTCGAGCTGACGACCCGCTCCCAGGGCATGACGGACGAGGGCTACTACTACGAGGCGCACAGCATCTCGACGCCCGAGCACGGCGGGACCCACCTGGATGCTCCCGTCCACTTCTACGAAGGTCGCGACACCACCGACCGCGTCCCGCTCGAGCGCCTGATCGCGCCTGGCGTGGTGGTCGACGTCCGTGCGGCGTGCGCCGCGGATCGCGACCACCGGGTCGGCGTCTCGGACCTCGAGGCCTGGGAGGAGGCCCACGGCGCGATCCCAGCGGGTGCGATCGTCCTGCTCCGCACCGGCTTCGGCCGGTACTGGCCGGACCGCGAACGCTACATGGGCACCTCGAAGCGCGGCGACGCGGGGGGCGCCGAGCTCCACTTCCCGGGGCTCGACCCCGCCGCCGTCCCGTGGCTGGCCGAGCGCGAGGTTGGTGCCGTCGGATTGGACACGCCGAGCATCGACCACGGGCCCTCGACGCACTTCGAGGCCCACGTGGCGCTCTTCGAGCGGAACATCCCCGCCTTCGAGAACGTGGCCCATCTCGAGCGGCTCCCGGCGCAGGGGTTCACCGTGATTGCGCTTCCGATGAAGGTCGGGGGCGGCAGCGGCGGCCCGCTGCGGATCATCGCCGCGATTCCGTGACGGCTGGACTCCGCACCCGTCAGCGAACGCCCGAGTCGTCGAAGCGGAAGCCCGCCTTCGTCATCACCAGACGGTGGCGGGGACCCTCGATGGAAGGGTCCCGGGGCTCGTAGCCGGCGTCCCCTTCCCACATCACCACGGTGCCTTCGTCGCTCGGCGCGATCCGTGTGACGTAGTGGCGCTGACCTGCCGCGCCCAGGCCCGTGAGGGCCGCATCCACGGTCGCGTATTGACCCAGGTAGTGGAGCGTCACGAAGGTGGGCGGCACGAGCTCGATCTCGCCCGCGCGCTGCTTCGCGAAGACGTCGACCGGCCGGATCCACTGGCTCTCGGTGATCTCCCCGTCGTCGACGGTGACCTCGGCTTCCGGAGCGCGAGCCGCGAAGAACCAGGTGGAGAAGCGACGGATCTCCACCTGCGGGGGAGTCCAATGGGAGAACCACACGAGCTCCTGGGGGTCGATGCGAAGGGACGCTTCCTCGACGGCCTCGCGGGCCGCCGCGATCCGAGCGCGCTGCTCGATGTCGTCGCTCGGCGCACCGTCCTCGTCGTCGATGCGGCCCCCTGGGAAGACCCACATCCCCCCGAAGGCGATCTTCGAGTTCTTGCGCAGCATCAGGGTCTCGAGACCCTCCGCTCCGTCCCGGAGCAGCGTCACGGTCGCGGCGCGAATCAGGAGCTTGGCGTCTCCCTTCCCACCGGAGATGCGATCCGTGAACGCGCGCGTGTCGCGATCTTCTGCCACTTCGATCTCCCGTCCGCTGCAGGAAGCTAGATGAGCCCTTCCCTTCTCATGTCGACCAGCGAGGCCTTGTAGGCCTCGACGATGCGATCCGCATCTTCGTCGCTGTGGGCGAAGGAGACGAAGGAGACGTGGAGATCCGAGGCGTAGACGCCGTGGTAACGCATGTACTCGCCGAGCGCGCTGCCCCGGAGGTAGTCCGCCGTGTCGCGCAGGTCGCGGGAGCTCTTGGGCTCGCTCTCGATGAAGTGCGGGAGGAACCAGGATCCCAGGCCGATCAGCCGCAGGTCGAAGTGCTCGTCTCGGCAGAACTCGTGGACCTCGCTCTTGATCCTGCTGGCCAGGCCATCGATGTGGGGGTAGACCTCGGGGTGATCGCGCAGGTACTCGAGGACGGCGGCTCCCGCGCAGCTCGTCATCGGGTTGCCGCTGAAGGTCCCGATCAACAGGAGCTTGCCTTCCGCCACGTCCTGCACCAGGTCTCCCGTGCCGATGGCCGGTCGCATGGCGTCGAGGTGGCCCGCGACGGCGCCGGCCGGCAGGCCGCCGCCCATGACCTTGCCGTAGGTGGCCATGTCGGGGGTGACGCCGAAGTGCTCCTGGGCGCCGCCGTAGCCCAGGCGGAAGCCGCTGATGACCTCGTCGAAGATGAGCAGGACCCCGCACTCCCGGGTCAGCTCGCGCAGCTGGGCCAGGTAGTCGCCGAGATCGACCGGGTAGGAGCTCGGCACCGGTTCGATGATGACGGCGGCCAGCTCACCCGCCATGGCGCGGATCTTCTCGAGGCTGGCCGGATGGCCGTAGCTGAGGGTGACGACCTGCTCCACGGTCCCCTCTGGGATGCCGGGCGTGTCGGGAACGCTCTGCGGATCCTCCGCGGTGCCCGCCGGCTGGGCCAGCGACCCGCTCACGAGCGCGTAGTCGTGCACGCCGTGATAGCCACCCTCGAACTTGGCGATCTTGTCTCGTCCCGTCCGGGCCCGGGCGATGCGCATGGCGTGCAGCGTGGCTTCCGTTCCGCTGCTCGAGAAGGCCACGCGGTCCGCGCAGGGGATCGCGTCGACCATCAGCTCGGCGAGCCTCACCTCGTGCTCGTGCGCCATGGCATACACGGTGCCGATGCGGCTCGCGCGCTCGATGGCCTCGACCACGACGGGATGGCAGTGGCCCAGGATGAGCGGTCCGTAGGCCATCGTGATGTCCACGTAGTCGTGCCCGTCGACGTCGAAGACGTGCGCCCCGCGGGCCTCCCGGACGAAGGGGATGTTCTTCGGCGTGCGCAGCGGGCCGGTGACGATCGGCGAGACCAGGGTCCGCTTCGCCCGTTCGAGGATCTTCGAGGAGTTCGGCAGCCGTCCGGCATTCATCTCATCGATCTGCGAGGGCATTCGTGGCTCTCCCGTGGCTTCGCGTCGCTTCGTGCGGGGCAGATGCTAGCTCCGCTTCCACGGGCGGGCCGAACCCTCGGTGCTGGACGCCACCGCCCCGCGATCGATCCGCTCCGCGGCTCCTTGGGGAATTGGGGTAGGCTGATCAACCCGCTGGAGGGAAGCCATGGACCGCCTCAACGAGCTCGCCTTCTACACCCTCGCCGGGGCCCCGAAGTCACCGCGAGACCTCATCGACGAGGTTCGCCAGGGCGAGGAGCTGGGCCTGGGTGCGGCCTTCGTGTCCGAGCGCTTCAACGTCAAGGAGGCGGCCACCCTGTGCGGCGCGGTGGGCTCGGTGTCGACCGAGATCGGCATCGCCACCGCAGCGACGAACCACAACACCCGCCATCCGATGGTCACCGCCGCCCACGCGATGACCATGCACAAGCTGACCGGCGGGCGCTACAGCCTCGGGCTCGGTCGCGGGATCGCGCCGATGTTCAGGGCCTACGGCCTCCCCAGCATCAAGACCGCCGAGATCGAGGACTTCGTGGGCCTGATGCGCCGGATCTGGAAGGGCGAGGTCGTGGTCGGTCACGACGGACCCGCCGGGAAGTACCCCCTCCTCACGATGGGCCCCGACTACGACGAGCACATTCCCATGACCTTCGTGGCCTTCGGCCCCAATTCGCTCGCCCTGGGAGGGCGCGCCTTCGACGCCGTGGTGCTCCACACCTTCTTCACCGACGAGACGACGGCGCGCTGTGTCCGGACGGTGAAGCAGGCCGCCGAGCAGGCCGGCCGGGATCCCGCGAAGGTCCGCGTCTGGTCCTGCTTCGCGACCGTGGGCGACCACCTGCCCGAGGCCCTTCGCCTGAAGAAGACCGTCGGTCGCATGGCGACCTACCTCCAGGGCTACGGCGACCTGATGGTCGAGACCAACGGCTGGGATCCCGCCGTGCTCGAGCGCTTCCGCGCCGACGATCTCGTGCAGGGCTTCCGGGGCGCGCTCGACGCAGGCGCCACCACCGAGGAGCTCGAGCACGTGGCGGGCTTGATCCCCGAAGAGTGGCTGGCCGCTGCGGCAACGGGCTCGCCGGAGCGTTGCGTGGAGACGATCCAGGGTCAGTTCGATCTCGGCTGCGACGGCGTCATCCTCCACGGTGCGAGCCCCAGCGAGCTCGAGCCCGTGGTGCGCGCGTACCAGAAGGTGCGGCCCAGCGGCCGCTTCGATCACCTCGCAGCCAACCCCGCGGGCTGAGTGGGGCCTGGGACGGCAGCCATCCCCGCTCCGCGCACGTAGAGAACGATCCTCCCTTTCGGCCGGGGATCGCTACACGAGGCCGAAGGCGCTTTCGACCTGCTCGATGATCGCCGCCTCCGCTCGCGACGTGCGCCGTCCGATCCGCAGGACGCCTCCGTCGCTGTCGGCCTCGGATCGGCACAGGCGGACGATGTGGTCGCCCAGCTGCCCAAAGACGCCCGTCTCCATGGTTCGCCCGAGCTCGGCGACGTAGGCGAACCAGGCCTCCATCAGTCCCTCCGGCGGACCGACCTCGAGCCATCGCTCGAGGATCTGGCCCGCGGGCCCGTCGGGGCGGATGCCGAGCCCTCGGAGCTCCTCGTGGAAGGTGTGACGCTCGAGGGTGGTCACACGACCATCGGCCCAGGCGATCTCGACCATGGGTGCCAGGAGGAGCGCGACCAGGGTGTCGACGCGAATCCCCTCCCCTGCAGCGAGGTCCAGGAGCTTCGGATCGTGGATGCCTGTGGCCCGCTCGAGATCTTCCTTGTCGCGCTGGCTTCGCAAGCCGTCGATCAGCTCTTGCTCCTGGCGCGCGAAGAAGGCCCCCTCGAGTGCTCGCGCCCTGCCTTCGAGTCCCTTCTTCATGGCGGCCTCCCGAGGCCCTTCGCTGCAAGCCCGAGGCCACCCGTTCCATGTCTCGGGAGTGCTGCCGCAGCCGAGCGGGTGCCGCAAGTGGGTTGATTCGCCTCAGCGTGAGTCGTTTCACCCTGCTGCCCGGCGCCGCTTTGCCGGGAGGAGCCCGCGCAGATCCCCCGAGGCGGCACGCGGGTTGCACAACAGCGGGGGACGACTCGCGCATTCGCCGCGGCAAAGGGGGGTCCATGAGCTGCGCCTCGACCACTCCCATCTCCCTCGGTTCGCACTCCCTCACCGATCCGCCCCGGCCGGGGGCCGCACGCCCGGGGGACGGGGAGTCGCCCGCGACCCCGATGGCGTTTCGCGAGATCGTCGCCTGTGTCGATGGATCCCCATTCGACCGCGGCGTGGTCCCCCACGCCGAGCTGGTGGCTCGCGCCCTCGGCGCGGGTCTCACCCTGCTCCGGGTTCTCGAGACGGACGATGCCGAGGCCCCGCCGGCGGATCCGGTCGCCTGGGGAATCCGACGGCGCGAGGCTCGCGCCCATCTCGAGGGGATCGCGCGGCAGCTGGGCGAGCTCCAGGCGGGAGTGCGTTCCGAGCTGATCCAGGGCCGCGCCGCCGAGCAGATCTGCACCTGGACGGGACAGCACGACGTGGACCTCACGGTCCTGTGTAGCCACGGTGTCCGCGGGCTCACCGAATGGGATCTCGCGAGCACGGCGCGGAAGCTGATCGACCGCAGCCCGGGATCGCTGCTGCTGGTGCCCGCGACGGCGGCGACCTTGCGGGAGGAGGTGTGCTACCGCCGCATCCTGGTGCCTCTCGACGGGTCGCCCCGCGCCGAGAGCGTGGTTCCCGTGGCGATGCGGATAGCGGCCTCCGAGGGAGCCGAGATCCTCTTCGCCCACGTCGTTCCGGTTCCCGAGATCACCCAGGTGCGTCCGCTCGACGCGGAGGGCGCGGAGCTCGAGCGCCGGGTGGTCGAGCACAACCAGCGGGTGGCCGGCGCCTATCTCGATCGGGTCCGGGCACGCGCCACCCAGATCGGTGCTCGCGTGCGCGCTCTGGTCCTCGAGGACGGGAGTGTTCGTGCCAGGCTGGGCCGCCTGATCCTGGAGGAGCAACCGGATCTCGTGGTGATGTCGGCGCACGGGCACACGGGGCGGACGGATTCGTCGTGCGGCAGCGTCACCGAGTACGCAGTGACCCATGCCACCTGTCCGCTGCTCATCGTCCGCGATCGAGCCCGCGCCCGTGCGCGTCGGGTGGACGTGTCGAGGCGTCAGGGCTCCGAGTCGCAGGCGTCTCGCGGCCACAAGGCATTGTGACCGCGACGGCGGCCGCCGAGGTTGCGGGGGATGCCCTCGATCTCGCAGCCGCGGAGCTGGCCCGCAGTCATGCTCTTGCCGCCGGTCCGCCGAGCCCCGCACCCTCCTGGACCTCGGTCGCCACCGCCGCGGACTGGCTCGTCCATGTGCGCGCCGAGCTGGCGGACCCGGAGAGTCGGGTCGCGAAGGCCGCGGAGTGGCTGCTCGACAACGAGTACCTGGTGCATCGGGCCCTCCGGCAGATCGGGCAGGATCTCCCGGAGGGCTTCTACCGTCAGCTGCCCGCACTCGTGTCCTCCGAGGGGGAGGCTCCTCCGCGCATCCTGGTGGTGGCACGTGGGCTCATGGAGGCCTCCCACCTTCAGCTCTCGCTCCGGGCGGTGACGGGATTCGTCGAGGCCTACCAACGCGTCTCCTCCTTCGACATGGCCGAGCTCTGGGCGCTGCCCACGGCCCTCCGGCTGGCCTGCCTGGAGGTGCTCGTGGCGTCCCTGGGTCGCCTCGTGCCGTCCCTCGATATGCCTTTCGAGGTGCAGGGTGCCCCCGCGCCCCTCATCGACGAGACGGAGTGCATCGCCCGCGCGCTCGGCAACCTCCGGGTCATCGCCGCGATCTCCTGGGAGGACTTCTTCCAGGACGTGAGCCGCATCGAGGCGATTCTCCGGAGTGATCCCGCCGGCGTCTACGCGCGCATGGACTTCGAGACGGCCGACCGTTACCGGGACGTCGTCGAGCGCCTGGCGCGGGGGAGCACCCACTCGGAGATCGAGGTCGCCGAGCGGGTGGTGGCCTTCGCCCAGCGATTCGCGGCATCGGACCCGCGGCGCAGCCACGTCGGGTACTGGCTCGTCGACACTGGCCAGGAGGAGTTCGAGAGCTCGCTCGGGTTCCGGCTGCCGGTGGCGACGGGGCTGGCCCGGTGGCTCGCACGGCGCACCACGCGCGCCTATGCCCTGGCCCTCGGTGGGGCCACCGCCGCCGTACTGGTGATTCCGGCCTGGCACCTGGCCCAGCTGGAGGCCCCGCTGTGGGCCTGGCCGGCGGCGCTGATCGCGGCCGGAATCCCGGCCTCGGTGTTCGGCATCACGCTGGTGCACTGGATCGTCACCCAGTGGATTCCGCCCAGCGTGCTTCCAAAGCTCGATTTCGCCGAGGGGATTCCCGACGAGTGCCGCACGGCGGTGGCCGTCCCGTGTCTTGCCGGCAGCGTGGAAGAAGCGCGGGAGCTCCTCGAGACCCTCGAGAGCCACTATCTCGGAAGCCCCGAGCCCGCGGCCGAGTTCGTCCTGCTGAGCGACTTCCCCGACGCTCCCAGCCGGGAGGACCCCCGCGACGGGGAGATCCTCGACGCGCTCGTCGAGGGGGTGGCGCGCCTGAATCGCCGCTACTCCGACGCGGAGGCGGGTCCCTTCCACCTGCTCCACAGACCTCGCCTCTACAACCCGGCCGAGGGGTGCTGGATGGCCTGGGAGCGCAAGCGGGGCAAGCTCGAGGACTTCAACCGGCTGTTGCGCGGCGAGCCCGCACCCGCGTTCTCGGTCCACGCGGGGGACGAGGCCCGTCTCCGTGGCATCCGCTTCGTCGTGACCCTCGACGCCGATACCATCCTCCCGCGCGGAACCCTCCAGCGGTTGGTGGGGATCCTCGCCCATCCCCTGAATCGACCGCGCTTCGACGAGCAGGGCCGCGTCGTGGCCGGCTACACCATCGTGCAGCCCCGGGTCGAGATCGATCCCGCCGCCGGCAACCGATCCCGCTTTACGCGGCTCTTCGGTGGCGACACCGCCATCGACATCTACAGCCGCGCGGTCTCCGACGTGTACCAGGACCTCTTCGGGACCGGCATCTACGTGGGCAAGGGTATCTACGACGTGGATGCCTTCCGACGGAGCCTGGAGGGTCGCGTCCCCGAGAACGCACTCGCGAGCCACGACCTCTTCGAGGGGATCCATGGGCGGGTCGCCTTGGCCACGGACGTCCTTCTCTACGAGTCCTTTCCCCGGCGCTACCTGGAGTTCACGCGGCGCTTGCATCGCTGGGTGCGCGGCGATTGGCAGCTCCTTCCGTGGCTTCGGCGGCAGGTCCCCGGCCCACACGGCGAGCGGATCGAGAGCCGCTTGCTTGCGATCGACCGCTGGAAGATCCTCGACAACCTGCGCAGGAGCCTCGTGGCGCCGAGCCTGGTCGCCATGCTCGCGGTCGGCTGGCTCGTCGTCCCCGCCAACCCCTGGCTGTGGACCCTGCTCGGTGTGTTGGCCCCCGCGGGCCACCTGTTCACCGATCTCGTCACCGGCCTCGCCAGGGGGAGCCGGCGGAGCGGGATGCGCTCGACCCTGCTCCGCCTCCGGGCACACGCGGGACGCTGGACGATGCTGGTGGTCTTCCTCCCCTACGAGGCGTGGGTGGCTCTCGACGCCGTGGTGCGCACCTGGACCCGGGTCTACGTGACGAAGCGCGGCCTGCTCGAGTGGACGAGCGCGGCCCACACCGCCCAGCAGCTCGGAGGACCGCCGCGGCGAGGAGTGGAGTGGCGCGTCATGTGGGCCGGGCCGGCCGCGGCCCTGCTCCTCGGGGCGGCACTGGGCTGGATCCGACCCGAGAGCCTGGCGAGCGCCGCTCCTCTCCTCCTGGCCTGGCTCCTCTCGCCGGAGATCGCGCATCGGCTGGGCCTCGACGGAAGGAGGCCCGAGGCCGAGCACTCCGAGCGCGACCGGCGTTTTCTTCGTCAGCTCGCCCGCCGAACCTGGCTCTTCTTCGAGCGCTGGGCCGGCCCCGACGACCAGTGGCTTCCGCCCGACAACTACCAGGAAGACCCGGGCGCCGTGGTGGCGCATCGCACCTCGCCGACCAACGTCGGCATGATGCTGCTCTCGTCGCTCTCCGCGTGGGACCTCGGCTACGTGAGCACCGACGAGCTGGCCTCGCTCCTCGAAAACACCCTGGAGACTGTCGGGCGGCTCGAGCGCTATCGGGGGCACCTGCTCAACTGGTACGACACCCGCTCTCTCGAGCCGCTGGCTCCACGCTACGTCTCGACTGTCGACAGCGGAAACCTCGCGGCCAGCCTCCTGGCCCTCGAGGTCGGCTGCTCCGAGATCGCCGAGGGTCCCATCTTCGGGGCAGCGCGTTGGGACGGCCTGGTCGATGCCCTCGACCTGCTCGAGATCGATCTCGAGAGGCTCGGCGCGGAGCCCCGCCGCAAGGCTCTCGTCCAGCGGCTCGGGGCCATGATCGAGCGTGCGGAGAAGGTGCGGGACCAGCCTTCCGCGTGGGCCGAGGCACTCGAGATCCTGGAGCACGAGGAGTGCCCCGCCTTCGAGCGCGAGCTCTCGGAAGCCCTCGAGCAAACCCAGGAGGAGCTGGGCCTCGATCTGCTGCGCGACGTTCGCGTCTGGATGGACCGTGCGCGTCACCAGATCGGCGAGATGCGCCGTGAGATCGGGACCTACGCACCCTGGCTCCCCCTGCTCTCCAGCCCGCCCGCGCCGCATAGCGGGCTTGCCGCCGAGCTGCGGGCACTGCTTCCCCCCTCCCTCGCCTTGAGCGAGATCCCGTGCCGTTTCGAGAAGGCGCGGGCGTGCGTGGCCTCGCAGGTCGATGAGGGCTCGGGTAAGTGGCTCGAGGAGCTGGGAGCGAGCCTGGAACGGGGAGAAGACGCAGCGCGCGCTCTTCGCGACGAGCTCCTCGAGTGTGCGGCTCGGGCGCAGAAGGTCGCGCTCGCGATGGACTTCCGCTGGCTCTACGACGACCAGACCCGACTCTTCCACATCGGCTACAACGTGAGCGCCGATCGAATCGATCCCCACCACTACGACCTGTTGGCCTCCGAGGCGCGCATCGGGAGCTTCGTCGCCATCGCCAAGGGCGACGTGCCGATCGAGCACTGGTTCCGCCTGGGTCGCTCGGTCACCCGCGCCGGAGGCGAACTCTGCCTCGTCTCGTGGGGGGGGTCGATGTTCGAGTACCTGATGCCATCGCTTCTGCTGCGCAGCGAGCCGGGCACCCTGCTCGCGCAGAGCGAGCGAGCGGCGACCCATGCGCAGCGGAGCTTCGCCCAGGCTCAGCAGGTCCCGTGGGGCGTCTCCGAGTCGGGCTTCGCTTCCCTCGACGCCGACGGCAACTACCGCTACCGCGCCTTCGGCGTGGAGGGCCTGGGCCTGCGTCGAGGGCTCTCGGAGGACCGCGTCGTGGCTCCCTATGCCTCGGTGCTGGCTCTCGGTTGCCAACCCGTGGCGGCCCTCGAGAACCTCCGCAGGCTGGCGGAGCTGGGGCTCATCGGGGAGTTCGGCTTCTACGAGGCTGCGGACTTCACGCCCGAGCGCGTGCCCGAGGGACGCAAGCTGACGGTGGTCCGCTCCTACATGGCGCATCACCAGGGGATGATCCTCGCCGCGCTCGACAACGCGCTCTGCGATGGGGCGCTGCTCCGACGCATGCGCGGCGACCCCCGGGTGCGCTCGGTCGAGCTGCTGCTCCACGAGCGTGTTCCGATGGATCGACCGCTCGAGATCCCGGCACAGCTCGAGCCCACCACGGCACGCACCCCTGTGGCCAGCCTGCCGGCGCTGCCGGCCTGGTCTCCGCATCGCGAGCCGGGCGCCTCTCTGCATCGGCTCGGCAACGGGCGGCTCTCGAGCGCGATCACGGACGGTGGAGCGGGTGGCCTCTCCTGGCAAGAGCACGCCCTGACGCGTTGGACCCCGGATCCCACCCGAAACGACCAGGGCTTCTGGACCTGGGTCATGGACGAGGAGACCGGGGAGAAGTGGAATGCGGTGCCGACGCCGAGTGGGGGGTTCGAGAGCGGCGTCGTCTTCTCTCCGCATCTCGTCGAGTTCCACGGGCGCGAGCACGGCATCGGGCTCTCGATGGACGTCGCGGTGGCGCCCGCGGACGACGTCGAGATCCGCCGCTTCTCCCTGGTGAACGAGACCAGCTCGCCGCGCACCCTCACGCTCACGACCTGCGCCGAGATCGTCCTCGCTCCGGCACGCGACGACGAGCGACATCCCGCCTTCAGCAAGCTCTTCGTGCGGAGCGAGTGGCTCCCCGGCCTGGCCGGTCTGCTCTTCACGCGCAGACCCCGCGGCGCCGAGGAGCGGCCTCCCGTCCTGCTCCAGCGGCTGGTCGCAGATGATCCAGGGATCTCGCTGCTCGGCTACGAGGCGGACCGGCGGGCCTTCCTGGGCCGCGGCCGGGACCTGCGCAATCCGGAGGGCCGCGTGAGGTCGTCGGCGAGCTCCACGGGCTTCACCCTCGACGCCGTGGCGTCGCTCTGCGTGCGGGTCGAGCTGGATCCCGGGCAGACCCGGCGCTTCGCCCTCGTCACGCTGGTCGGAGGGTCCCACGAGACCGTGCTGGACACGGCGGAGCGGTACCAGACGCCGAGCGCCCTCGACTGGGTCATCGCGGATGCCGCCACGGAGGCCTCCCGCGGGCTCCTTCGCCTCGGGCTCGAAGGCGGGATGCTGCCTTCCCTGCAGCGACTCGCTTCGCGGCTCGTCCTTCCGCATCGGGCCCTGCGCTGTGCGCCCCACCTCTTCCGGGAGAACCGACTGGGGCAGCCGCGGCTCTGGGGCCTCGGCCTCTCCGGGGATCTCCCCATCCTGCTGGTGAAGATCAGTGAGGCGAGCGACGACGATCTCCTGCTCGATCTCCTGCGTGGGCAGCGGCTGTGGCGCGAGAAGGGGCTGGCCGTCGATCTCGTCGTCCTTCGCGAGGGCGCGTCGGGCTACGCGGAGCCGGTTGGCGACCGCCTCATGGGCCTGCTCCAGGAGCTCGGTGCGGGGGAGCAGCTGGGTCAGAAGGGCGGGATCCATTTCGTGGCGGCGGACCAGGTCCAGGAGGAGGATCGACGCCTCTTGCACGTGGCGGCTCGCGTGGTCCTGGATGCCGCCCGCGGATCCCTCGAGAGCCAGTTGGCGGTCGCGGAGAGCCACGCCTCGGAGCTCCCGCGCTTCACGCCCAGCCGCAGGGAGCCCCCGAGCGAGCCGACCCCATCCCTCGAACGCCCTGCCGACCTTCGCTTCGACAACGGCCACGGCGGCTTCAGCCCCGACGGCAAGGAGTACGTGATCTTCCTGGGGCCCGGCGATTCCACTCCCTCTCCCTGGTGCAACGTGCTGGCCAACGAGGAGTTCGGCTGCCTCGTCAGCGAGGCGGGGGGCGGCTACACCTGGGCGGCGAACAGCGCCGAGAACCGGCTCACGCCATGGACCAACGACCCGGTGTCGGACCCGGTGGGTGAGGCGCTCTACCTGCGGGACGAAGAGACCGGCCACGTCTGGACACCGACGCCGGCCCCAGCGGGTGCGGATCTCTCCTTCGAAGTTCGGTACGCACCGGGCTCGAGCCAATGGCGCTCCCATGCGCAAGGCCTCGAGCAGACGCTCCGCGTGCTGGTGCCGCCCGACGATCCGGTCAAGCTCGTGCAGCTTCGACTCCAGAACCATTGGGATCGCCCGCGCCGGCTCACCGCGACCTACTACGCCGAATGGGTCCTCGGCGCCGCGCGCAGCACCAGCGCTCCCTTCCTCATCCCCAGCTACGACGCGGAGCATCGTGCGCTCCTGGTCCAGAACCCCTGGGCGCCGGAGTTCGGCGGGCGGGTCGCTTTCCTCTCGTCGAGCGCAGAGCCCCACGGGCTCTGCGTCGATCGAGAGGAGTTCCTGGGCCGCGACGGAAGCCCGCGCGCCCCGGCAGCGCTCGCACGCTGGGGCCTCTCGGGCCACGTCGATCCGGGTGGGGATGTGTGCGGTGCCTTCCAGGTGCATCTCGAGCTCGCCGCGGGCGAGGCCCTGGCGGTCCACTTCGTCCTCGGTCAGGGCCGCGACCGGGCCCATGCCCTCGAGCTCGTGGATCGCTGGCGGGAGCCGACCGCGATCGAGCCGGCGATCGAACGTGTCGAGGCCTTCTGGGAGGGCCTCCTCGGCCGCGTGCAGGTGCGAACCCCCGACGCCGAGACCGACCTGATGCTCAACCGTTGGCTCCTGTACCAGACCGTCGCTTCCCGTCTCTTTGCACGCAGCGGCTTCTACCAATCCGGCGGCGCCGTCGGGTTCCGCGACCAGCTCCAGGACGTGCTCGGCCTCCTCCACGTCGCACCGGAGCGCGTGCGTTCGCATCTCCTCGAATGCGCCGCGCACCAGTTCGAGGAAGGGGACGTCCTGCACTGGTGGCATCCTCCGCGGGGGCGAGGGGTTCGAACTCGCTGCTCCGACGATCTCCTCTGGCTTCCCTTCGCGACGGCGACCTATGTCGAGGCGACCGGAGACGAGTCCGTCCTGGACGTCAGCATCCCCTTCCTGGAAGGTCCGCCCCTCGGCCCCGATGAGACCGAGCGCTACGGGCTCTTCGCGCGCTCCGCTCAGGCCCGATCCCTCTTCGAACATTGCGAGCGCGCACTCGAACGCGGTGTCACCTCCGGACCAGGGGAACTGCCCCTCATGGGCAGCGGCGACTGGAATGACGGCATGAACCGCGTCGGTGAACGGGGCGTGGGCGAGAGCGTCTGGCTCGGGTGGTTCGCGATCGCAACGATTCGGGGGTTCAGCCAGCTCTGCGAACGACACGGCGATCGAGAGCTCGCCGACCACTGGCGCCGGCGCATGGCGGAGCTCGAACGCGCGGTGGACGCCCGGGGATGGGACGGCGGCTGGTACTGGCGCGCCTTCGCGGACGATGGCCGGGCCTGGGGCTCCCACGAGTCCGAGGAATGCCGCATCGACTCGATCGCGCAGTCCTGGAGCGTCCTCTCGGGAGCGGCTCCCGAGGGCCGCGCCCGGCAGGCGCTCGACGCAGCGGAGAGTGAGCTGGTCCGGGAGGACGACGGCCTCGTGGAGTTCCTGTGGCCGCCCTTCGACGCCACTTCGCGCGACCCCGGATACATCAAGGCCTACCCACCGGGCATCCGTGAGAACGGCGGGCAGTACAGCCATGCCGCGGCGTGGCTCGGCTGGGGGCTGGTCGAGCTGGGGGAGCCCGATCGCGCCATGCGGATCCTTCGGCTGCTCAACCCGATTCGCCACGCGGGCACGCGCGAGGAGGCCGAGCGCTACCGCGTCGAGCCCTACGTCATGGCCGCCGACGTGGCGAGCGTTGCCCCCCATGTCGGTCGAGGCGGCTGGACCTGGTACACCGGAGCGTCGGCCTGGACCTGGCGCCTCGGGGTCGAGGGGATCCTGGGGATCCGCCCGGCCCCGGGAGGGGTCCGGATCGAGCCCTGCCTTCCGCGGAGCTGGGGTCGGGCCGAAGCCGTGCTTCGGGGCCCGGCTGGGACCCTCCAGATCTCGATCGAGGATCCGGAAGGCGTCGGACGTGGCGTCGCCGAAGTGAAGATCGACGGCGAGGTCCAGCCCGACGCGACCGTTCCCTTTCCCGAGGATGGGCGGGATTGCAAGGTCTGCGTGCGACTCGGCCGGACGGTACCCGGCTAGAGCCTGTCCCCGGAAGCCCGGCGGTGTCGGAGGCCTCCCCCGGTGAGAGGAGCATGCCGGGCCGTGCGCGAGACCGCTCCGGTCGCGCTAGGCTGTGCGCCCGGGTTCGAGCCTGGAGCCGTCTCTCCTCTCCTGCACACTCTCAGGAGCCGCCATGGGTATCGAGCGACACACCGGATCCGTCAGCCGTCGGAGGTTCATCCAATACCTCGCGATGCTGGCCGTGGGTGGGCGCACCCTCCTGGACAGCCGGGACGCGAGAGCTGCGATCTACGCGGCGCGCGGGGCCGTCGGGGCCCAGACCGCCTGGCCCGAGATGAGCTACCGCAAGCTCGGCCGTACGAACTTCCATGGGAGTCGGCTGGTCTTCGGATGTGGAGCCGCTCTCATGTTCCGCGCCAAGGACGCGCTGCTGGACGCCGCCTACGACGCCGGCATCAACGTCTTCGACGTGGGCTACCGCGGCTACTACCGGAACGCGGAGCAATACCTCGCTCCCTTCGCCAGGAAGCTCCGCGATCAGATCTTCCTGATCTCGAAGGCGCCCGCGGACCTCGAAGCGGAGCCGGACGACATCGTCACGGCCCGGCAGGCGAAGCAGGCCGCGGCGTCCTGGGGCGAGAGGCTCGATGCCAGCCTCTCGGAGCTCGGGGTCGATCACGTCGACGCCTACTATCTCATGGCCTCCTACAACCCCTCACTCATCGCGAGTGAGGAGGTCTACCGCGTCTTCCAGAACGCCAAGCAGGCGGGCAAGGTGAGCCACCTCGGCCTCAGCACCCACCGCAATGCCGAGAAGGTGCTCCTCAGGGCCGCCGAGACCGGCTGGTACGACCTGGCGATGATCGCGATCACGCCGGGGGGTTGGTACGACTGGGAGACGCGGAGCGTCCTCGAGGGCTCGAAGCCGATGGCCGATCTCCAGCCCGTGCTGGCAAAGGTGCGCGAATCCGGCATGGGGCTCGTGGGCATGAAGGCGGCTCGTCACATCGCGGGCCTTCCGATCCTCGGGTGGTGGAAGAAGCTCGAGGCCTTCGACTCGTTCTACGACGAGAAGCTCAGGGCGGCTCCCCTCTCCCCCTTCCAGCGCACCTACGCCTACGTCCTGGCGCACGGGCTCGATGCGGTCAACGCCGACATGGGGTCGCTGGCCCATCTGCAGGAGAACGTGGTCGCCACGGTGAACTCGCCGACCTACTTCACGTGATCCCGCCGGTGGACATCGGTGTTCGCTCACTTCGCGTCTTGCGGGGGCTCCTCGCGGCGGGGCGGCCCGGTGTTTCCGCCGTACCGCTCCAGGTAGGGTCTGGCCTCCTCGTGACGGCCCACCGCCTCTAGCACCAGGCCGTAGAGGAGCCCGGCGCGCGGATCCAGCGGGCGGAGCTTCGCGGCCTGGGCCAGGTGGGGCACCGCATCGGTATGGCGTTCGCCGCGAATCAGCAGCAGACCCAGAGCCTGGTGTAGCGCCGCGCTCTCGGGGAGCGTGGGCCCCACGCGTTCGAGACAGGCGCGCAGCACCTGCTCCCCTTCTTCGTCGCGCCTCTCGAGCCGCAGCAGGTCGGCCAGGTTCACCGCCGCGGGCACGAACCACGGCCCGAGCTCGAGAGCGAGGCGGTAGGCGCGCTCCGCCTGGTCGTGTTGGCCCAGGCGCCGGGCCAGGTCGCCGCGTTGCACCAGGCCGGCGGGGCGGTCGCGCACGAGGGCCAGGGAGGCCTCGAGCTCCTCCATCACCTCCTCCTGGAGGAGCGCATCTTCCTCGCGGCGCGACGCGGTCGGACCGAGCCCCGCCAGCGAACGCGCGGCTTCCAGACGCACGGCGCGGCGCGGGTCGCGAAGCAGCGGGCTCATCACCTGCCAGCGCGCGTCCGGCTCCAGGGCCTCGCCCAGACGCGCGCTCGCCAGGCGAACGAGCGCGGAGGGGTCGCGGCTCGCCTCCACGAGGGTGGCCATGGCACGCGGGTTGCCACTGCCCGGCAGCTCGGCCAGCGCACTGGCGCGGATCCAGGGGGGCAGGTCCCCACGGACCCGCTCGACCGGGGCCATCGAGGTCCAGTGCGGTTCCGGCTCGCCCCACCAGCGGCCTGCAGCCGCGCTCGCCCAGGCAGGGCTGCGGTCCGCATGGCAGCCGGTGCAGGCGTCCGGGGTTCCCAGCGCTCCCGCGAGGTCCGGGCGGGGGATGCGGAAGCCGTGGTCACGCCGCGCGTCGATCCCCATGTAGGTGCGGGCGGGCATGTGGCAGGCCACGCAGCTGGCCCCCTCGGAGCCTTCGGGGTGCTGGTGATGACCCGGCGTCGCAAAGACCTCCGGCCGGTGGCAGCCGGCGCACACCGCGTCCGGCTCTGCGATCTCCAGGGAATGGGGGTCGTGGCAATCGCTGCAGGTCACGCCCTGCGCGTGCATGCGGCTCTGCAGGAACGAGCCCCAGACGTAGACCTCCTCGCGAATCTGGCCGTCGGGGAAGTAGAGACCGCGCTCGAGCAGCGCCGGATCGTAGCCGTCGAGGAAGGGCTCTCCGGGATGGGCCGGGGCGATGCGCGAACGCCGGGAGTGGCAGGGAGCGCAGACCTCCACCTCGGCGGTCGC
>NYZB01000274.1 GCA_002687015.1 Deltaproteobacteria bacterium
CGCGGCTCAAGTGAGCGGCCAGATCCACGGGATGACGGTCAGCGCCACGGCCGCGCAGACCAGGTCGAGCGGCAGACCCACCCGGACGAAGTCGTTGAAGCGGTAGCCGCCCGGCCCGTAGACGATCATGTGGGTCTGGTAGGTCACGGGGTTCGCGAAGGCGCAATTCGCGCCCATCGCGATGGCCATGATGAAGGCGCGCGGGTCGGCCCCCACCTGGGCCGCTGCCTGGATCGAGATCGGGAACATGATCGCCACAGCGGCGTTGTGGTGGAGGAACTCCGAGAGCAGCACCGTGGCGGCGTAGACGACGGCCAGGGTCGCGAGGGGGCCCAGCCCGCCGGTGCTGCCGACCAGCAGGCCGGCCACCTCGCCGGCCGCGCCGCTCTTCTCCATGGCCAGGGCGATCCCGAGGCCGGCCGCGATCACGATCAGCACGTTCCACTCGACGCTCTGCCGGGCCTGGCGGCCGCTGATGCAGCGCGTGCCGATGAGCGCACCCGCCGCGATGAAGGCCGCGATCGAGATCTCCAGCAGGCCGACGGCGGCCACGACGACCATGGCGCCGAGGATCGCGATGGCGATGGCCGCCTTCTCGGTGCGTGGAGCCTGGTGACCCCCGATCTCACTCACGAGGTAGAAGTCGGGGCTGTTGCGGTGGGTGCGCAGGAAGCTCGCGCCGGTCTGGAGCAGCAGGGTGTCGCCGGGCCGCAGCATGATCTCGCCGATCTTCCCGCCCACGCGCTCGCCGTTGCGGTGCACCGCAACGACGGCCGCGTCGAAGGTGGCCCGGAAGTTGGCGTCGCGAATGCTCTGACCCCGCAGTGGCGAGCTCCGGGATACGACGGCTTCGATCAGTCGCCGCTCCTCGCTCGACGCGGCGCTCGGCACCTCCTCCGAATCCGGCACCAGGCCGGGAAAGCGCTGGAGATCGACGATCGTGGAGACGACGCCCGCAAACACCAGGGCGTCGTTCTCCGCGAGCACCTCGTCGGGCGCCACCGGCGTGATGCGCCGCCCATCGCGCTCGATCTCGACCAGGAAGAGGCCCGGGAGCTGCCGGAGCCCGGCCTCCTCGACGGTCTGGCCCGCCAGGCCGCTGCCCGGCTGGACCCGCATCGTCGCGGTGTACTCGCGCCGCCTCTCTCCGAGCTGCTCCCCCAGATCCTGGCGGGCGGGAATCCAGCGCGGCGCGAGGAACACGACGTAGAGGAGCCCCACGAGGCAGACGGGCAGCCCGACCGGGAGGAGCTCGAAGAAGCCCATCTCGACCATGCCGTTCTCGTGGATCAGGCCGGCGACCGTCAGGTTCACGCTCGTGCCGATCACGGTCAGCAGGCTGCCGAGAATCGTGGCGTAGGAGAGCGGGATCAGGAAGCGACTGGGCGAGCGGCCGGTGCGGCGCGCCCACTCGATCACCACCGGCGTCATCATCGCCACGATCGGCGCGTTGTTCAGGAAGGCCGAGAAGCCTGCAAGGGGCGGGCACATGCGGACCAGGGCCGAGGTCTCGCCCTTGGCGCGCCCGAAGAGCCGGATCACCCCGGTCTCGAGCAGGCCGGTCTCCCGGAGGCCCGCAGAGACGACGAAGAGGGCCCCGACGGTTGCCATCGCGGGGTTGGCGAACCCCGAGAAGGTCTCGCTCGGCGTCAGCACGCCGGTGGCGGCCAGTGTGAACAGACCGGCCATGACGATCAGATCGGGGCCGGCCAGCTCCCGGGCCATCGCGAAGACCATCAGGACCAGCACGGCCAGGGTCAGCCACCCGTCGAAGCCCATGGACGAGCGACCATACCCGGAAGGGGCCCGATCCGCGACAATCGCCGCGATGAAGGCGACGCCGGTTCGCAGCTTCTCCGAGCGCGAGTTCTACCTGCGGGAGTTCCGCGGGCGAACCCTGGCGATCGTCGCTCCCGAGCCCTCCGACCTGGGGCACCCCGTCGTGGGCGACACGCTGGCGGCGCTGCGTGGGGCCGGCGCGCGGGCGATCGTCGTGGCGGCTGATGGCGGCTCGCTCCAGAAGGTGGTGGCCGCGCCTCCGGCCTCTCCCGAGGCTCCCTCGCTGGAGGGCGAGGTCTGGCGGGCGCTGGCCTCGGACCCGATCCAGGCGGTGTGCGTGAGCCCCGGAGCCTTCGCAGCCCAGGCCCGCGCCCTGGCCGTACGGCTCGGGCTCTTCAAGGTCGTCTGGTTGGATGGCGGCGGCGGATTGCGCTCCGAGAGCGAAGGGCGTCACGCCTTCGTCCACCTCGAGGAGCTCGCCGGCTGGCTGGCCCACGAGGGCCGCGGCCTCGCCACCACCGAGCGCCTCGGCCTGTGGCGGGAGATCGCCGACCTGCTCGAGGCCGGCATCCCGGCCGTGAACGTCTGCGACGCGCCCGGTCTGGCCGACGAGCTCTTCACCTACAGCGGTCGCGGAACCCTGTTCACCCGGGAGCGCTACATCACGGTCCGGAGCCTGGGCGTGGATGACTACGATGCCGCCCACGACCTGATCGCGCGGGGCGTGGCCGAGGGCTACCTGGCGCCGCGGGAGACCGGGGAGGTGGATCGCATTCTCGCCGCAGCCTTCGGCGCCTTCGTCGAGGGGCGCGACCTGGCCGGCATCGGCGCGCTGCTCTCCTGGGGTGACATGGGCGAGATCAGCTCCCTCTACACCCTCACGCGCTTCCTCGGCGAGGGGGTCGGTCAACACCTGGTCCACTTCGCCCTCGAGCGCGCCCAGGCCCTGGGGCTCCAGGGTGTGTTCGCCTGCACCACGGCCGAGCGGGTGGGCGCCTTCTTCGAGCGACAGGGCTTCACCTGGGCGGAGCCGGCCACGCTTCCGGCCGAGAAGTGGCAGGGCTACGACCCCGCGAGGCGCTCGAAGCTGCGCTGCTACATCGCCACTGTGGGGGCCCCGGGCGCCCGCTGACGAGCGCTGCGTGCCGGAGGTGGACTGTAAGCCGGGTTCTGTCCCGACCCTCGGTTTCCCTCGGGCCGGTGAGGATCATTCCTCTAGGCGACGCATTGCTGCGCCGCTCGAGCACTCTCACCCGGACGTCGGGCCCGAAGGCCTCGGGCGGGCCACCCGAATCGACGTCCCTATTCGAGCTTGCTCCAGGAGGGGCTTGCCCCACCGCCGGTCACCCGGCTGTCGTGCGTGGGCTCTTACCCCACGATTTCACCCTTACCTGTGCCTCCCCGGCCGGTCCTCTCGGGCCGGCCGGATCACCGGCCATCGGCGGTGTCGTTTCTGTGGCGCTTTCCCTCGGGTCACCCCGGGTCGCCGTTAGCAACCTCCCTGCCCTGCGGAGCCCGGACTTTCCTCCCGTGAGCGGTTGCTGCCCACCGGCGATCCTCCGTCCACCTCCGGCATGGGCAGTCTACCCCCACGGGGCAGGGACCACAATGAAGGGCCAGGTGCCGCGCAGCCACTATTCCGAGTTGCCTATTGACTCCCTGGTAAGTATCCGATAGATACTGATACTGATGTCAGAGGGCATGTCACAATCGGCCCCGACGACCAGCTCGGGGCGAAGCTCGCCGATCCCGCGTCCGGGCGAGGTCTTCGACCCTGTGGCCCGCGCACTCGAGTGGATCGGCGACAAATGGACCCTGGTGCTGGTTCGTCACCTGCTGCGCCGCCCGCGCGGCTTCCAGGAGCTGCGCCAGCGAACGGGAATCACGCCCCGGGTGCTCTCGAACCGGCTGCGCCAGCTGCGGGAGGCGGGCTTCGTTGAGCAGGTCGCCGGCGAGAACGGTCGCGCGATCTACGCGGCGGCGGACCGGGCGAGGGACCTCGAGCCGATCATCGCCTCGATCGCCCGCTGGTACGTCCATCACGCCGTCGAAGAGCTCGACCTCGACATCGAGCAGTTCACCGAGACCTCGCCCCTCTCGATCCTCGAGTCCCTTCCCTTCCTGCTCCGCGAAGAGCGGGCCCGCGACGCCGACGTGACCTTCGAGCTGAGGCTCACGGGAGAGGGCGGCGGGGTCTGGACGATCCGGATCGAGGATGGGCAGTGCCGCGTCGAGCCGGGCTTCGCCTCGGGCGCCGACGTCCGGTACACGGCCGACGCCCGGATCTGGTGCGGCGTCGCCCTCGGGCTCCTCGACGCGCGCGACGTCGCCAAGCGCGGCCTCCTCGAGAAAGAGGGTGGCCGCGAAGCCATGGACCCCTATTTCCACCAACTTGCCCGTCCGCAGGCTCCGAGCGCGTTGCCGGAGACCGGGGATGGGACGCAGGAGTGACCCCATGATCTCGTTCGGACCCAGCGAAGAACAGCAAGTCGTCCGCGAGGCGATGCGGGAGTTCGCGGAGCAGGTGCTCCGGCCCGTCGCCCGCGAGGCCGACGAAGAGAGTGCACTGCCGGATGGCATCCTCGACCAGGTGTGGGAGCTCGGCCTCACCAATACCCAGCTTCCCGAGGCCTTCGGGGGCGGCGGCGAAGCCCGCTCGCCCATTACGAACGCGCTGATCCTGGAAGAGCTGGCCTTCGGCGACCCGGCGCTCGCCATCGCGTCGACCCACCCCTCGGCGGTCGCCTTCGCGATCAACGACTTCGGCACCGAGGAGCAGAAGGAGGCGCACCTGCCGCGCTTCTGCGGCGATCGCTTCGCCCCGGCCAGTCTGGCGCTCATCGAGCCCTCGCCGACCTTCGACGCGACCGCACTCCAGACCACCGTCGAGCCGAAGGAGGGTGGCTTCGTGCTCTCCGGGCGCAAGAGCTTCGTGGTGCTGGGCGATCGCGCCGAGCTCTTCCTGGTGCTGGCGCGCAATGCACAGAGCGCCGAGACCGGCTTCTCCGCCGTCGATGCCTTCCTCGTCCCCAGCGACACGCCCGGCCTCACGGTCTCCGAGCTGGAGCTGAACCTCGGCATGAAGGGCCTGCCCACGGTGAGCCTGGATCTCGCCCAGGTCGAGGTGCCCGAAGAGGCCCGTCTGGGCGGCGACCGGGGCATCGACGCCGGGCGCCTCCTCGCGGGCACCCGCACGGCCAATGCGGCCCTGCTCACCGGCCTGTGCCGCGCGGTCATGGAGTACGCGATCCCCTACGCCAAGGACCGCCACGCCTTCGGCGAGGCGATTGCCCAGAAGCAGGCGATCGCGTTCATGCTCTCGAACATGCAGATCGAGACCAACTCGATGCGCTGGCTGACGTGGAAGGCCGCGGCTGCCCTCGAGAGCCTCGAGGACGCGACCCGGCCCGCGCTCTTCGCCCACGGCTACTCGGCCGAGCAGGGCATGAAGCTGGCCGACGACGGCCTGCAGGTGCTCGGCGGGCACGGGTTCATCCGCGAGCACCCCGTCGAGATGTGGTACCGCACTGCGCGCACGCTGACCGTGCTCGAAGGCGTGGCCGCCGTCTAGGCACGAGCCCGGGCGGGCATGGCCCGCCATTCCTTTCATCCCCGACGATCTGGAGATCCAAGGTGATCGATTTCAACCTGACCGACAACGACCAGAAGATCCTGGACTACGTGCGCACCGAGTCGCTCGTGGCCCGCAAGTACGCCCGACACTACGACGAGAACGAAGCCGAGTTCCCGCCCGAGGAGCTGGAGGAGGCCAAGGACTTCCCCGGTGTGTGGTCGCTGATGGGCGACCGCGGACCGGAGGACAGCGGCCAGAGCGTGATCGGCATGCTCATCACCATGGCCGAGACCTGGGGCGACTACTCCGTACGCATGCGCAAGGGCCGCGGTGCGGGCCTGGGCAATGCCGCCCTCGGGGCCTCGGGCACCGAGGAGCAGCGAACCAAGTGGGGCGGCCTGCTGCTCTCGATGGCCATCACCGAGCCCGGCTGCGGCTCGGACCCCTCGCTCGTCCAGACCACCGCGGTGCTCGACGAGGAGACCAACGAGTGGGTGCTCAACGGCGAGAAGATCTTCGTGACCACCGGCTGCCGGGCTGACGGCGTCGTGCTCTGGGCCACACTGGACCGGTCGGCCGGGCGCGCGGGGATCAAGAGCTTCCTGGTCGAGAAGGGCACGCCCGGCTTCAACGTCTCCCACAAGGAGAAGAAGCTCGGCATCCGCGCCGACGACACCGCCACCTACGTGTTCACCGACTGCCGCATCCCGCGCGAGAACCTGCTGGGCGGCAAGGAGGAGATCCCGAAGGGGGGCTCGGGCGGCTTCCGCGGCGTCATGAAGACCTTCAACATGACGCGGCCGATGACGGCGGCCTTCGGTCTGGGCATGTCCCAGGCGGCCCTCGACTTCACCCGCGAGCAGCTCGAGCAGGCGGGGGTCGATCTCGCCTATGGCTCCACCGGCCACGGCCTCTCGGCGGCGGCGGCGAAGTTCCAGCGTCTCGAGGCCTTGCAGGAGGCGGCCGTGCTGACCGTGTGCCACGCGGCCTACCTCTCCGACCAGGGCGAGCCGAACAACCTGGAAGCCTCGATCAGCAAGGCCAAGGGCGGCTCGGCGGTGCGCGAGGTGACCCAGGGCTGCATCGAGCTCCTGGGCCCGATGGGCGCCAGCCGCGAGCACCTGCTCGAGAAGTGGTTCCGCGACGTGCGAATCACCGACATCTACGAGGGCACGGGGCAGATCCAGAACCTGATCATCGCCCGGACGATCCTCGACTACGACCGCAGCCAGCTCAAGTAGCCGGCGCGCCGAACCCCATGGCGGGCCGGGTGGCGAGTCCATCCGGCCCGTCCTGCCTTGCGGCGGCCTGCTAGGGCCCTTGCGAGGCCGGGGAGCTCTTCGAGCGAAGCACCAGCTCGACGCGGCGGTTCAGGGCGCGCCCCGCCTCGTCGGTGTTCGAGGCGACCGGGGAAAGCGGCCCCACGCCATGGGCGTCCAAGCGGCCGGGTGCCACGCCGTGAGCGCGCTGCAGTGCGGTGACGACGGCTGCGGCTCGCCTCCACGAGAGGTCGAGGTTGTAGTCCAGGGCACCCTTCGCGTCGGTGTGGCCGACGACGAAGAAATCGAGATCCGGCCGATCGGCGGCCAGCGTCGCGATCTCGCGAAGCGCCGGCTCGGACTCCTCCTTGAGGCGGGCCCGGTCGAAGTCGAAGAAGACCTGGTAGAGGGCGATGCGGCCCGTGCGCTCGAGCTCATCGGCCATGGCAGCCGCGTCCACCACCACCATGTCGGTCTCCATCTCCCGCGTCTCGATCACGTCGAGCTGGAGCACCTTCTGGCGCTTGGAGCGCTCGCTCGCGTAGAGGGAGACGTAGACCGCGCCCTCGGGACGGGCGAGCCGTGTGGCCACGAAGTGCTGCAGGTCGTCGCGGCCC
>NYZB01000275.1 GCA_002687015.1 Deltaproteobacteria bacterium
CCCCGGCCGAGCCATTCTGAGGAATGAACCCCGCCCCGCCGCGCGTCAAAGAAAGAAGCGAAGCGGCCTCGGCTCAGCGAAGTCCGATCAGAGCGACTGAGGAAGGAAGCTCCCCCGGGAGTTCCCGGGAGGGGCAGCCCTCGCGGAGCCAGCGCTTCCCCGTCTACTCCCAGGCGAACCCCGCGATGCGGTCGAAGGTGACGACGCGGCGGGCGTCCTCGCTGAAGGCGAGCTTCTCCTCCGACGCGTAGCTCCACTCTTCGGGGTCGAGCGAGTCCCCGATCTCCACCCGCACCCTGTGCTCTCCCACGGGCACCGGGATCACCTGGATCGCGACGCTGGCGCCGTCGCCCCAGAAGCCCGTCGGCGGATAGCTGGCTTCCTCCATGGGCTCGATGGGGAACTCCGTGCCATCCGAGCGGAGCCCGAAGATCCCGCCCGCGTCTCCAAGGCGGCGACTGGATTCCCCGCTCTCGGCGAATCGGGCAAGAAAGTCGGGTTGCTGGCTTCGGATGCGCTCGGGCAGGAAGCGAGCGACCGGCTCTCCGATCACCTCGGCGGCGGTGGCCCCGAAGAGCTGCTCGGCAGCCCTGTTGAACACCACGATTCGCAGGTCTTCATCGAAGGTGACGATGCCGTCCATGGCGGACTGGATGACGCCGCTGAGCCGCGCCTGGCTCTCGGCAAGCGAGATCGCGTGCTCCCGTTCCCTCGCCTGGCGGGCTTCCCGGGATTCGCGCAGGGCGGCCTGGACCCTGCGCCGCTGGATCCCGACCGCGGCCGTGGCCCAGATGACGAAGAGGGCAAGAGCGCGATTCGCCAGCACCTTCCACCATTCGGCGCCCCCAGGTCCGGGGGAGAGGGCGATTCCGGCCAGCGTCAGGGCGGAGCAGCCAAGGGCGAAGAGCCACACCTCCCGACTGCTCGGCAGCCGCAACGAGACCAGGATCACGGCCACGTAGGGAACACCCGCGGCGACGCCGAGAGGCGTCACGGTGTCCAGGAGGAAGAAGCCAACCGTCAGGAGCACGGCCAGCACCCTGCTCCAAGCCAGAGGGCGCATCTCCCCGGCTTCGCCCGGGTCAGGGAATGAACCGACCACGGGGCGATCTTACCCAACTGGGGCCCGAATCCAGGGGCGGCCAGCCGGTTCCCGAAGAGGTGGCCATGGAAAGGGTGGCCATATGATGGGGATCATGCCGCGCTCCGACCAAAGGGATTATTCTCCCCGGGTTCTCTGGGCGCAGGAGATCGAAGAGGAAGCACCCGTGGTCCGAAGAGTCGCCAACGAGCACTCCGCTCTGGAAGCCTTGTTTTCCAGAGCGCTGCCGTGCCTGGAAGAAGGCGCCGAAGGGCTCGGGACCCGGGACGCCGTCGAGGAGCTGCGGGCCGCGCTGGAAGCCCACCTCTCGGCCGAAGAGGATCTCTATTTTCCGACCGTCTGGGCACTCCGCCCGCAGTTCGAAATCCGCCTCCGCTCCTTCATTCGCGCCCACCAGCGTTTCCGGGGTCTCCTCCGTGAGATCGCGGGGCTCGTGGAGAGCCGCGAAGAGGAAGGGGCTCTTCGACTGCTCAAGGAGCTGAGGCACGAGTTCACGAGACATGAGCGGGAGGAAGAAGACGCGCTCCACGCGCTCGATCGGGAAATCCAGATCGAGAGCTCCGAAGAGCCCACCTTCGGCGAGAGCCGGGCCCCGAGCAGCTTCCGAGGCGGCTCCAGGGGGCGCCGCCGGATTGCGTCTCGTTGGGTGGGCGCGGCCGCCGCCGCTCTGATCCTGCTTCCCTTCCTCTTCTTCGAGCTTCGCGGCTCCGAACCCCATGACCCCGCGGCCCTGGCCGGCTCCATCCGGCACGAGATCGTGCTCAACCACCGCAAGAACCTGGCGGTCGAGTTCGACGCGGAGGACTACCTGGGGCTGCGCGAGCAGATGGACCGGCTCGACTTCGCGCTGCTACGGCCTCAACGCTTCGGCGGCGGCGAGCTCCAGTTGTTGGGCGGTCGCTACTGCTCACTCCAGGGCCGGATGGCGGCGCAGCTCAAGCTCGAGGACGAGGAGGGCCGGGTGCTCACGCTCTATCAGACCGGCTTCGGCGAGGTCTTCGAGGGCCTTCCCGAGGAGCAGCGTGAGCTCGACGGCATCCCGATCCGCATCTGGCGCGAGGGCGATCTGCTCTTCGGGCTCGCGGGCGCCGGGACCTGAGACCCCCTCGATCTCGGGGACGGGGAGCCAGGCGATAGCGCGGGCCGCTGCGCGCGCCCGGCGCCCATGCGGAGAAGAGTACGAGCCTCCCGCGCCGAGGCTCAGGCCGGCGCCGGCGATCCCTGCCCGGGCCGGCTCAACTGGACCTCTCGCTTGCGGTCGAGGCACCAGCGGTGCAGCCCTCCGGACTGGTAGGCCACCACGAAGACCCGGCGGCTGGCCGCACTGCGGTTGGTCTGGGAGCCGTGCACCAGGTCGCGATGGAAGTAGAGGACGCTGCCGGCCGGGAACTCGGCCGCATAGGCCTCTCCATCGATGAGATCGGTGTCCGTGTAGAGCGCGCCCAACACTCCGCGGTTCTCAAGCCCCTTCAGGTTGCCGTGCCGGTGGCTGCCCGGGATCACCCAGAGACAGCCGTTCTCCTTGGTCGCATCGTCGAGGTAGGTGAGGGTGCTGACCAGCGACTCGAGGTCCTCGGCGCCGTTCTCCCAGTACAGGCCTTCCTGGTGCCAGGGAAAGGGTGCGCCGCCCGGGCGCTTGACGTTGAGCTTGTCGCTGAAGACGCTCAGCGCCTCGCATCCGTTGATCGACTGCACGGGCTGAAAGAGGCGAGGGTCGTCGAGCAGCACCTCCAGACGCGCGTCGAGGTGGCCCGTCGGCTCCATCGAACGAACTGCCCGAAGATCGTCGTCCCACTCCCACTTGACCCTCGAACCCAGCACCGTCTGGTACTTCTGGTTGTCTACCTGGTCGACGGGCCCGCTGGCCAGGTCGCGGGCCGCGCCGACGATCTGTGCGTGCACGTTCTCGGCGCCGGCGCGGAGGGTCTCGAGCTCGTCGGGGCCGAAGACCCGCTCTCGCGCGAAGAACCCCAGCTCCTCGTACTGTCTCAACTCGTCTTCTGTCGCTCGGTACATGGTCGCAGGCTCTATCTGGAATGGGACGCTGCGGCACGGTACTGGATTCTCGGGCCTCGGTCTGCGTGTCCGCGACGATCGTTCCCGGGCATGGATCAGACCGGGCCGGAAGACCCTGTGGCGGAACTCCACAGGTCGTTCCGGGATGCGAGAAAACGTCGCACGGTGTACCGAAGCCCCTCGCTTTCGTCAACGAAATCAGTAGTCTGCGGCCCGTTGCTGCGCCTCGGAGAGGGCGTGGGGCTTCAAGGGGCTTGGCGTGAGGAGGGGATCCATGTTTGCCCGGGGTGTCGTTGTCGTACTGGTCACGTTGGTGGCCTTCACTGCCCAGGCCGCAGACAGCGGCCTGAGTGCCGCGCTGGACGAGTTGGCCGTCGCGGCCGACGAAGAGAAGAACCTGTCCCCCGAGTTCAAGGAGGCCCTGAACGGCCTGATCGGGGCACTCAGGGAGACCCAGGCCGCGGCGCCCGGAAACCCGTCCGTGAGTGCTCCCTCCGACTCGTTCTTCGAGAAGCTGCATCCCTTCGCGGACTTCCGACTGCGCTACGAGCACCGGCGCAACCGACCGGGTCGCGACGATCGCAACCGGTCCAGGATCCGGTTCCGGATCGGAGCGGAGTACGACCTGCACCCGGAGCTGAGGGCGGGTTTCCGCTTGCGAACCGGTGATCCGAACGACCCGAACTCGCCTCACCGGACCCTGGGCGGCAGGCACTCGGACGGTGGCGGAGGGATGTTCGACTCCTTCGAGATCGCCCTCGTCCGCGCCTACTTGAAGTACAAGCCCAGCTGGTTCGAAGGTTCGACGATCTGGGCGGGGAAGTTCGATCACCCCTTCGTGAAGAACCCCGTCTACGGCGAGCTCGTTTGGGACGACGACGTCAATCCCGAGGGCGTGGCCGGCGTCTACAAGTGGAGCGACGGCAACGGCCTGGACCTCCGCTTCGCGGCCGGAGAGTACTTCCTGGTGGAGTCGGGCGGCGCCGACGAGGCCTCCATGACCGTGCTCCAGGGCGCGGCGGGCCTCGGCATTACGGACGATCTCAAGGCGCAGGTCGCCGTCGGCTGGTACCGCTATGCGAACCTGAATGCGGACGGCAGCCTCGTCTCGATTGCCGACAACGGAGGCTGCCCCGGCTGCAACGCGCTCGACGCCAGCGGCGAGTACGCATCGGGATTCCGGGTCCTGAACCCGATTGCCAGCCTCACCTACTCGGGCCTGGCGGTGCCCATCACGCTCTCCGGCGAGTTCATCCTGAACACCTCCGCCGACAGCAGCCGGGACGACGATGGCTACGCCGTGGGCGTCGCGGCCGGGAAGGTCTCCGGGCCCGGGGACTGGAAGGTCTGGTACCAGTTCCAGAACATCTCCCGCGAGGCGCTCTTCTCCGGCTTCGCCCAGGACGACTTCCTGATGGCGACGAACTACTCGGGGCACGTGGCCGCGGTCGACTACGGGCTCGCCAAGGGGATCAGTCTGCGGGCCTGGGGCCTCGTGTCTCGCCCGATCGACCGGCTCGGCGGTCGCTTCGACGACGACGAGGTGCAGGTGCGGGTCGATCTGAACGCGAAGTTCTGACCCGAGAGCCACCTCCGCCGGTTCCATCTCCAGGCATCCTGGCGGCCGCCGGGCCGCCAGGACGCTGCGGTGTGCCGTCCGGGCAGGGGCCACCTCTGCAAGGGCGAGTATGCTTCCATGCCACGCTGCCTCAGGGTGGAAGTCGAAGGGGAGCTGCCATGGGTCGATCGGTGCGGCCAACGCGAAGCCTCGGGTTCCTTCGCGCGCTGGGCGTTGCCCTCGCTACGGCGGCGGTTCTGGGGCCCGCCTCGGGCGTGGTGGCCGAAGGGGAGATCTTCGACATCCGAAGCCTCGAGGCCGCTGGGCGCAGTGTCTCCGCGGAGATCACCGAGCTCGACGGGGACGGGCGGGCCGACCTGTTCCAGGTGCTGTTTCGAGGGGTGCCTCCGGACGAGACCAAGCTCATTCGCGTGTACTTCCAGGAGGCCGACGGGGGGTTCGGCGCAGCACCCAGCCTGGAGCTGCCGCTGCCGGCGGACAGCGCCGCCTTCGACCTGGCCGACGTGCTGCCACCCGCCGGGAACGAGCTGCTGCTGCTGCGCCCGGCGGGGCTCTCGCTGATCTCCTTCGCGGGCGGGCAGGCCAGGCTCCACGACCTGCCGATCCCCGGGGGCTCCACGGTCGGGGTAGCAGCCGACGAGCGGGGCCTCGATCGCCTTCCGCTCGTGACCCTCGCCCTCGCCGATGAGCCGCGGTTGCTGGTGCCGGGGCTACGCGAGCTCCTCGTGATGTCGGCACGGGGTGAGACCCTGGCGCGCCTGCCGGTTCGCGGCCGGGCGAACTACCTCGTCCAACCACCGGGACCCATCTTCGCGGAGAGCGGGATTCAGCTCTTCTTCGATGCTCCGCGCGTCTCGGTGGGCGACGTCGATGGCGACGGACGCGCCGACATCGTCAGCTCGAACCGCCACGAGCTGCGCGTCTTCCTGCAGCGCCGGGACGGCGGCTTCGACCCGAAGACCAACCGCCTGCTGAAGCTCGGCATGGTGTCACTGCCGGATCACGTGCGTGGCTCCGGCTCGGTCCGCTCGATCGCCGAGGACATCGATGGCGACGGGCGCCTCGACCTGCTCATCTCGAAGACGAGCGGCGGGATCACGCAGGCGAAGGCCGAGGTGCGGGTCTTCCTGAACCGCGAGAACGGCTGGCAGCTCGAGAGCCCGGATTCCGTCTTCGCAACGGAGGCGACAGTGAGCGCGGATCAGCTACTCGACCTCGACGGCGATGGCCGCCTCGAGCTCCTTCGCTTCGGCATCCCGATCAGCATTCTCGAGGTGGTCGAGATCTTCCTGACCCGCTCGGCCGACGTCTTCCTTTCCGTGTACGACGTGGCCACGCCCCAGGAGAGCGGGATCGAGCCGCGCTTCCGCAAGAAGTACGACGTCCCCATCGACTTCGAGACGGTGCGATCGAGCGGCTTCACGCCAACCTTCGACTTCGACCTGAATGGCGACGGCCGCCGCGACTTCCTGAACAGTACGGACGGAACGGCGCTCGAGGTGATGCTGGGCAGCCGCGAGGGCGACTACGGAAAGCGCGCCGGCCGCCAGCTCGCGGATACGACCGGGACCGTTCGCGCCGGCGATTGGAACGGGGACGGCCTGCTGGACCTCGTGCTCTCCAACCCGCGCGAGCCCGATCGTCCCGTCCGCCTGCTCGTCAATCGCGGCCGCTTGCCGGGGAGCCCACCACAGCTTCGCGCCACACCGACCCGCTCGGAGGAGGAAGCAGGCGCCGCGGGGGAGGAGTAGCCGCCCTGGGAGCCCGGTGCCCTTCCTCCGGTGCGAGAGCAGCTCGTGGCTTCGCCGGCCGTCCTCAGTGGATGGCGAGGAGATCCGGATCGTTCTCCATCAGGGCGTAGCGACACATGAAGTCGACCAGCGCCGGGCTGTAGCGACTGGCTGACGCCTCGCCGGTGAAGACCCGCGGGAGGTGTCGGCGAAAGTGGAAGTCGAGCATCCGTCCGACGGGAGTGTGACGTACGACCTGCCCGACCTTGAAGAGGGTGAAGAGGCGCCCGTTGTAGAAGTGGTCGATGGTCTTCTGCCAGGTGCGAATGTGCCGCCGCGCCCGCTGCTCGTAGCGCTGCATGGCCCGGGAATCGCCCCCGGCGAGGATCGCCTCCGAGAGGGACTTCGCCCCATCGAAGGCGAGTAGGAGACCGCTCGAGAAGACCGGGTCCACGAAGCCGAGGCTGTCGCCGAGCAGCACCCAGCCCTCACCGAAGCCGCGCTTCGAGACCAGCTGGTAGTTCGTGTACTTGAGGACGTCGGTGAGCCGCCGGGGCTCGGCACCCCAGGCCTTGATCACGGGCTCCCGCGCCAGGATCCCGTCGAACTGCTCTTCCGGGCTCACGCCCAGCGTCTTCAGGTGCTCGGAGTTCACCACGAAGCCGACGGACATCTTCCCCGGCAGGGGGATTCGCCAGCTCCAGCCGTGGCTGAGGGTGTCGGTGTGGACGTTGCCTTCGATCACCTGCCCGACGCCCTCGCAGTGCGCGAAGAGAGCCGTGTCCTTGCGCGGGCCGGCCTCGAAGGGGAGCTCGAGCAGGTTCGGAAGCAGACGTCGCCGACCGCTCGCATCCACGATGAGGTCGGGCGGCCCGCCGAGGAAGCCCTCGGTCCGCGCGAGGGTCTCGGAATCGAGCACCACGCGATCCGATCCGGCTTCGCGAACCAGGCCCGCACTCTCGCGCAGGATCTGCGCACCCGAGCCTTCGGCCATCGCGGCGATCGATGCGTCGAGCTTGTCCCGAGGAACGTTGTAGGAGTACTTCGTGCGGGCCTTGCGGACCTCCTCGAACTTGAAGCTCAGGCTCTCTTCGCTGTTGAAGACGAAGGTCGCACCCTCCTTGAAGGTGCTGTAGGCGCGCACCTCGTCTTCGATGCCCAGCTCGGCGAGGAAGGGAACCGTGGCGGGGACCAGCGACTCCCCGACGATGATCGGCGGCCGGTTGCCCTTGTCGAAGAGGACGACCTTCTTGCCGGCGCGGCCCAGGTAGACCGCGAGCGCCGAACCCGCGGGTCCACCGCCGACGATCGCAACGCTCTGGAGCGGACCTCTCACCATCCCCTCAACGCTAAGGAAAGCGATCGAGGCGGGCAACGCCGCGCTCCTCCCGCTGCGGCCCGGGGCGGCTCTCCCCGTGAGCCCGGGGCCTCTCAGCTCGAGGGAGCGTTCGGATCTTCCGTGGGGATCGAGAAGGAGCCACCGCGAGCCTGCTCGTCGACTCCCTCGCGCTCCACGATGTCGCGGCCGTAGGCGAGCATTTCGGGAATCTCTCCGTCCGGGAGTGGCGCCATGAACTCCTTCCGCTCCAACGCCTTCTCGATGTAGGGCGCCAGCTCGGCCTGCTTCCTGCGCTCGCGCTCCTCTTCGTCCTTCTTGAAGAAGGGCATCACTTCCGCCGCGAAGAGCTCGAGGGATTCGCAGATGTGCTTGTGGCGGTTCCTTCCGCCCTGCTGGATGAAGACCACCTGGTCGACGCCGGCCTCCGCGAAGCCCTGCAGGTGCTCGCGCAGCTCGGCGGGGGTTCCGATGCCCCGATCGCTGCCCTCCTCGGGCAGGCCGTCGCGAGCCCTCTCGAAGGCCTCCCAGATGTTCGTGCGACCCGGCTTGTGGGCGCCGAAGAGATAGTGGTGGCCGAGCGCGAAGCCGAAGAAGCGGAACCCGTCCATGCCGCGCCGTTTGGCCTCCTCGGCGTCCTGGTGGCAGGAGAAGCCGGTGACCATGGCGATGTTCGCGTTGACCGAGTGACCGATCGGCACGCAATCGTTCCTGATGATGTCGTAGTACTCGCCCACCCACTTCCGCGCGTCGGCCTGGTCGACGAAGGCGAAGGTGAGCGCGCCCATTCCGTTCCGCGCGGCCTCGTGAATCGTCTCGCGGTTCGAGCAGGCGAGCCAGAGCGGTGGGTGGGGCCGCTGGGCCGGCTTGGGCAGGACGTTGCGGCAGGGCATCGAGAAGTACTTGCCCTCGTAGCCCGGGTAGGGATCCATCACGAGCATGTTCGAGACCTGCTCCGTGGCCTCGCGCCACATCTCGCGTTTGGTCTCGGCCGTCCACTCGATGTTGAAGCCCTCGAGCTCGGCCCGCGAAGCCGATTCGCCGGTCCCGAACTCGACACGCCCATTCGATACCAGATCCAGCGTCGCGATCCGCTCCGCGATGCGTGCCGGCTGGTTGTAGCCGGGCAGCATCAGCACGATGCCGTGACCCAGCCGGATCCGGCTGGTGCGCTGGGAGCAGGCGGCCAGGAAGACCTCGGGGGCGGACGAGTGGGAGTACTCGTCGAGGAAGTGGTGCTCCACCTCCCAGGCGTAGTCGATGCCGAGCCGGTCGGCGAGCTCCACCTGGTCGAGGGCCTCCTGGAAGAGCTCGTGCTCCGAGTTCTCGTTCCAGGGACGGGGGAGCTGGTGCTCGTAGAAGATTCCGAACTTCATTCCGTGGCTCTCCAGGGTGTGGGCTCGACCGACCCGGGTCGCGCGGCTCTCCTCGCCGCCGGCGACCCTGGCCCGCTGCCTCGGCTCCAGGTCGTGGAGGGTGCCACAGCGGGATAGGGCTGGCCCCACCCGGTGGCGACGCCGCAGGGTGCCGCCCTAGGCCCGGCGGTCGTCGCTCTCGACCTTGCCGTCGACGATCCGGACCACCCGGCGCGCGCGCTCCATCACTCGTGGATCGTGGGTGGAGAAGAGGAAGGTCACCCCGCGATCGCGGTTCAGCGCCTCCATGATGTCGAGCAGGTGCTCGGCGTTCTCGCTGTCGACATTGGCGGTGGGCTCGTCGGCGAGCACGATGGCGGGGTTTCCGGCGATCGCCCTCGCGATGGCGACGCGTTGCTGTTGCCCCCCGGAGAGCTCGTCGGGCCGGCGGTCCTCCAGGCCTTCCAGGCCCACGTCCGCCAGCAGGCCCATGACGCGCTCCCTGCGCTCCTCGGGCACGACCCCCTGGAGCGAGAGGACGATCTCGGCGTTCTCGAAGGCTGTCAGGACCGGCATCAGGTTGTAGGCCTGGAAGACGAAGCCGATCCGATCCCGGCGCAGGTGGCTGAGCACCCGCCGGCTCAGCTTCGCGAGGTCGGTGCCCTCCAGGAGGACCTCGCCGGAGGTGGGCTTGTCGAGGGCGCCCATGATGTTGAGGGCCGTGGTCTTCCCCGAGCCCGAGGGCCCGCAGACGGCGCTGAACTCGGCCCTCTCGATGCTGAGGTTCAGCCCGCGGAGGGCGTGCACCTCGAGCGCCCCTTGACGGTAGACCTTCGTCACGTCCCGCAGCTCGGCGATGGGACTGGAATGCGTGTCGTTCACGATGTCCTCGGATTCCTCTCGGCGGGCTTCAGACCAGCCGGATCGACTCCACGGGGGCCACCGTTCCCGCTTTCCATGCCGGGTAGAGGCCCGAGAGCAGGGTGGCCCCCAGGGCGACCGCCAGGATCAGGGCCAGGTTCTCGGGATAGATCGCCACACGCATCACCGTCGACACGGCGACCCCTGCGATCTCGCTGCCGGACATGTCGATCTGGTCTGCGATGTCGATCCCGACGCTGTGCAGGTAGTGGTAGGGGTACGCGACCAGCAGCCCAGCGAGCACCAGCCCCGAGAGCCCGAGCCACAGGCTCTCGAACATCACGAGGCCGAAGAGATGCTTCGGGGTGAACCCGATCGCCATCAGGATGCCGAATTCCCGCATCCGCTCCATCACGCTCACGAAGAGCGTGTTGAAGATGCCCGCCGCGATGAGGAGCATGATGATGATCTCCATGAAGCGCGTGCCCGCCACCTTCATGCCGATGAAGCCCGCCAGATCGGGCTGGATCTCGTACCAGGGGAGCGCACTCACACCAGAGCCCAGGGAAGCCGAGAGCCGCTCGGCGACGGCGCCGGCCTTGCGTTGATCGCGGAGGAAGACCGCGACCTGCCCCGCCTCGTCTCCGGCGTAGCCGACCGAGCGCTGCAGCGCGCGGAGGGGAAGCAGGGCCAGCCCCGCATCCACGGAAGGAGCCCCCGTGCTCACGATCGCCCGGACCCTTGTCGCCTCCTGGATGATGTCCCCGTGGCGATCGGTGACGGTGAAGACGACCTTGCGACCGAGCGGCGCCTTCAGGTTCTCCGCGAGGCGCCGCCCGAGAATGATCCCCTCGGCATCGCCGGCGCCGAAGGGCTGACCCTCGTCGATCGCCTCGATCACGGAGAGGGTGTCGGCATCCTCGGCCGCCGGGTCGAAGGCGATGAAGGCCGCGCCCTGGTTCTGGGCCGCGCTGGCCAGCATCATCTGACCCGAAATCCGGGTGACCACCCGCTCGACGTCGGGATCGCGCAGTGCCAGCTCGCTGAGCGCGATGATGTCCTCGACCGAGCGACCGAGGGTGGGCGTGTCCAGGTACTCGTCGTGCTGGAGGGTGACGTGCCCGCCCCCCAGGCGAGCGGCGAGGTCGATCATCCCGCCGAAGTTCGAATCGCCGAGCCCGGTGAAGAGGATCGCGAGCATGGTGCCGAAGGCGATCGAGGAGAGGGTGATCAGCGTGCGCCGGCGGTGCCGCCAGAGGTTCCGCCAGGCCATCTTTGCGAGATTCGGTCCGTTCATCCGGGTTCCCGTCCGAGCGCCCAGACGGGCGCTGCTGGGCGCGCTACTGGTGGCGCATCGCCTCCACGGGCTCGATGAGCGCCGCCTTGAGTGCAGGATAGATCACCGCCACGGCCACGATGCAGAGGAGCACGACGATGGGCTGGGTGAAGGTCTCCGGGCTGGCCTCCGCCCGCCAGATCGGGTCCATCGCGATTCCCATCATCGACATGCCCCCGAGGTCGATGCCGGTATGGGAGAGGTAGTAGAGGCCGGGAACGGCGAGGGTCGCCCCGATGGCGACCGCGATGCCGGTCTGGATGGCACTCTCCACCACGATCAGGCGCAGCACCTCGAAGGGTCCGACGCCGATCGCCTTCAGCACCCCGAACTCCCGGATACGCTCGAAGACGGCCATCAGCATGGCGTTCAGGATGACGATCCCGATGGCGATGTAGACGATCACGAACATGACCATCATCGCCGAACGCCCCGAATCCAGCATGGAGGCGAGCGTGGGCAGGAGCTGGCGCCAGGTCTTGACGTCGAGCTCCGCGGCCACCGAGCGGACCAGGTCCGCCACCCCTTCGAGCGGCTGCTCCTGCGAGCGGCGGACGATGATCTGGTGCGCTCCCTCGGGCACCAGCAGGAGCTCGCGGAAGACCGCCTCGTTCATGAACAGGCCGGCCCGATCCGTGGCGTCTCCGATGCCCTTCAGGATTCCGCGCACGCGGAAGAGGTCATAGGCCATGGCGCCGTCGGCGCCCTGGGTGAGCACCACCACCTCGCCGCCGCGCTTCACGCCGAGGGTGCGGGCCAGGCGCCTGCCGAGGACCACCCCCTTCGGATCGGCGGGGTCGAGCCACTCCCCGTCGGCGACCTCGCGGTGGATCTTGCTCACCTGGGTATCGCGCTCTACGTCCACCCCGCGAAAGGAGGCGCCGGACGAGGTGTCCTCTCCGGCCGCCAGTCCCCAGGCCAGCAGGCGACCCGAGGCCTGCACCCCCGCGGCTTCGAGGGAGCCCAGCAGCCCGTCGGGATCCTCGATGCGCGTGTAGAGCGACGGGTTGTCCCGGTAGCTCTGTGCGAAGACCTGGAGGTCCCCGACCTCGAGGTCCAAGATGTTGCGCTCCATGTCCCGGAAGTAGCCGGCCATGAGCCCCGCGTAGAGGATCATGACCAGGAGGGCCAGGCTCATGGCGGCGATGGTCACCAGCGTCCGGCGGCGGTTCCGCCAGACGTTGCGCCAGGCCATCTTGAAGATCTCCACGCGGCTCTCCGGTGGCGGCGCCGGTCGGCGGACCGGCCCTGCGCGCGACTCTAGTCCCTCTCCTGGACCCGCCCAAGGCGGCGGGCCGAGCCGGCGTCGCGGTCGGCCCGGGATTCGGCGATACTCGGCCCTCTATTGCTTCGGAGGGCCATGAAGTGCCGGATGTGACAATGTGGGGCAAGGCCCTCCGGGTCATGCCCCGCGTCGACAAGGGCGAGTGGGACGAGCTCGACCTGGTCTCGCGATGGTTGATCGCAACGCGATCGGCCGTGCTGATCATGACCTTCACCTCCGCGGCCTTCGCGGGGCTCCTGGCCATCAAGGACGGCGTGTTCGACCTCGGGCTCTGGTGCCTGGTCTCTCTGGGCCTGATCCTGGCCCACGCGACCAACAACCTCGTGAACGACCTGACGGATCACTGGAAGGGCGTCGACAAGGACAACTACTTCCGGACCCAGTACGGCCCCCAGCCGATCGAGTCGGGCCTGCTCAGCACCCGCCAGCTCCTCGTCTACATCGCCGTCACGGGGCTCTCCGCCCTGGCCATCGGCGTGGCGCTGGTGGCTCTCCGGGGAGAGGGCGTCCTGTGGCTGCTCGGGGCCGGCGCCCTCTTCGTCCTCTTCTACACCTTCCCGCTCAAGTACATCGGTCTGGGTGAGCCCGCCGTCCTGGTGGTGTGGGGCCCCCTCATGGTAGGCGGTGGCTACTACGTGATGTCCGGCGAGTGGAGCAGCAACGTGGCCTGGGCCAGCGTCGTCTACGCGCTGGGGCCCACCGCCGTCCTCTTCGGCAAGCACATCGACAAGCTCGCGGAGGATCAGGCCAAGGGCATCCGGACCCTGCCCGTCCTGCTCGGCGAGCCCCTGGCCCGCTGGTCCGTGCTGGGGATGCTGCTCGCCCAGTTCGCCGTGCTGGGCAGCCTGGTCGCCACGGGCTACTTCCACCCCGTGATCCTGCTGACCCTGGCCGCCGCGCCCTCCCTGCGCCGCGTCTACGACGTGTTCAGCAAGCCCAGACCCAGCGAGCCGCCGGCGGAGCTGCCGAAGGGGGTGTGGCCCCTCTACTGCGTCGCGGCCGCCTTCTGGTACAACCGCCGCTTCGGCATGTTCTTCCTGCTGGGCCTGGTGGCCGACGTCGCGATCTCCAGGTTCTGAGGCGAAGCGAGGCAAGGCGAAGGGGGGCTATCGTGGGGCCATGAGCGACCCCCCCGTCTTCGATCCCGATCAGAGCTGGAACGCGCTGGAGCGGCGCATGGAGACCGAAGAGGACCCCCGCCGCCTCCAGCTGCTGACGCAGGTGCGCGACCACATGCGCACCGAGATCGGCGGTCAGCTGGAGCCGCTGATGGCGACCCTCGCCGACGACCCCCAGTACCACTTCCGGGGCCTGGGACCGGACGTGGCCCCCAAGGGTCGCGACGCGGTCCACGCCTTCTACAAGGACATGATCGCCAGCGGCGGGCATCGCTTCATGTTCGACATCCAGCGGATCGTGGTAGACGAGCACTCGGTCGTGACGGAGGGGTTCATGCGCACGGTCAGCAAGGGCGCGGACCTCATCGCCGCTGGTGTGACCGAGGTGGCCGGCGAGCCCGTCGAGGAGGAGGCCCGCTACCTGTCCCAGGGGCTGATCCTGACCGTCTGGCCGGCCGACGAGGAGGGCCGGCTGCTCGGCGAGGACATCTGGTTCGGCAGCGCTCCGAACGCGGAGCTGACCCGCCTCTAGGCGTCTGTTGTAACTTCTCGGCGCGGCGACGCACGGCTTGCCGCCTGGAGTTGGAGGCGAGCATGGCCCTCGAGCACCACCCCGCCCACGTCCTCGTCCCCGAACGGGACCTGGGCTACCGCTCTTTCGAGATCAGGACGCTCACGCCCCACATCGGCGCCGAGCTCCGCGGGATCGACCTCGCTCAGCCCCTCTCCAGCGAGCAGGACAAGGAGCTGCGCCGCGCTCTCCACGACTGGAAGGTGCTGGTCTTTCCCGATCAGGATCTCTCGGCCGAGCAGCACAAGACCCTGGGCGCGCACTTCGGCCGCCTCCACGTCCACCCGCAGCTACGCGGCGCCGACATGAAGCACCCCGAGATCCTGCCGGTCATCACCAACAAGGACTCCCTCTTCACGGCGGGCGACGGCTGGCACGCGGACGTGACCTGTGAGGAGATCCCCCTCATGGGGTCGATGCTCTACATCCGGGAGACCCCGGAGTGCGGTGGCGGCGACACGCTCTACGCCGACATGTGCATGGCCTACGAGCTCCTCTCCGAGCCCATGAAGCAGTTCCTCTCGGGCTTGACCGCGATCCACGATGGGGCCGGCCCCTACTCGGAGCAGCACGCGATGGGGATCGGCCGTCCCGCACCCGGCGAGGACTATCCGCGGGCCCAGCACCCGGTCATCGTGCGGCACCCGGAGACCGGCCAGAAGCTGCTCTACGTCAACAGCGGCTTCACGACCCGGATCGTGGAGCTCAGCGCGGCCGAGAGTCGGAGCGTGCTCGACCTGCTCTTCCGCCACGTCGAATCGAACCCCAAGCTCTGCTGCCGGGTCCACTGGGCTCCGAAGACCCTCACCTTCTGGGACAACCGCAGCACCCAGCACCGCGCGATCTGGGACTACCATCCCCACGCGCGCGTGGGTGGGCGCGTCTCGATCCTGGCCGAGGCCCGACCCAGCGCCTGATCGCCCGCGGCTCCCCGATCAGGAGCGCTCGCGACGTAGGCGCTCCATGAACTCCCGCTGCCTCTCGAGGTAGCTCTCCTCCTGCCCTGCGACGGCCGGCTTCTGGTTCGCCTCGCCGGGGCCGATCTCTCGCGTCCAGGCGGCGAACTCGAGCAGGGCACCATCGGGATCGAAGAAGTACATCGAGCGGACGAACACGTCGTCGGTCACGGTCTCGCTCACCTGCATGGGCGAGTTGTCGTGGTTGACGATCTCGGTCACCTCGATCCCCTTCGCCTGGAGGCGCTCCCGGTACTCCTCCATCTTCTCGGGAGCGACGTCGAAGGCGACGTGGTTCATCGAGCCGTGTGCCGTCGCGATCGAGCCCTCGCCCACGTTGCAGGCCGGGGAGGCCACGCCGGGCGCCTGCTCGGGTGCCTCTGGAAACCAGAAGAAGGCGAGCGCATTCCCGCCGCCCATGTCGAAGAAGAAGTGCTGACCCATACCTCCCGGCAGCTCGATGGTCTTCGTGAGGGGCATCCCGAGGACCCCCGAGTAGAAGTCGACCGTGCGCTCCATGTCCTTGCAGACGAGTGCCAGGTGGTTGATACCGCGCAGCTCGAATTCCTTGTTCTCAGAAGCCGCCATCTCTTCCTCCGATTCTCACGACCGAAACCACCCGCCTCGCTGGGGGATGATCAGCCAGATCCGTGACCGCAGAGCCAGTGTCGGGCACTCGCCTCGTCACGGAACACCTGCACCTCTGTTTGCGCCGTCTCGCGGAAGACGCCGAAGATCCGCGTCTGGCCGAAGGCCAGGTCGCTCCCCACGAGCACCGCGATGCGCGGCGGAGAGTGCTCCTCGCGCTGGGCCAGGTCCGCGATGCGGCGGATCTCCTCGCGACTGAAGTCTCCCTCTGCCGAGCTCAGGTCCCACAGCCGTGGCAGGGCGCCGGCCGCCGTGTTGCCGCGGGTCTTCTCGATCACCTGCCGGGTCTCCTCCAGGTCGAGATTTCCCTCGACCCGGACCACCAGGATGTCGGTTCCCTGCTCGACGTGGACGCGATCTACCACCCCGTCACGATACCCCACCCGGCAGCGGGGATCGGGCCCGAACCCCTCTTCCCCGAACCCGCGGACGCCGACTCAGCGGGTGCCGAAGTCCCAGCCGTCTCCGATCGCATAGGACTTGAGGATCCGCCGGGCGGTGGTCGTCACGTGCACCTCGTCCGGGCCGTCGTAGATGCGCGCGAAGCGCGCCTCGCGGTACATGCGCTCGAGGGGCGTGTCCTCGGTGACCCCCTTTGCCCCGTGGACCTGGATCGCCCGGTCGATCACGTTGTGCAGCATCGAGGCGCCCACGACCTTGATCATGCCGATCTCCACGCGCGCCTCGTCGCCTTGGTCGATCTTGTGCGCCGCGGCGAGGGTGAGCATGCGGCTCCCCTGGATCTCGCAGAGGCTGTCGAAGATGAACTTCTGGATCTGCTGGTGGCGACCGAGGGTCTTGCCGAAGACGACCCGCGAGTTCGCGCGCTCGCACATCAGGTCGAAGGCCCGTTGGGCCTGGCCCAGCCAGCGCATGCAGTGGAAGATGCGGCCGGGGCCGAGCCGCCGCTGGGCGATGCGGAAGCCGGCGCCACGGGGCCCGAGCAGGTTCGACTCGGGCACCCGCACGTCGCGAAGCGAGATCTCGCAGTGCCCGCCGTGGCGTCCCATCACCCGGGGCTCGCGCACGATCTCGTAGCCGGGCGTGTCGGTGGGCACGACGATCATGCTGAAGGCGTCGTGGTCCGGAGCCTCCGGCTCGGTCCGACACATGACCGTCGTATAGGCGGCGACATCGGCGCCGGAGGTGAACCACTTGCGCCCGTTGAGCACCCACTCGCCGTTCTCGAGGACCGCCGAGGTCTGGAGCTGGGTGGGGTCGGAGCTCCCGACGTCGGGCTCGGTCATGCCGAAGCTGGGGAAGACCTCGCCCTCCACCAGGGGCTTGAGGTAGCGGTCCCGCCACTCCTCGGAGGCGAACTCCTTCAGCATGATCGAGTCCTGGAGCGAGTGGGTGCCGAGGGCCACCATCGCCGGCGTCGAGCGGCCGATCACCTCGTTGACGTAGACGTAGTCGAGGAAGGGCATGCCCTGGCCCCCGATCTCCTTGGGATGCCCCAGCGCCCAGAGACCCGCGGCCTTGGCCTCGCTCATCAGCTCGCCCATCACCTCGCGCCCCTCGGCGGTGCCGCGCTCCTCGAGGACGTGCTCGACCGGGTAGACCTTCTCCTCGATAAAGCTCTGGACGGCGGCACGGATCGGCTTGACGTGGTCGGGAACCTGGAAGCTCATGGTCTCTCCTCGGTGGGCGAACCCCGAGACGATACCGCCAAGCCACCCAGACTGCGCGAGGAGCGCGCGCCGGTGCTCCCCGTCAGCCGGCGGAGGGAATCACGTAGCCGAGGACGGAGGCAAAGTGAAGAGAGCTTCCCGCCATCACGAAGACGTGCCAGACGGCGTGACCGTAGGGAAGTGCACGCCAGGCATAGAAGGCCACACCCGCCGTGTAGGCCACACCGCCGAAGATCAGGAGCAGCACACCCGTCCACTCGACGGCCGCGACCAGCGGCCCGGCGGCGATCACGATGAGCCACCCCATCGCGAGGTAGAGCGGCACCGAGAAGCGACGGCGCCTGCGCACCATTCGCACCTCGAGCGCCAGGCCCAGAGCGGCAAGACCCCAGACCAGCCCGAAGAGCGTCCAGCCCCAGGGCCCCCGGAGGTTCACGAGCGTGAAGGGGGTGTAGGTTCCCGCGATCAGCAGGTAGATCGCCCCGTGGTCGAGGCGCTGCAGGATCGTCTTCGCGCGGCCGGAGCTGCCGTGATAGAGCGTCGAGGCGGCGTACATCAGAACCAGCGTCGCGGCGAAGATCGAGCAGCCCACCACGTGCCACGCGCCTCCGCGCGTGGCGGCGGCCGCGACGAGCAGGACCATTCCGGCAACGCTCAGCGCCAGGCCGAGGCCGTGGGTGAGCGTGTGCGCGGCCTCCTCGGCCCGGGTGTAGAGCTTCTTCGTGGTGCGCAAGGATCGGGCTCGCGGGGACGCGTTTCGGGAGGGGGCGAGACTAGGCAACAACGCAAGCACTGTGAGGGCCGGGCGCCATCTCTCACAGAACCGTGACATAGACGCGGGTCTCGCCCACCCTCGTGCCGCTGCCGAGGTCTCGAGCCTCAGCGCTTCGGCGCATCCGGCTGGCGGAGCGGGTCGGCCCGCTCGAAGGCCTCGATCTGCTGGCAGGCCGCAAAGATGCGGTCGAGCGTCGGCCAGGCGTCGAGGCTGCCCCCTCCCTTGCGGGTCCAATTCACGAGCTGGGGGACCAGGCAGACGTCGGCCAGCGTCGGTGTGTCGCCGTGACAGAAGCGGCCGGTCGAGGGATGGCCCGCCAGCATCGACTCCAGAGCCGCGAGCCCACGCGAGACCCAGTGCAGGTACCAGCGCCCTACGTCCGCGGCCGTGAGGCCCAGCGGGTCGCCCAGGTAGCGCACAGGCCCCATGTTCTGGAGCGGCTGAATGTCGGCCACGACCAGCAGCGCGAGCTCCCGCACCCGCGCGCGCCCGGCCGCGTCCGCGGGGAGAAGGGGCCGCTCCGGGTAGGCCTCCTCCAGGTACTCGAGAATCGCCAGCGCCTGCCCGGCCCGCACCTCGCCGTCGACCAGGTAGGGCACCCGGGCATTGGGGTTCAGGCGGAGGTAGTCCTCTTCGAGGTGCGCCCCCTCGCGAATGTCGACGAAGACGTCCTCCCGCGGAATCGCCTTCCACTCGAGCGCGATGCGCACGCGGTAGCTCGCGGAGGATCCGTGGTAGGTGAAGAGCTTCATCGGGTCCGATCAACGTTAGCCCCTGCGCCGAGAACACGGCCGCTGCGGCGGGCGATGGGGGCAAGCGCTTGACCAGGTACCCGCGGGCCCGATCGTCCCCCACGATCGCCACGCGAAGGTCTGACTCGCGGGAAGTTCGCAGTGACCTGGCGACAGTAGGGATCGAAGCCCCCAGGTGGGAGGCTCATGCCCGGGCCGGGGATCAGGATCAGCCGCGCGTCGGGGATTCCCTCGGCGAGGGCCGCGGATTGAGAGGCTAGAAGGAAGGGATGGCGTTGTCCGGATGGAAGAGCCGATAGGGCTTCTCGTCCCAGAACACCGTGCCCGTCGGCCCGCCGCGAGGAAGCGAGGCGAGCATCCGCACCGTCGGGTAGGTGACCTCCGCACCCTGCAGCTCGGGCATGTCGCGGCCCCAGATGGCCGTGTTCGTGGGGCCGGGGATCAGCATGTTGATCAGGATGTCGGCGTCGGCGACCTCCTGGGCGGCGCTGCGGCTGGCGGCCCAGAGGGCGGCCTTGGCGGCGGCATAGGCCGAGCCGCGCGGGCCTGCCACCTCGGCGGCCCGCGACACCGTGTTGATGATGCGGCCGCGGCCCTGCTCCCGCATGATCGGGATCACGCGGCGCATGCCGTTCACGGTTCCGAAGAGATGGATGGCGACGTGAGCCTCGAACTGGCCCGGGTCCAGATCCTCGATGCGCGTTCGAAAGCCGACACCCGCGTTGTTGAAGAGCACGTCGACGCGCCCGGTCTGGGCCACGGCGAAGTCGAGCATCCGGTCGACGTCCTCGGCGTTCGCGACGTCCGTCGGGATGGTCCTTGCACCTTCCGCGGAGACGGCCTCGAGCCCCTCGCGATCGATGTCCGCGGCGACGACCGCGGCGCCCTCCGTGAGGAAGCCCTGCGCCCACGCACGGCCCAGGCCGCTCGCGGCGCCCGTAATCACGATGGTCTTGTCCTCGAGTTCGCTCATGCCTCTCCGGGGTTGTACCACTGCACGCCGGGAGCCGCCCTCCTCGCCCGGCTCTCGACGGTGCTCCGCCACCATGGATGGACACCCTCCCGCCCCTGCGAGAGCCGCGGTAGCATGCCGGCTCCTCGGAGGGAACAAGCCATGGATCTCGGACTCGCGGGCAAGAACGTCGTCGTCACGGGGGCAAGCAAGGGGATCGGGCGGGCCACGGCCCTCGCCTTCGCGGACGAGGGCGCCAACGTGGCGATCTGTGCGCGCAGCGCGGGGCCGCTGGAGGAAGCCGTCAAGGAGATCGAATCGCGAGGCGTCCAGGCCTTTGGTGCTCCCTGCGACGTCTCCGATGGTGACGCGCTCGGCGCCTTCTTCGACGCCGCGAAGGAAGCGCTCGGCGGCGTGGACGTGCTCGTGAACAACGCGTCGGGCTTCGGCGTGAACGACGACGAAGCGGGCTGGAGCGCCGGCTTCAACGTCGACATGATGGCGGCGGTGCGAGGGACCTGGAAGGTGGTGCCCTGGATGGCCGAGGCGGGGGGCGGATCGGTGATCCACATCTCCTCGACCTCGGGGCTCGAGGCGGGCTCGCCTCCGGCCTACGCGGCGGTCAAGGCCGCGCTCGTGAGTCACTCGAAGACCGTCGCCATCAACCTGGCACCGAAGAACATCCGCGTGAACTGCGTCGCTCCGGGCTCGATCGAGTTCCCGGGTGGCATGTGGGAGACGATCAAGAAGGTGAACACGCCGATGTACGAGGGCATCCGCAGCTCCATCCCCTTCGGGCGGCTGGGAAGCGCGGAGGAGGTGGCCGCCGTCGTCGTCTTCCTGGCCTCGGCACCGGCCAGCTGGATCACGGGCGTGACCCTCTGCGTCGACGGCGGACAGCACAAGGGCAACCTGTAGCCGCAACCCCGGCTCCGGGGAGGACGCGCCGTGGCCCTCGACCGACGTGAATTCCTGACGCGGGCCGCCACCCTGCTGGGCGGCGCCGTGTCCCTCTCCTGCTCGCGGGCGATCCTGGGCAGGGCCCAGGGCGAGGCACTGCGCGCCGCGGCGTCGGTGCTGCCGGAGGGCGAACGCGCCACCCTGGAGGCCGTGGTGGACCGCATCCTGCCCGCCACGCAGACGCCCGGCGCCCTCGACGCGGGCGTCCCCGACTTCGTCGAGTTCGTGCTCGCCGAGGGCTGCACCGAGGCCGAGCGGAGCCGCTTCCGGGAAGGGCTGGTCCAGCTCGAGCGCAGTGCACAGGCCGAGACGCGTAGCGCCTTCACGGAGCTCCCCGGCGAAGCCCGGGATGCCATGCTGGCCGCCCTCGAGCAGGCCGAGATGGCCAACGCAGCGCCGGCCTCACCGCTGGACCAGAGCCTCGGCACGAGCAAGCCCTTCTTCGCCTTCGCCAAGGAGCTCACCCTGGTCGGCTTCTTCACCTCGGAGCTCGCCTCGAAGGAGGTCGTGAGCTTCGCGGTCTGGCCGGGCCGTTTCGACGGCTGCATTCCCTTCCAGCCCGGCCAACGCGCACCGGTCGGGATCCTGTAGGAGGGGCCCGTGGACGGAAGCGAGACCTGGGACGCCATCGTCGTAGGCTCCGGCGTAACGGGGGGCTGGGCCGCCAAGGAGCTCACCGAGCGGGGCCTGCGCGTGCTCATGATCGAGCGGGGCCGCAAGGTCGAGCACGGCCGGGACTACGTGACCGAGCACCTGCCCCCCTGGAAGCTGCCCTTCCGAGGGCGTGGCAACCCCAGAACGATGCGCGAGGAGTACCCGATCCAGGGCCTCGCTCCCGGCGTATCGGAGGACACGGCTCACTTCTTCGTCAAGGACACCGAGCACCCCTACGTCCAGGACGAGGGAACCAGGTTCGCCTGGATCCGCGGCTACCAGACCGGAGGTCGCTCGCTGACCTGGGGCCGGCAGGTCTACCGGTGGAGCGATCTCGACTTCGAAGCCAATGCAAAGGACGGCCACGGCGTCGATTGGCCGATCCGCTACCGCGACATCGAGCCCTGGTACGACCACGTGGAGGAGTTCATCGGCGTCTCTGGACAGGCCGAGGCCCTGCCCCAGCTCCCGGATGGCCGCTTCCTCCCGCCGATGGAGATGAGCTGCGTCGAGAGCCACTTCAAGAAGGCCGTCGAGAAGGCCTTCTCCGAACGCAAGGTCACGATGGGCCGCACCGCCACGCTGACCCGGGACCACAACGGGCGCCAGGCCTGCCACTACTGCGGCCCCTGCGGCCGCGGCTGCTCGACGGGCTCCTACTTCAGCACCCAGAGCACGACCCTGCCGGCCGCAGTGGCCACGGGCCGCCTCGAGGTGCTGACGGACTCGGTCGTCGAGCGCGTGCTGCACGATCCCGCGAAGAACCGGGCGACCGGGGTGGCGATCGTGCACGCCGCAACCGGGGAACAGCGCGAGCTGCGGGCCCGCCTCGTGTTCCTGTGCGCATCGACCGTCGCCTCGACCCGGATCCTGCTCGCCTCGGTGAGCGAGGCCTTCCCGAAGGGTCTGGCGAACCACAGCGGCGCCCTGGGCCACTACCTGATGGACCACACCCTCGGGCTGGGAGGCTTCGGCCTCTTCATGGGCTTCGAGACCCAGACGATGTTCGGCAACCGCCCGAACAACATCTATATCCCGCGCTTCCAGAACACGGGCCGCGCGCACCCCGATTTCCTGCGTGGCTACGGCTACCAGGGCTTCGGCTTCCCTCTTCCGTGGAGCCGCGGACTGCAAGCACCTGGCTTCGGAGGCGCGTTCAAGGATGCGCTCACCGGCCCCGCACCCTGGGCCTTCTTCCTGGGCGGCTTCGGTGAGTGCCTGCCCTACCGGGAGAACCGCATCGCCCTCGACCCGACGGAGAAGGACGAGCACGGGGTGCCGCGGGTGAAGATCCGCTTCGCCTTCGGCGACAACGAGAGGGCCATGCGCAAGGACGTCTCGGCCGAGGCCAGGGCGATGCTGGAGGCCGCGGGCGCCGTCAACGTCATGACCAGCGAGGCCTTCGGGATCGGCGGCGAGGCCATCCACGAGATGGGCACGGCCCGGATGGGGCGCGACTCGGCGAGCTCGGTCCTGAACGCCCACAACCAGGCCCACGACGTGCCGAACCTGTTCGTGACCGACGGCTCCTGCATGACCTCGTCCGCCTGCCAGAACCCGTCGCTCACCTACATGGCCCTCACGGCGCGGGCGGCCGCCTACGCGGTGGGGGAGATGGAGTCGGGGGCTCTGTAGCTCGACGCCGGAGCCCGAAGCGCTCGATCGTCTCCTCCTCATCGAAGAAGAACCACGGCTGCCTCTCGTCCTGGCCTTCGGCGAGCTCTTCGTAGCTGGGCCGGAGCGAGGGGACACCCGCCGCGGGAACCTCCGCACCCGCCGCCCACGCGATGGCATTGAGCACGAGAGTGCGGAAGTCGTCGTGGCCCCAGTTCCAGTGAAAGTGACCTCCGGTGAAGCCGACGCCTCGCCCACCTCCCGGGCGCTCACGGGCGAAGACCAGCGTCTCCGTGCGCCCGCTCGCTAAGAGCACGGCGTCGTTCGCGAAGGGCGGCCAGGTCGGATCGGCGCGAGCCTCGTCGTCGGGGACGGCGGTCGCAATCGGCGTCACGACGCCATCTTCGGCAAAGCGGAGGTTGAAGTACCACTCGTCGTAGGCGCGAAAGGGACGCACTCCGCGGGTGATGGGGTGCGCCGGATCGAGAGCCAGCTGGGCCGTCCACATGGGGTTGGTGGAGAATCCGGACTCGTAGGTTCCTCCGATCCAGCGACGGAAGGCCTCGCTGGGCGGGCCCGCGGGCAGCTCGACGGCGTAGTGGAGCGCCACCACGCCGAGACCCCGGGCGGCATGGCTCTCGAGCAGAGCCAGGTGGGGAAGCGCTGCGTGTCCGGTGCCCCCGTCGAGGTAGAGCACCACCGCGGCAGCGTCGGCAAGCGGATCGACATCCCGGGGCCAGCCGCCGCGATGGACGCGGGCTCGTACGGGGCTACCGGGGCCGTTCAAGGCCTCGGCAAGGAGTGCGCTGCCGGGACCGAACTCGTGCGCGCCATAGCGATGGCTCGGGCCGCCCGCGATGAACACGACCACGGGCTTCTCGGCGCGGGCCCCACCGGCGCCGAGGAGGAGAGTCAGGGCGAGACCGGACGCCAGCAGGATACGGGCCATGGGCCCAGGGTACTTCGATACCCTGCCGCCACGAGAGGAGAGCGCGCCAGCGCCTCGCCTGGATTCGCTGTGGCACACTCAGCCTGCGTCCCACAGGGAGAGACCATGACCCTCGCCTTCGAGACCGCCCGGCAGCTGGCGCAGAAGATCCGCGCCAGGGAGATCTCCTCGAGAGAGCTCACCGATCTCTACATCCAGCGCATCGAGAAGCACGACCCCGCCGTCAACGCGGTCGTCGTGAGAGACTTCGAGCGGGCGCGCGAGGCGGCGGCCGCGGCCGACGAGGCGCTCGCCCGCGGCGACGAGGTCGGGCCCTTGCACGGCCTCCCGATGACCATCAAGGAGGCCTACGACGTCGAAGGCCTTCCGACGACCTGGGGCATCCCCGCCTTCAAGGACAACATCGCAACGGGCGCCGCCGAGAGCGTGAAACGCTACCGGTCCGCCGGCGCGCACTTCCTGGGCAAGACCAACGTCCCCCTCCAGCTCGGCGACTTCCAGAGCTACAACGAGATCTACGGTACGACGAGCAACCCCTGGAACCTCGAGCGCACGCCGGGTGGTTCCTCGGGCGGCTCCTCGGCCGCGTTGGCTGCCGGTCTGGCTCCGCTCGAGAGCGGCTCGGACATCGGCGGCTCGATCCGCAACCCGGCCCACTTCTGTGGCGTCTACGGGCACAAGCCGACCCACGGCATCGTCCCGGACCAGGGGCACGCGCTTCCCGGCATGGTCGCCTCTCCGGACATCGCCGTGGTCGGCCCGCTGGCGCGCAGCGCGGAAGACCTCGCCCTGGCCATGGAGCTGCTGGCGGGCGCCGACCCCTTCCACGAGCTCGGCTGGAGGCTCGCGCTCCCCGCACCGCGCCACCGCGAGCTGGCCGATTTCCGCGTCGCCCTCTGGCCCACCGAAGCGCGGGCGCCCGTCAGCAGCGAGGTGGCCGACCGGGTCCAGCAGCTCGGCGACCGCCTGGCCGGGCTCGGCGCCACCGTGTCCGACGTCGCGCGCCCGGCCTTCGACGTCGAGACGAGCCACGCCACCTACCTGACGATGCTCAACGGCGTGATGTCCGCGGGCCTCCCGGACGACATCTTCGAGGGAATGCAGCACGGTGCCCGGAGCCTCGACGCAGGCGACGAGTCCGACGATGCCCGCATGCTCCGCGCGGCCGTCCAGACCCACCGGGACTGGGTCCGCGCGGGCCACGTGCGGGCACGTCTGCGCCTGGCCTGGAAGGCCTTCTTCGAGGACTTCGACATCGTGCTCTGTCCGCAGATGGCGACCGCCGCGTTTCCCCACGACCACTCGCCCTTCCTGAGCCGGACCCTGCAGATCGACGACACGGTGCGGCCCTACTTCGAGCAGGTCTTCTGGGCCGGCCTGCCGACGGTCTCGTACCTGCCCAGCACCGTGTTCCCGACGGGGCCCTCGAAGGAGGGGCTGCCGATCGGACTCCAGGCCGTGGGGGCGGAGTTCGACGACGCCACCTGCATCGAGTTCGCGCGGCTGATCGCCCTGGAGATCGGCGGCTTCGTGCCGCCGCCGGGCTACGAGGACTGATCGGAGCCGGGGACCGCCTCGTCGGGCTTCTCGTTCGCCGCGAGGATGGCACTGAGCTCGTTGAGGTCGCGGGCCAGCTCGACGAAGGCATCTCTCTTGCGCAGGTGCACCCGCGCTGCGTAGTCGCCGTTCTTGAGAGCCTCGACGTGGCGGCGGAAGGCGACCTCCGGTCCCAGGATCCGGTAGCTGTGGAAGATCCACAGGCCGGCCAGGGTCAGGGAGAAGAGGATGGCCATCACCGCAACCGCCCAGAGGGCGCTGACCACCTGCTCGTCGATCAGGTCGGCGTAGAACTGGGAATCGCCGGTCGCCGGCGGCTCGATGGCCAGCAGGGCAGTGTAGGTATGGTGGCCGAGGGCCGCGCAGACCACCGAGAAGACCACCGTGAGCGCGAGCAGCGTGACGGGAAAGCCCACCCGGAAGCCCGGCAGGCGCACCACACTCACCGCGGCGCGTCGATTCTTCAGGAACGAGAACTCGTCGCCGGACTCGTCGGCCATGATGGTTCCCCCGGTGGCACTCTCGGCACGACGGGGGCCCGACTGTAGGGGCAGGCGACGCGCTCCTTCAGCCCACCGGGTGGGCCCGCATGAAGGCGATCACGGCCTCGGCCACCTCGGGGCCCTTGTCCTCCTGCAGGAAGTGGCCCGCCCCCTCGATCGTCACGTGCTCGACGCCCTTCGCCCCGGCCACTCTGTCCTGGAAGATCTGGTAGCCTCCGCGGGTCACCGGATCGCCGTCGCTGAAGGCCGTGAGCAGCGGGCGATCGAAGGCCGCGAGCACCTCCCAGGCCGCCTGGTTGGCCGGGATCTCCGGATCATCGGGAAAGATGGGAACCAGGCTCGGGAACTTGCGGGCGCCGGCCTCGTAGCGGCCGTCCGGGAAGGGCGCCTGGTAGGCCGCGCGCACCTCGTCGGCCATGCCCCCGCCGGTGATCTGCAGCACGTCGCCCACACTGAACTCCGGCGACTCGGCGCAGTACTTGCGCCAGAAGAAGAAGCCCGGCGGGCCCTCCTGGCTCTGGAAGCCGTTCATGACGTCCGCGAGGGTCGGCACCGGAAGGCCATCGTACAGCTCGCGCATGGGTTTCGCGGCCTCCGGCGGGAGCCCCCCACCGTCGGGCAGACCCGTATTGGCCACGACCACCCGCGCGAAGCGTTCCGAATAGGCCGCCACCAGGCGCAGCCCGATCAGGCCACCCCAATCCTGGCAGAAGAGGTTGATGCCCTGCAGATCCAGGCCCTCGAGCCAGGCACTCATCCAGCGGACGTGGTTGGCGAAGGTGTAGTCGTCCCGCTCGGTGGGCTTGTCCGAGCGGCCGAAGCCGACGAAGTCCGGGGCGATGACCCGATAGCCTGCCGCCACGAACACGGGGATCATCTTGCGATAGAGATACGACCAGGACGGTTGGCCGTGCAGGCAGAGGATGACCTCGCCATCGCCGGCCCCCTCGTCCAGGTGATGGATGCGCAGGCTGCCGCCCTCTCCGTCCGGAACCTCGCTGTAGTTCGGGGCGAAGTCGTAGCCCGGCAGGTCTTCGAAGCGGGAATCGGGGGTCCGGACGGTTTCCATACTGGCTCCTCGAGAGGTGACGTAGCCCCATCTTATGGCATGGTCTATGCCATAATCAAGCGGCCCGATGGAGCTAGCGTTGCTCCAGATGCCACCGCAGGGAGGAGACCGCAATGGACCCCGACCCGACCGACCCCGATCTTCCCCTCACCCGGCGCGGCTTTGGCCGCCTGACCGCCCTGGGCGCCGCAGCCCTCGCCCTGCCCCGGCCCGCTCGGGCCACGGCCGAGCCGGCCGGCGCCGCCGACCTCCGCCTGGCGGACGGCCCGAACCTGCCCGTCGCGGTGGCCGGTGTTCCACGCGGCTCCGAGGGGGCCGCCACGGAGAGAGCGGTGCGCGAGACCGTCCTCGGCACGACCGACTTCTCGTGGCTGAGCCGCGGCGATTCGGTCCTGATCAAGGTCTCCTGCAACTCCGGCAACGTCTACCCCGCGACCACCGACCCGATCGCCCTGCGCACGATGATCGGGTTGCTCCGCGAGCGGGGCGCCGGCCGCGTGATCGTCGCCGACATGTCGGGGGTCGAGGCGGTCCGTTTCAGCAAGGACGAGACCCGTGGCAGCAGCCGGGAGCTCCTGCACAGCGCCGGCCTGGCCCAGGTGGCCGAAGACGCCGGCGCCGAGGTCCAGGCCTTCGAGGAGGCGGGCTGGGACGGCTTCTACGAAGAGGCCCCGGCGGCAAAGGGAAGCTGGAAGAACAGCCTCTTCCTTCCGGAGGTCCTCCGCGAGGCCGACCACGTGGTCCTGATGCCGCGCTGCAGCCGGCACCTGCTGGCCGGCAGCACCCTCGCGCTGAAATGCGCGGTCGGCTGGTGGCGCCACGACTCGCGCCTCGAGTACCACCACGATGCCTCGACCTTTGCCCAGAAGACCGCCGACGCCAACACGGTCCCGAGCTTGCGGGAGAAGCAGCGGCTGGTGGTCACCAGCGCGACGAAGGTGATGGCGCTCTTCGGTCCCGACGACGGGCGCGTGGTCGCTCCCGAGACCGGCATCGTCTTCGCCAGTGTGGACGCGGTCGCCCACGACCTGGTCTCGCTCTCCTGGCTGCTCTCGACGCGGGCGAGCATTCTCGAAGAGAAGCGGGCCGGGTTGATGGACGACCCGAACACCTCCCCCACGGTGGTGAACTTCGCCAACAGGGTGGTGAACCTCTGGCTCGGCGGCATCGGGAAGGCCGTCTCGGCGGAGCGGCTGCGCCCCTGGCCGGCGACGGACGTCTGGAACGACCGCGTGATGCAGCGCGCCTTCGAGAACTCCGGCGGCGTACCCCCGGTCGAGCTGGCCTACACAGGCGGTGTGCCGATGAGCCTGCAGGAGAGCCTGACCGAGTCGATCCGCTTGCCCTCGAGCTGAGCCTCCGGACCTGCTCGCGGAGAGCTCCGGACCGAGCCCCGGCTAGCGGCCCTCGAAGACGGGTTCGCGCTTCTCGACGAAGGCCTTGGTGGCTTCGCGGTGGTCCTTCGTGAAGCCCGTGTGGATGTGATGGGTGGCCTCGAGGTCGAGACACTCCATCACGTCGCCTCTCACGGCGCGGTTCAGGTTCTCCTTCATGTAGCGGTACGCGACGGTCGGGCCGTGAGCCAGGCGGCTGGCCAGCGCCAGCGTGCGCTCCTCGAGGTCGCCGGCCGGCACCACCTGGTTGACCAGGCCAACGCGCTCGGCATCCGCCTCAGTCTCACGGCGGCCGGCGCCATCGGCCTCGCCGCCCTGCCGGTGGTCGTGGCCTGCATCGCCGCGGCTCTGCTTCTCGTCACCTGGCTGAGCCGGCGGGTCGGGCTGCCGGGAAGGCTGGGCGTGCTCATTGCGGTGGGAACCAGCATCTGTGGAAACACAGCGATCGTGGCGACGGGCCCGGTGATCGGCGCCGACGACGACGAGATGAGCTACGCCGTCGGCTGCATCACGGTCTTCGGCCTGCTCGCACTGGTGGCCTACCCCTCACTCTCGCAGCTCCTCTTCGTCGGCGATGCCCACCTGGCGGGTCTCTTCCTCGGCACCGCGATCCACGACACGGCCCAGGTCGCGGGTGCCGGCCTCATGTACCTCCAGCAGTACGACACGGCGGCGGCCCTCGATACCGCCACCGTGACCAAGCTGGTCCGGAACCTCTTCATGCTCGCCGTGATTCCCCTCATGGCCGTCGTCTACAACCGGGGCGAGGGATCCGGCCGTGCCGCCACGACCAAGTTCAGCCAGCTCGTTCCCCTCTTCGTCTTCGGGTTCATCGGGATGACCGCACTGCGGACGGTGGGCGACATGGGGGATCAGCCCTTCGGCTTCCTGTCCCACGCCACCTGGGAGGCGGGCGTCGCGTGGGTGAGCTCGACCGCGAACTGGTGCCTCGCCGTTGCGATGGCCTCCGTCGGTCTCGGCACGAGCTTCTCGAAGCTCAGCAAGCTCGGTCTGCGACCGCTCGCCATCGGCCTGGTCGCCGCGGTCCTCGTCGGGGGGGGGAGCTTCGCCATGATCCAGCTGCTCTCCGGTGCCGGACTCCTGGAGGGCCTCGTCGCCGGCTGAGCTCCGAGGCGAGAACGCCCGATCCCTTGCGGGATCGGGCGTCTCGTCGCCAGTGATGGAAAGGGGTTACTGGCAGTAGACGGAAGCGGTCATCGCGTTGTTGGTCTCGTTCGACTCGCCCTGCTTGTGCAGGAAGTCGACCTTGACCCAGACGCTGTACCAGCCCTCGCTGAAGGTGACGTTCTTCTCGAGCTCACGGGTCTGGCTGATCGCGAAGCCGGCCGGCGTGTTGAAGTGGGTGCTCATGGCGTGGCCCGGCTTCGTGAGGTCGTAGCTCGCCCCCGACTGGATCTTGCCGGCCGTCGTGATCATGTGAGTCGTCGGGGCGCTGCCCAGGTTCGCGATCCGGACCCTGGCCGTCAGGTTCCGCTTCGCGACCTCGCAGGAGAGGTCGAGGTTCAGGACGCTCAGGTCGGGCAGGGCCACCTGGATCGCCGCATTCGGGCGCGCGATCGCCGCACGGTCGACCTTGGAGGCGCGTACGCGATGGCGGGCCGAGGCGGCGAGCAGGGGCGCCGGAAGAAGGGTGAGGGCCAGCGCCAGCAGGCCCAGAAGGGCCACGGAAGGGTGGATACGGATCATGGGGTCTCTCCTCGGGATGGGCCCGCAACTCGGGGCCAGGGGTTCGCGGAGGAGAGTCGAAACAGGGTGCACCGGGGTTCAATCGCGGCGTATGCTCTCTCGCCGACCACCGGGCCAGGCCCAGGAGGGAACGGAATGACGGGGAATCGACGGATCTGGCGGCTTGCCGTGTGCGTGGGAATGCTGGGCCTCGTCGCCGGGGACGCGGGAGCCGAGAAGCAGCTCCTCTGGGGCGACACCCACCTGCACACCTCCTACTCCTTCGACGCCTACCTGAACCTCAACCGCACGGCCGACCCGGACACGGCCTACCGGTACGCGAAGGGCCTTCCGGTGGTCCACCCCTTCCACCGCGCGAGGGTGCAGATCGAGACGCCGCTCGACTTCCTGGTCGTGGCGGACCACGCCGCCTACCTGGGGGGGATCCGGCACATCGACACCGAGGGCATCCCCAGGGAGGGCCTGGGCTGGCGGGACCGGATCTACGCGAGGCTGACCGAGCGCACCATTCGCAACGTGGTCGCCGAGGACAAGGGCATGGCCTTCTTCTCCTCACTGCTCCCGGAGCCCCAGAGCGTCGAAGAGGCCGCCGCCTCGCCGCCGACGAGCGCGATCCCGGCTGCCGAAGCGATGCAGCGGAGCTCCTGGCAGGAGTCGATCCGCATCACCGATTCGCACTACCAGCCGGGCACCTTCACCTCCCTGATCGGCTGGGAGTGGAGCTCGATTCCCGGCGGCGCCAACCTGCACCGGGTGGTCTTCACCAGCGCGGGATCCGAGGTCGCCGGCCAGTTCCAGCCCTTCAGCACCTCCGACAGCAGCTACCCGGAGGACCTGTGGGCCTGGCTGGAGGAGACCTCGGCGAGGACGGGCGCGCCCTTCGTCGCGATCCCTCACAACTCGAACATCTCCAAGGGCTACATGTTCCCCGAGTCCCAGTCGTTGAAGGGCACGCCGATCAGCGCCGACTTCGCAAGGACGCGGCTCGCCTGGGAGCCGGTCGCCGAGATCACCCAGATCAAGGGCGACTCCGAGACCCACCCGGTGGTCTCCCCCGACGATCCCTTCGCGGACTTCGAGACCTACCCCCACTACATCCAGCAGAATGCCCCGCCCTACGACCCCGGTCGGGGAGATTACGTGCGCAGCGCGCTGCGCCGCGGTCTGGAGATCGAGGGCAGGGTCGGCTCCAACCCCTATGCCTTCGGCGTGATCGGCGCCACGGATTCGCACACCGGCCTGGCCACGGCCGAGGAGGCGAATTTCTGGGGCAAGTTCCCCCGCGATTCCACTCCCGAGGCCAAGAACGCCCGCTGGCGAGCCGCCGGTGGCCCCTCGGGCTGGTCGATGTCCGCCTCGGGCCTGGCGGCGGTGTGAGCCGAGGAGAACACCCGCGAGTCCATCTTCGCCGCGTTCAAGCGCAGGGAGGTCTACGGAACGACCGGCCCGCGCATTGCCGTCCGGGTCTACGGCGGGTGGGACTTCGAGGCGGCCGATGCCCAGGCCGCAGACCTCGTGGCGCGGGGCTCGGCGGGCGGTGTGCCGATGGGCGGCGACCTGTCGGCGGCCCCGGCGGGCAAGACCCCGCGCTTCCTGGTCCACGTCGCGAAGGACCCCAAGGGAGCCCATCTGGACCGGGCGCAGATGATCAAGGGCTGGCGGGATGCCAGCGGCACCACCCACGAGAGGATCTACGACATCGCCTGGTCCGGGGAGCGCGCACGGGGAGCCGATGGCCAGCTGGCCGCGGTGGGCAACACGGTCGATCTCGCCACGGGCACCTACACCAACGACGTCGGCGCGCCGGAGCTCGCCACCGTGTGGCAGGACCCGGAGTTCGACGCCAGCCAGAGCGCCTTCTACTACGTGCGCGTCCTCCAGATTCCGACCCCGCGTCACTCCCTCTTCGATGCCCTGGCGCTCGGGATCGATCCGGGCGAGCTCGAGGGGCCGACCACGATCCAGGAGCGCGCCTACACGTCGCCGATCTGGTACAAGCCGACCCGGTAGGGGCGGGGCGGCGCCTCCGCTATCCTTCCCGGGCGCGACCCCGGGAGCAGCCCATGTCCGCGTCACCTGCCGAGTACTCCCTTCCGGTGCGCCGGCCCTCCTTCGACCTGTCGGAGGACCTCCCCAGGTACTGGTTCCGGGGCGAGCCCTTCGCAACGCACGTCTTCGACGCCCTCTCTTCCGTGTTTCCGCCGGGCGAGGCCTACTTCGTGCGCTCGGTGCAGCGTTTCCAGGACGAGATCGAGGACCCCGCCCTGCGCAAGGCGATCCGGGCCTTCGCGGGTCAGGAGGGACAACACAGCCACCAGCACGATCGCCACGTGAAGCTCCTGCTCGAGCAGGGCTACGACTCGCTCGCCTGGCGCAACGACCTGGTGCGACGAATGAGCACGTGGAGCATTCGACGTCTCCCCAGATTCTCCCTGGCGGGGACGGCCGCCCTCGAGCACCTGACCGCACTGCTCGCCCGCCAGCTGCTCAGCCAGCCCGAGCGCTGGGCCGAGGGCATGGATCCGCGCATGGTCCCCCTCTGGCAGTGGCACGCCCTCGAAGAAGCCGAGCACAAGGCCGTCGCCTACGACGTGCTGCAACGGGTCGCGCCGGGCTACGCCCTTCGCGCCACCTCCCTGGCCATGAACACCGTCGGGCTCTTCGTCGAGATCATGGACCGGGTCGTCTACATGCTCTGGAAGGACGGCCTGCTCTTCCGCCGCCGGGTCTGGGCCGACGGCCTGCGCTTCCTCTTCGGTCGCGGCGGGCTGCTGCGCGGCCATGGCCGGGACTACTGGCGCTGGTACCGGCGCGACTTCCATCCGAACGAAGTGGACGACGGCGCCCTCATCACCTCCTGCCTGAAGCGGATCGAGGCCCAGCTCGCCTGACGAGGACGGTCTCTTCGTATTCGTGCCTGTCCGGTCCGGCCTGCTGCCGGGGGCCGCTTC
>NYZB01000276.1 GCA_002687015.1 Deltaproteobacteria bacterium
GCTGCTCGGAGCCCAGCTCCTCCTGCACGCGGCGATGCTCCAGATCCGGACCCTGCTCGTCGACCCGGGCGTCGTGGAGCCCGAGAACCTGGGGAACCAGCTCTTTCCGGCCGATGCCGTCGGAGAGCCCAAGGCGCAGGTGCGCGCCGCCCAGATGGCCGCGCTCAACCCCTCCTGCCCGGTGCGAGCGCTCCCCGAGCGCATCGAGGACGTGGGCCTCGGCCAGCTGGCCGATAGCGACCTGCTCTTGACGGGGCTCGACAGCCGCGCGAGCCGACTCCGCGTTGCCGACATCGCCCAGCAGCTCGGAGTGGATTGGATCGACGCCGCCGTCGACGGCAGCGGCGAGCGACAGCTGGGCGTGGTCACCTGGTTCCGGCCGAAGGAGGCCGACCTGGCCTGCTATGGATGCCGCTACGACGGCGACGCCCTCGCCGAGATCGCGCGCGAGCAGCGGACGGCACCCTGCGCGAGCTGGCGCAACCGGGAGCTTCCGGACTCACCTCCCACCCTCACCGCCTCGCCCTTCGGGGGGATCGTGTCGGGCTGGCAGATGAGCTTCGCCATCCGCGGGTTGCTGGGGGAGGGCGACGCCCTCGCCGGCCACCAGCTGCAGATCGCCGGGGGGGCTCCGCCTCGCATGCGCTCGGTGAGGTTGGCCCGCAACCCGACGTGCCGCTTCTCCCACGCCTCACCGCCCGCCGCGAGCCCCAGCCCGGACGGCGACACGGTCGGAGATCTGGTGTGCGCCGCGGAGAGGGAGCTCGGCGCTCCCCTCGATGGGGTGCGTTTCCCCGGCCGGTCGCTGGTGCTGGGCCTGGTGTGTCCGGCCTGTGGCGGACGCCAGGAACGGGTGAAGCGCTGCGAGGCGGTCAGCGACGCGGAGCTGCGCTGCCCCCACTGCGGCTCCGCCGAATGCCTGCCCCTCGAGCTCGGAGACGGCCTGGATGCCGCCCGGCTGCAGACCCTCGCCTCGCACACGTGGCGATCCCTGGGAATCCCGGATCAGGACCTGGTCGTCGCCTCGAGTGCCGGGCGAGAGATCCGCTACCTGCTGCGGCCCGCGATCGAGGGTGGGGGGGCGCCATCATGAACGACGTCATCCGGGCGTTCAGGGGCCGCACCATGGACCGGGATCTCCAGGCCGTGCGTGACCGCAGCGACAGCGTGCGACTCGCTCCGGATCCGCGCAGTGGCGAGCCCCCGGCCCGGCTCCACGGTGTCTTCCGGGATCTCGCCTACTTCGAGCCCGACGTCCAGCGAAGCTGCCGCGTCGTGCGCCGCCCCCTGCCCTTCTCGCTCACCTTTGCCGACGACTACTGCTGCTGCAGCGACGGCAGCCTGCAGATGCGCGTCGCCCAGCTACACGCACCCATCGTCCACCCGAACGTGGCGCCCGGCGGGCTCGTCTGCCTCGGCCCCCGCTTCCGGCCGGGCACCAAGCTGCCGGCCCTGCTCGAGCACCTGCACGCGATCGTCTCGGGGCGCGTCTACGCCAGCGAGTCTCCTCTCGACCCCGAGGCGGCGCGCCTCTTCCTGCGCGAGGGCGAGCGCGTCCGCGCCCTGCGCTCGGCGCCGCTGTGGCGCGACCCGGTGGCGCGAGCCGTACGAGTCGAAACCCGCTGAGCCAACCCACGAAGGGAGACCCATGACCGCCGCCACCCGCCCGACGCTGATCGACCTCACGCTGTCCGACTGGGAGGGCAGCCGCAAGGCGCACCTGGAGCAGGTGCCCGCCACCTCGACGGTGGGTCAGGTCGTGAACGAGGCCGTCTCCCACCTCGGCCTTCCGCCCCAGCACCTCTACCAGGCGGTGCTGCGCGGCAGGGAGCTCGACCCGGGCGCCATCCTGGACGACCTCGGCATCGCCGCCGACACCGAGATCGACCTGGTTCCCGAGGTGAGCGCCGGTTGAAGCACCCGCCCGACGGTCCCGGACACCTCGGGACCGCCGGGCACGCCCGGAGGCGACGAACCATGAGCGAGCTCCCCTGGCGCTTCACTCTCGAAGTGCGACGCGAGAGCGGCGACCTCGCCGCCACGACCCAGGCGAGCGCGGCCCCCTGCATCGAGGCCGCGATCTTCCGGAGCGTGTGGATGGGCGAGCTGGCCAACGAGGGCGCCTGGCCGGACCTGCAGGTGACGCCGGAGTGGCTCGGCGATGGACGGCCCGTCATCACGGGGCTTGCGGTCGGCGTGGCCGGCGGCACCCCGCGGCACTTCGGTCTGGAGGCCTTCGCGAGCCAGGCCAGAGCCCTGATTCGCAGCCTCGATGCCGCGGGGCGCATCGGCGCCAAGGAGCGCGTCCGCTGGAACGTCGCCGCCGACCCGGCCGGGGACCCGGCCGGGCTTGGCAAGGTCCGCATCAGCCGTTCTCCCTTTCCGCTCGAGCCCGCCGACCTGCCCGACGTGGCCCCGGGCAGCTTCGGGGTGGGCTTTGCGGCGGAGGTCCTGGCGGGCCTTCATGACCGGGTCCGGAGCACCGGCTCCGTCGAGGGCGCCGAGCTGCTGCTCGGACGGCTGCACCACGATTCCACCCGTCGCGCCGTACAGCTCTCGGTTGCAGAGGCCCTGCCGCTCACGCCGGGCCGAGGGGGCCAGTCGAACACGCATTTCGCCTTCGACCCGGGCAGCTTCGTCGCGGCCCGGAGCGCGGCGTTGGCCCGAAGGGACGGTCTGCGCCCGGTCGGCTGGCACCACAACCACAACCCCTGCGACGCCTGCCTGGAAAGACCGGACTGCGACGCCAACTGGGTCTTCTTCTCCGAAGACGACCAGCAGGTGCAGGCGACCTTGTTCCCCTCGCCCTACATGGTCGCCCTGGTGGGCGGAAAGATCGCCGCGCTGCCTGCGAGCCGACCGGGCTTCCGCCTCTACGGGTGGAGCGGCGGGGTGATGGAGGAGCGCCACTTCGGCGTGACGGGTCCCGGAGCCGAGGCCTGGGACCGGGAGCTCGGCGCCTTCGCCGACGGGGCGCCAGGAAGACCCCCTGTGGGCGCGCCGAGCCCGGCCACCCCCGAGAAGGAGACGACGTGTCCGACGAACTGATCCAGCTGCTCAAGGGAGAGGACCTCGAACCGGACGCCGAAATCGCGGCGATCGCGAAGGCCTCGGGCGACCCGAAGGCCCTGCGCGTGGTCGCGCGACGCTTGATCGAGCGCCGTCGGGAGATCGGCGTGGAGCTCGCCAAGACCCGCGTCGCCCTGGAGAAGGCGAAGGCACAGGGCGCCAAAGCGAGGGAGGAGCTCGAAGCATTGCAGCAGCCGCCCCTGCACCCCGGCATCGTGCTGCGGGCCTGCGCGGACGGGCGCCTGGACGTGGCGACCCGCGGCGGAAGGCAGATCGTCGGGACCTTGCCCCAGCTCGCGGACGTCGAGCTCAAGGCCGGCGACGAGGTGTGGCTCGACCCGGGCAGCGGCCTGGTCGTCTCCCGGGGCCACGCGGGGCCGCGTCTCGGCCGCGTCCTCACCGTGGCCGAGGTGCTGGACGAGCGGGTGATCGTGCGCGGCGAGGCCGACGAGGAGCTGGCGCTCCTCTGCGATGCCGCCCTCACCAGGGGCCTGGCCACCGGCGACCGGGTGCTCGCCTCGAGCGAGGTGCCCTGTGTGCTCGAGCGGCTCCCGGGGGAGCGCCAGGGCGAGCACCTGCTGCAACATGCGCCGGCGACGCGCTTCTCGGACATCGGAGGCCTCGATGCGCTGATCGCCGAAGTGCGGCAGGAGCTGGAGCTCCACCTCTTCCACCCGGAGCTGGTGGAGAGCCACGGCCTGAGGCTGATGCGCGGCATGACCCTCGTGGGCGATCCCGGCGTCGGCAAGACGATGCTGGCTTGCGCCATCGCCGGGTTCCTCGCCGATCACGCGCCCGAGACCCGCTTCATGAACGTGAAGCCCGGCTCGCTGCGCGGCTCGTTCTACGGACAGACCGAGCAGCGCATCCAGGCCCTGTTCGACGCCGCGCGGGCCGCACCAGGCAAGGTCGTGATGTTCTTCGACGAGCTGGACCACTTCGGCGCCCGTGGCGCGAACCTCGGGCACGACATCGACGATCGGGTGATCGGCACCCTGCTGGCCGAGATCGACGGCCTGGAGGAGGCCGACGGCATCTTCATCGTGGGCGCGACGAACCGCCTGGACCTGATCGACGACGCCCTGATCCGCGGCGGCCGGCTCGGCGACCGCATCGTCGAGATCCCGCGGCCCGGGCGCGGGGCGACACACGCCATCCTCGAGCGGCTCCTGGGGCCGAGCCTGCCCTGGGGCCGCGCCGGCGAGGACCCGGCGGGCGAGGCCGTCGCTTCGCCCTCGAGGTGCCGTGGAAGCCGGCGAACACGACCGTATCGGCCGAGTTGGAGCAGATGCTCGACGAGGTCGCGGGCCCCCTGCCGGAGCAGCCGACCGCCAACCACCTTGCGGGCCTCGTGCTGCGAAGCCGTGCGCGAAGGAGAGCCGGGTGAGCTACCGACCCCCCATCCTGCTGAAGACCACTCCCCGGCTCGAGGTGGACGAGCGTCTCTACTACGAGGTCGCCTCGAACGGGATCTTCCAGGTCAAGGAGGCGCCGTGGTTCCGGGCCGTCACCCGGGTGACGCGTGAGGTGCCCGGGCTCTACCCCTCGCAAGAGAGGCTGGACCTGGACCTGCTCTCCGGACGCCAGGTGCCGGTCCGGCGGAACCTGAGGGCCGCGGCCCGGTGAGGCGCCAGGTCCCAGACGGGGGCCCCTGAGGCGCCTCGACTGGCGGCCACGAGCTGCAATCGACAACATGACCCGAGACCCGGTGCCTACCTCCACGGGCACGGCGCGCAGCCACATCTCGGCCGACGGCTTCCGAACGGCCCTCTCCTGGCGGGAAGCCCCCACGAGGCGACTCGAGGAGCGCTTGAGCGAATGAACGACCCCACCCCTCCCGAATCCCCCTACCTGCGTCTGGGCAAGGAAGAGGGCATCCGCCGCCTGGTCGAGCTCTTCTACCAGTACATGAGCGAGCTGCCCGAAGCGGCGACGATCCGCAACATGCACGCCGAGGACATCTCCCCGATGGAGGACAAGCTGACGGTCTTCCTCACGGGGTGGATGGGCGGGCCCGAGCGCTACCGCGAGCGTTTTGGGCGGGTGATCATCCCCGCGGCCCACGAGCCCTATCCGATCGGCTCCGCGGAGCGGGACCAGTGGCTCCTGTGCATGCGCCACGCGCTCGACGCCGTCGAGGCCGAGCCGGACCTGATCGAGATGCTCATGCCGGCCTTCACGCAAATGGCCGAGATGTGCCGGACGATCGACGACTGAGGGAAGGCACGCGGGGGGTTGACCCGGGACTTTATTTCGATATATTTGGAACTATCGAAAGGAGATCCCCATGACGTCCCTGCGATCCAACGAGCCCGAGACCCTTCGCGACCAGGTGCGGGAGGGCTACACCCGCATCGTCCAGGACGCGCCGGATGCGGCCCGCGCCGACGAGGCCGCCCGCCGCCTCGGCTACGACGAGGACCAGCTCCGAGCCGTGCCGGAGGGGGCGAACCTGGGCGTCGGCTGCGGCAACCCCACCGCGATCGATGCGCTGAAGCCCGGCGAGACCGTCGTCGACCTCGGCTCTGGCGCGGGCATGGACGCCTTCCTCGCGGCCCGCCAGGTGGGCCCCGAAGGCCACGTGATCGGTGTCGACATGACCGACGCCATGCTCGAGAAGGCGCGGGAGAACGCGAGGAAGGTCGACCTCCAGGACAGCGTCGAGTTCCGCAAGGGACACATCGAAGAGCTTCCGATCGAGGACGCCAGCGTCGACGCGATCATCTCCAACTGCGTCATCAACCTCTCGCCGGAGAAGGACCGGGTCTACGCCGAGGCCTACCGCGTGCTCAAGCCGGGCGGCCGGCTGATGATCAGCGACATCGTGCTCGAGCGAGAGCTCCCGCAGAAGGTGATCGAGAGCATCGATGCGTACCTGGGCTGCGTGGGCGGCGCCAGCCTTCGCAGCGAGTACCTGGACACGATCGCCAAGGCCGGCTTCAGCGAGGTCCGCATCGATCGGGAGTCCAGCTTCGCAGAAGCGATCCCTCTCGAGGATCCGAGGGTCCGGGAGGCGATGGAGCGGATGCAGATCGGCGAGGAAGAGGCCCGCAGCTTCGCCAGCGCCGTGACGAGCCTGCAGATCTTCGCGCGCAAGTGAAGCGGAGACCCGCCGCCTAGAGTGGACCCTCCTGCTCCCCGGTGAGGACCAGGTCGAGGATCCGCTCCGGATCGGTCCATCCCCGCTCGTCCTGGACCTCCCGGCAAGCGCTCAGGATCTCGCCGAAGCGTTTCGAGGGCGACAGCCCGCGTGCGATCAGGTGGCGGCCGAGGACCACGTCCTTCGGACCCTCGGCGGGGATGGCCAGCTGGCGGGCCTTCTCGAGGAAGGCCTCCCCAGCCTCGAACTCGCCGCGAAGCGCCTCCTCGGTGGTGCGGCCCAGCTGGTCCGCCCGTGCGATGCGCTCGAGCAGCTCCATCGAGACGCCGCCCGCTGCGAGCTCACGGGCGAGCCTGCGATAGGCACGCGGCCCCGCGCCGTTCTGGACGAAGAGGGTCGGGGAGAGGTGGTGCAGGACCAGGAGGCCGACCGCACGGATGAGCTCGTTCGAGATGCGGAGCCTCTCGAGGAGGGCCGAGGTCGGGGGCAGGCCCGCACTCTCGTGGCCGCGAGAGCGGATGCGGCCCTCGATCACCTCGGTCGTCGCCGGCTTCCCGAGATCGTGGCAGAGGGCCGCGAACATCAGGGCCGCATCCTCGCCGGGATCGCCCGTGCGCAGCTCTGCAGCGGAGTCGAGCACCATCAGGGTGTGGATCCAGACGTCGCCCTCGGGGTGCCACTCCGCGTCCTGCGGTACACCCCGAAGCTCGGCCAGCTCCGGGAAGAAGCGGATCAGGTCGCTCTCGTCGAGGAATCGCAGGCCGAGCGAGGGCTTGCGCCCCTTCAGCAGCAGCTTGTTGAACTCCTCGCCGAGCCGCTCCCCGGGAAGCTCCGAGAGGTCGAGCTGCGAGCAGAGACGGGTGAGCTCGGCATCGGGCTCCATCTCGAAGCGCGCCGCGAACTGGGCCACCCGGAGACCGCGCAGCGGATCCTCGGAGAAGCTCTGCGGATCGGTGGCCCGCAGACGGCCGGCCTCCAGGTCCGCCACGCCTCCGTGGGGGTCGAGCAGCTCTCCGGTGACGAGATCGAAGCCGATGGCGTTGATCGTCAGGTCCCGGCGGCGCGCGGCCTCGCTGAAGTCGAGCTCCGGATCGACCTGGATCTCGAAGCCGCGATGCCCTGCGCCGGTCTTGCTATCGCGTCGGGGCAGCGAGAAGTCCACGTCGAGCCCGCGGATCATCAGCACCCCGAAGGACTGCCCCACCGTCATCACCTCGCCGAACTCGCCGAGAACCTCCGAGAGCTCCGGCAGCCTGAGGCCGAAGGTCTCGACGTCGAGGTCCTTCGACGGCTGGCCGAGCAAGGCGTCGCGCACGGCGCCTCCCACGAGGAGGGCCCGACCGCCGCGAGCCCGGATCGCCGCTCCGATCGCGTGGACCCGCCGGCCGACCGGGTCGTCGCGCAGATGCTCGCGCAGGGCTTCCATGGGTTCCTTCCGCTTTCAGGTGGCGAACGATACCGTTTGCTGGCGAGGGGAGTGGCAGGCTCCCGAGCCCGGGTTCACTGCCGGGGCGGGCTCCGCGCCCGGCTCGAGCGAAGAGCGGTCTTCGCACAGCTCATTCAATGGACCTCGCAAGGGGTGAACCAGGCCGCGGGCTCGTGTGACCCACGCCGCAAGGAATCGCGGCCAGAGGAGCAGACCGCCATGCACATTCGAAGGATCGCAATCCCCCTGGTCGTGGCGGGCACCCTGCTGGCCGCCGGCCAAGCCGCCGCGGGAAGCTGGACGATCCACTGCACCACTCCGGACCGCAAGCTCGAAATGCTCTTCGAGCACTACGACGACGCATCCGGCGACGACTACGGCCGGGTTCCGGAATGGGCGCTGCTGACCGTGGGGCAGAGCTCCCAGGAGCTGCGAGGGCCGAGCCGCGAGATGGCGGGGCTCTTGATCTACGAGTTCGAGAAGCACACCGTGATCTACTCGGGCGCCGCCCAGGCCGATCGGCCGAAGCACATCGCGATCTACGACAAGGCGGGCGGATTCTCGGCCATCGGGGCCTGTGAAGGCTGAGGACGGAGCGAGCCCTTGCGGGAGGCCGCGGCCGCGGCGGCCAGCAGCAGGAGGAGCCCCGGCTCGGGCACGGTCGGATAGAGCGCGTTGCGCCCCGAGAGATCGTCCGGCCGCAGGTCCGTCCGCAGGAAGTCCGGCCGTTGGCCGCCCCACATCATCGCAAAGGAATCCAGCTGGGCCGTCGCCACCAGGCCGGCCACCGGGTTCAGCGGATCCGCCGGCTGGTAGACGCTCAGGGGATCCCCGTCGTCGTCCCAGCTGGTGCTCTCGTTCGGGTGGCCGAGGCCCAGGGAGTGACCGATCTCGTGGGCCATCAGGTTGATGAGCCGGTTGGTGTAGTCCGCGGGCGTCGCCAGCCCGCCGCCGAGGAGCAGCGAGAAGAGGATGTTGAAGCGGTCGGTCGCGACGACGATGCTGGACTTCACGATGGCGGGCCCCGTGATCACCGCACCGGAGGTGAGGGTCACGCCGGTGATGAACCACTGGTCCAGGAAGGAGAAGCCGGTGCTGACGTTGCCCTGGAAGATGGGGTCCTGGGAGGTGGCGGAGAAGACGTCGATCTCGCGCCCGGGAGCCGCGTCGAACTGGATGTCGAAGTGGAGATCGGGCGTCTCCCAGACGCGGAAGGACTGGACCAGGGCGGCATCGAAGGCGGCGATCTCGGCGGGATCGGTGAGCCCGAAGGAAGCGGCAAAGCCAGGGGCGATGCCGACCTGGATGCCGTCGTGAAGGCCCGCTCCCTGCACGGGCGTGGCCGACCAGCGAGGCATGTTGGAGAGGGTGAAGCCGGGGTACGCGGCGAAGGCCAGGGCGTGTGCCGGCAACAGGACGAGCAGGAGTAGCAGGAAGGACCGCATGGTGGGCCTCGAAGCCCTTCCCGGCCATCTATCCTACCGCCCGCTTCCGCCGAAGGTCAACAACAGAGGCGGCGACTCAGCCGTCGCAAGCCGGCCCTTCCGCCCCGATCGCCCACGAGAGAGCGCCGCCGAGCAGGCTCTTCATCTCGGGTCGCTGATAGGCGGCGGCCAGGTGACCGAGGGCCGAGAAGAGGGTGCGGCCCCGGCCCAGGCATCGCGACCAGACCACGGGATGGTCGTCGCCCATGCGCAGGTCCTCGTCCATCCAGAGGAGGTGGAGCTCCGGGCTGTAGCTGCTCTCGTCCACGCGGACGAGCACGTCGAATCCCCTCTCACGGACGCTGCGGTCGAAGCTGTACCACTCCTCGTGGTGGACGAAACGTTCGGGAAGATCGCGGGTCGCGGGATGCGTCCGGTCCTCGACCACGGCGGTCGCGTCCTGGAACTGCGGGCCCATGGTGTGCCCGATGAACTGCGCGCCGATCAGCTCCTCGACGTACCAGGCCCAATCGTAGGAAGGGTCCCCCCCGGCGCCGTGCAGGCCCACGAAGCCACCGCCCTGCTCCAGCCATTCCCTCAGGTGCTGCTTCTGGTCCGGGTTCAGGGTGTCGCCACTGGTATTGTGCCAGACCGTGACGGCGAAGCGGGACAGGATCTCGGGAGTGAAGGCCGCACCGTTCTCGGTATGGAAGAGCGACCAGCCCTTCTCCGCGGCGATCTCCTCGAGCAGGGCGAGCCCCGCCGGAATCGCCTCCTCGTGGCGAAAGCCATTGGTCTTGGTGAAGACGAGGAGGGCCGGAGCGCCGAGGTTCGCCGGCAGCTCGGGGGGCTCGGTCTCGTAGCTGTGGGAAGGGAAGAAGGTCCGCCAGGCACTGCAGCCGCCGGCGAGGAGACAGACGAGAGCCAGGAGCGGAATCGCGCGACGCATGGAGTTTCCTTGTAGGTCCGGACCGACGGCACGTATTCTACGCGAGCCATGAATCAATCGCGCGCCGACTACCCGACCCGGAAGATCTTCGTCTTCAGCACGCTGACGCTGTTCACCGCGGGGCTCTCCTTCTCCCTGCGGGCGAGCATCATCGGAACACTGGAGGCGCAGTACCTCGCCAGCATCGATCCGGCCCATTCGGGCGAGATGGCGGGGCAGCTGCTGGGGATTGCATTCCTGGGCTTCGCTTCCACGCTCTTCCTCGCAAGCGTGTTCCTCGACGCCATCGGGCAGGGACGCAGCCTGCTCATCGCGGCGAGCGCCTTCGTGGTGGGCACCACCATGACCCTCGCCGCGCCGGCGCTCGCCGAAGGCCCGGGGGTCTACGACCTCCTGTGGCTCGGCTTCCTGCTCTCCGGCCTCGGCTGGGGCTTCATGGAGGCGGCGGTCAATCCCCTGGTCGCGGCGCTCTACCCGGAGGACAAGACCAATCGCCTGAACATCGTCCACGCATGGTGGCCGGCGGGGATCATCGCCGGAGGGCTGATCGAGCTCGGGTTGGGCGCGCTGGGCATCGGCTGGCAGGCGCGCTTCGGGATGATCCTGCTCCCGGCCACGGTGGCCATCACCCTCTACTTCGGCACCCGTTTCCCGCGTACCGAGCGCGCGGCGGCTGGCGTTTCCATGGCGGACATGTTCCGCGAGATCCCGCGCAAGCCGATGTTCCTGGTCTGGTGGGTGTGCATGTTCCTCACGGCCTCCTCGGAGCTGGCGCCCGGACAGTGGATCGACCTGACACTCACCCGCACGGTCGGCATGCGCGGCATCTGGCTCCTGATCTACGTGAGTGGGATGATGTTCGTACTGCGCCACTTCGCAGGCCCGATCGCCCACCGCATCTCCAATGTGGGGATGCTCTGGGGCTCGGCGGTGCTGGCCTCGCTCGGTCTCCTGGCCCTCGCCCGCGTCGACTCGCCCACCATGGCGATCGGTGCCGCGACCGTCTGGGGCCTCGGCGTCTGCTTCATGTGGCCGACCATGCTGGCCAACGTGTCGGAGCGCTACCCCCGCGGCGGCGAGCTCTTCGTCGGCCTGATGGGCGTCGCCGGCGCTCTGGCGATCAACTTCGTTCTGCCGCAGCTCGGAGCCATCTTCGACCGGGCGAAGATCGAGGTCGCGGGTGGTCCCGAGGCCTTCGCCGCGCTCTCGGGCCAGCCCCTGCAGGAGGTGCTGCGCAGCGCCGCCGGCACCTCCTTCCAGACCCTGGCCATCCTCCCCGCGATCCTGATCGTCGTCTTCGCCGCACTCGCCCTCGTCGACCGGGCGCGCGGCTACCAACCCGAGCGCCTGAACTGAGACCGGCAGGCCAACGCCGTCACCAACAGAGGGTTCAGGGGCAGGCGGGACCTTCCTGACCGAGGGCCCAGGCGATCGCGCCTTCGATCAGGTCCTTCAGGTGCTGCGTCTGGTAGGCGACGGCCTGGTGGCCGAGGGCCGAGTAGAAGGCGCGCCCCTTGCCCACACAGGTCGTCCACACGATCGGGTGGTCGTCGCCCATCGAGAGGTCTTCGTCGAGCCAGAGCCAGTCGATGCGCGGGGAGTAGGTCGACTCGTCGACGGTGGCGAGCACGCGGAAGCCCTTGGCCCGCGGGCTCTCGGTGAAGGAGTACCACTCCTCGGTGTGCAAGAAGGTCTCGGGCCACTTCGCCGTGCCCGGGTGGTCGCGATCCTCGACGTGGACGCGGGCCTCCTGGAACTGCGGGCCCATCGGGTGCTGGCCGTAGTCCACGCCGATCAGGTTCTTGCGGTACCAGTCCCAGGTATGGGAGCCGTCACCGGCCGCATGGGTGCCGACCCAGCCGTGGCCCTCCTCGAGCCAGCCCTGGAAGGCGGCCTTCTGCCCCTCGGTGAGGACGTCGCCGCTGGTCACGTGCCAGACGACGGCGTCGAAGCGGGCCAGCAGCTCGGGCTCGAAGCTCGCTCCGTTCTCGGTGTGGAAGACCGACCAGCCGCGGCGAGCGGCAATCTCCTCGATCAAGGCGACCCCGGCGGGGATCGCCTCCTCGTGGCGGAAGGCGTTGGTCTTCGTGAACACCATCACGGCCGGCGAGCCCAGATCGGCCGGCAGGGTCGGCGGCTCGGTGTCGTAGTCCTTCTTCGGGACGAAGGCGCGGTAGACGCTGCAGCTGGTGAGGAGTAGAGAGGCGAGAAGCCCGAGGGCGATCGTACGGCTCATGGCAAAGTCAACCCGTGAAGCGGTGGCCGGCCAGATAGCCGCCGTCCACGGGCAGCGCCACACCGGTCACGAAGGAGGATTCGTCCGACGCGAGGAAGAGCGCCGCGTTCGCCAGCTCGACGGGCTTGCCGAAGCGGCCGAGCTGGTGGGCGGCGCGGATCTGGTCCTCCAACGCCTTGGCGCCCTCGATCCTGAAGGTCGCGCGGAGCAGGGGCGTGTCGACGAAGCCGGGGCAGATCGCGTTCACGCGGATGCCGGCGCTCGCGTAGTCGATCGACATGTTCTTGGTCAGCAGGATCACGGCGCCCTTGGACGCGTTGTAGACGCTGCCGCCCATGAAGCCCTCGATGCCCTCGACACTGGCCACGTTGATGACCGAGCCGCCGCCACCCTCCATCATGACGGGCACCACGTGCTTGTTCACCAGGAAGGTGCCCTTCATGTTGATGTCCATGACGTGGTCCCAGGCGTCTTCCTCGAGCATATGGACCATGCCGCCGCCGGCCACGCCTGCCGAGTTCAGCACCACGTCGATGCGGCCGAAGGCCTGCTTCGCCTCGCCGACGACCTCCCGGATACGCGCCTCGTCGCGCACATCACCGGTGGCGAAGCTGCTGCGCGAAGCCACGCGCGTGGCTTCCTCCCAGTCCGGCTCGAACTTGTCGTTCAGGTCGAAGCCGGCGACGATCGCACCTTCCTCCGCGAAGCGCAGCGCGCTGGCCGCGCCGATCCCGGACGCGGCACCGGTAATGAACGCCACCTTGCCTTCGAGCCGACCTGCCATTGGACCTCCGACGATCGAGAATTCCCTGGTCCGACTGTAGACCAGCCGAAGCGGCCCGATCCTCCCCGCGCCGGCCGGGTGAGCGGATCAGGAGCCCTTCGACCGGGCGGCCTGCACCTGCCGGAGCTGCGCCTCCGCGCTCTCCTGCCAGGGTCCTCCGACCTCGATGGCGGCCCCGAGCGCGTTCTCCGCCGAAGCCAGGTCGCCGATCGCCAGGTACGCCGCCGCCCGGGCCATCCAGTCCGACTGCCCCGCGCGTCGCCCCTCTCCGTGGTCCAGCCAGTTCTGGACCAGACGGCGATGCAGGGCTTCGTATCCGGGATGCCCTCGGAGAGGCTGGAGGACCGGATCCTGGAGGATCTGGTAGGCGTCGAAGCCCCGGTTCGCGAGCTTCTCGAGCCGCTCGTAGGCGCCGTCCAGATCGCCCTCGCGTGTCAGGCTCCGTGCCCCGAGGAAGGCGGCGCTCCTTCCGTCCGGGTACTTCCGGGCGGAGTCGACCATCAGCAGCATCTCGTTTCGCCAGAGGGGCGCGCGCTGATAGGAATGGGAGGCGAAGAGCAGGGCGAGACCCGCAGCCAGCAGGGGCCCGAGCCAGGGCCGGATCCGGCCGAAGCGGAGCGAACCCGTGGCCCCGTGGAGCGCGAGTGCGGATCCCGCGAGGAGGCCGGGTAGGACCGTGTAGAGGTAGCGGTCGCCCATCGGAAAGAGGAAGGTGAAGACCTGGGAGGCCGGTGCGTAGGCCGCAGCCGCCCACAGCCAGTGCACGCCCTCGATCTCGCGGCGCGCCAGGGTCGTCGTCATGCGCCACGCCAGCGCCAGGCAGGCGAGCAGTCCGGCCCACCACCAGGGGTCGGCCAGCCCCGCGACCGGCGGCTCGTGGGAGAACGCCACTCCGAGGGTCGTGGCCGCCATCACCAGGTAGCGTGCGGCCAGTCCGAGCATCGAGCGGCCCTGCTCGAAGGGCCCCGAGTAGCGATCCAGGAGGGCGGCATGACCGGTGTCCGCAAAGATGAGGAACTCGGGGATCGCGCACAGGATCGCGACGACGGCCCAGGCGAGGATCCAGACACGGCCGCGCGAGAGAGCGTCGGGCCCCCGCACCCAGAGCCACGCCGCCAGCACGGGCCAGGCCAGGAGCGCCGCGATCTTGGCGAGCAAGGCCAGGGCGAAGAGCGCCGTGGCCAGGAGGGGCCGCCGCTCGAAGGCGAGAAGAGAGCCCGTGCCGAGCGCGAGACACAGCAGGGTCTTCGTCTGGAAGATCCACGCCACGGTCTCGACGTTGGCGGTATGCGCGAAGAAGACGAAGCCCAGGGCGCATGCGGCCGGCCCGGACAAGCCGGTGCGGAAGAACCAGGCGACCAGCAGCGCCGAGCAGATCCCGTGCAGGAGCACGTTGACCAGGTGATAGCCCCAGGTCTCGTCTCCGAAGAGCTGCCACTCGACCATGGTGACCAGCTGGTGCACGGGCGCGTAGTTGGCCACGTAGTAGGCGGCGTCTCCCAGCGGATCGAGAGCGGCGAGCAGGTGCCTCCAGTCGGCGGTCTGGACGTAGGGGTTGTTGAGCACGTAGCCGACGTCGTCGGCGACGAAGCCGCCCTGCAGGGCGGGGCCGAAGAGGATCAGGCCGAGGCCGGAGAACACGCCGGCCAACGCCAGCACGCCCAGAGGCGTGGCGCACAGGCGGTGCATCGAGCTGCCCTGGTCGGTGTCGTTCATCGGAAGGGAGGCCGTTCGGTCGCCATCGGGCGAACCGGGCAGGGTACCACCGAGCCTTCGCGTGCCAGCCGATGGCCACCCCTGGAGCCCCCAGGGGAAGAAAGCCCTCGGACGGGCTCCAGGGGGCACGAGCGCGATACCCTCGCTCCCCCCCGAGTGGAGGATCTCCCATGCTCGACGTGCGAATCGATGGCGGTAGCGTAGTCGACGGCACCGGCCGACCGGCCCGCGCCGCCTCCGTGGGCATCCGGAACGGTCGGATCGCCGCGATCGGCGAGGTATCGGAAGACGCGACCCACACGATCGACGCGGCGGGTCGGATCGTCTGTCCGGGCTTCGTGGACGTGCACACCCACTACGACGCCCAGGCCTTCTGGGATGGCACCCTCTCACCTTCGCCCTACCACGGCGTGACGACCGTGATCGGTGGCAACTGCGGGTTCAGTGTCGCACCCCTCGTGCCCGAGGCGGGCCCCTACCTGATGCGAATGCTGGCCCGCGTGGAGGGCATGCCACTCGAGAGCCTCGAAGCGGGCGTGCCCTGGATTGGACCCACTTCGGCGAGTACCTCGGGCGGCTCGAGAACGAGCTCGCCGTCAACGCGGCGTTCATGGTCGGCCACTCCGCCATCCGTCGGGTCGTCATGGGCGAACGGGCCGTCGGCGAGGAGGCGACCGAGCAGGAGCTCCTGGCGATGATCGCGCTCCTCCAGCAGTCGATCCGCGAGGGTGGCCTGGGCTTCTCCTCCACCGTGGCGCCCACCCACAACGATGGCGAGGGCCAGCCCGTGCCCTCGCGCCACGCCAGCCGTGAAGAGCTGGTCGCCCTGGCCGGTGCGATTCGGGATCTACCCGGCACGGCTCTCGAGTTCCTGCCGGGCGTCGGCAAGTTCACCGACGAGCAGAAGCAGCTGATGACGGACATGTCGCTGGCCGCGAACCGGCCCCTCAACTGGAACCTGCTCGCGCCGAGCTCGCAGGACCCGGAGCTCGTCGAGGCCCAGCTCTCGGCGGGCGACTACGCCGCGGCCCGCGGCGCCACCGTCCTGGCCCTCACGGTTCCCCAGACGCCGACCGTGCGCATCAACCTGCACTCGGGCTTCGTCTTCGACGCCCTGCCGGGCTGGGCGGAGCTCTTCCGCAGGCCCGTCGAGGAGCGCAAGCAGGTGCTCAGCGATCCCGCCTACCGGGAGAACCTCGACAAGGGCGCCCACTCCGAGGAGGCGCCTCTACGCCGACGCAATCGGCATCGACCACGTCTTCGTGAATGGCACCGAGATCGTGAGGGGCCAGGAGCACACCGGTGCCCTGCCCGGTACGGTCATGCACCCAGGCCGCGATACGGACACCGTCGAGGTGCCCGGCGGCCGCAACCGCGCCTGACACGCGAGAAGAGGATCATGGAAGACCTGAAGTGCTTCGACGTCGACCACGAAGGCCCCGTCGCCCACGTCAAGTTGAATCGCCCCGACGCCTTCAACTCGATGACCCCCGACTTCTGGCGGGAGCTGCCGGCCATCATCGATCAGCTGGACGAGGAGGGCGCGGCCCGGGCGATCGTCCTCTCGTCGACCGGAAGGCACTTCACGGCGGGCATGGACCTGGCCGTGTTCTCGGGCATCGGCGACGGGCCCGTCGGTGGCAGCGAGCGGACGCCGCGCGAAACGGGCCGCTTGCGCAGCCAGGCCCGGGAGAGCGCCCTGGTCTTCCAGGAGAGCTTCAACGCCCTCGAACGCGCGCGCATGCCCGTGATCGCGGCGATCCAGGGCGGCTGCGTGGGCGGCGGCGTGGACATGATCAGCGCCTGCGACATGCGCTATTGCACCGAGGATGCCTTTTTCTGCATCCAGGAGATCAACATCGGCCTGACCGCCGATGTCGGCACCTTGCAGAGGCTGCCGAAGCTCATCCCCGAAGGCGTCGCCCGCGAGTACGCCTACACCGGCCGCCGCATGCCGGCGGCGAGGGCCAGGGAGCTCGGCCTCGTCAACGAGGTCTACCCGACCCAGGAGGCCATGCTGGCCGACGTCCTCGAGATCGCCAACGAGATCGCGGAGAAGTCGCCGCTGGCGATCTGGGGCTCGAAGGAGATGCTCAACTACACGCGCGACCACAGCGTGCAGGAGGGCCTCAACTACATCGCGACCTGGCAGTCCGGGATGTTCTTCGGTCAGGACATGGCCGAGGCCTTCGAGGCCAAGCGGGAAAAGCGACCCGCCGAGTTCGAGAACCTGCCCCGCCGCTACCGCCTCCCGAAGTAGACGGCGCACCTTGAACCCGCGCAGCCGGCCCGGCGACCTCGCATGGCTGGGCCTGGTCGTGTTGGGAGCTCTCGCGCTCTTCTCGTTGGACTGGCGGGGCGGCCTCTACGGCGGCGTGGCCGAGGTGGGCGCCATGCGCGTGCTTGCTGGCGACCTGCCCTACCGGGACTTCTGGACGATCTATGCGCCCGGGCAGTTCTATCTGCTCGCGGGGCTCTTCGCGCTCTTCGGCTTGCAGTGGCTCGTCAGCCCGATCGCAGCCAGCCTGCTGCTGGCCGGAGCCAGCGCCGCGCTCTTCTGGGCCGTGCGGCGCGCGGGCGGAACCAGGGGCTCGGCGCTCGCGGGCGCCCTGGTGCTGGTCGTGGCGATCGCAGCCACGCCCTACCACCGGAGCTGTGGCAGCTATCCGCCGGCCCTGCTGCTCGGCATCCTGGCCTGGGGCCTCGTCGCGGGGCAGACACGCGGCAAGGGCGCCGTTGCGGCCGGCCTGGCCCTGGGCGCAGCCGCCCTGTTCAAGCACGACGTGGCCGCCTACTCCGCGCTGGGTGTCGCCCTCTACCAGCTGGGCCGGGGCCACCAGGACACCGGCTCCTGGCCGCGCGCCCTTCGCTGCGTTGCCACGACCGCCGCAGCCGCCCTGGCCGTCTTCGCGCCGCCCATGGTCGCCCTGGCACTCTCCACGGGCCCCGATCTCTGGCAGGACCTCGTGCGCTTCCCGCTCGGGGACTTCGCGAGCTCGCGGCCGGAGCAGCTGCCCCTCTGGCCGACGACGACCTTCGACCCCGAAGCGACCCGGCGCGCGGCCGCGCTGGCCGCCGGCAACAGCCTGACCTTCTGGCTCCCCTGGGTCGCGCAGCTCCTCGCCCTGGCTGTGGCGCTGCGCGACCGGCGGTTGCGCCCCTGGGCCCTTGCCCTGTTCGCGACCTTCCTGCTGCACCAGCTCGCCGCGAGGGTGCAGATCAACACCCACGTCGTCTCGTGGAGCGCCATGGCCGCCCTGGCCCTCGCACCGGCCTGGCCTCGGATCCGGGAGGAGCGGAGCCTCCGGCTCGCCACCCTGGGCACGGCGGCCGCCCTGATCGCCGCCCACGGCGTGGCTCCGCTGGTCCGCCATGGCGTCGAGACGCCCCGGCACACCGCGGACGCGCCGCTCCCGACCGCGAGGGGCATGCGAGTCCTGCCGAGTGACGTGCCGGCCCTGCTGAGGCTGGCGGAGCTGGTGGAGCAGAACCTCCCGGAGGGGGGTCGGCTCTACGCCGGAGAGCGGCGCCACGACGCGCTGCTCACGAGCCCCATGCGGCTCTACTTCCTGCTCGGGCGCCTGCCGGCCGTCCGCTACCACGAGCTGCACCCCGCCGTCGCCGACACCGAGCCCATTCAGGCGGAGATGATCGCCGACCTCGAGCGGCACGAGGTGTCGCTGGTGATCCTGCGCCGCAGCTTTCCCGACGATCATCTGGACCGCTGGCGGGAAGACCTGCGCAGCCGCGTCCCGTCCGCCGGCTCCACCCTGCTCGACGAGACCCTGCGAGAGCGCTTCGGCCGCCTGGAGCAGGTCGGCGGCTACGAGGTGCTGCGCCGCCGCTCTCGGAGCCACCCGTCCGGAGGGGACAAAGAGAAAGGGCGGCCACCGAGGTGACCGCCCTTTCGAGGACGTTCAGCTAGCGAAGGAGCCTAGCTGCGGCGGCGACCCACCGTCACCAGGCCCAGGGCGCCGGCGCCGAGGAGCAGCAGCGTGCCCGGCTCCGGAACGCCGTTGTAGCGCAGGCGCAGGATCGTCGGGGACGAGGTCGTGCTCTGCAGGCCGAAGCTCGGCGCGGAGGTCACGAGCTTGTTGGCGACGACCAGCTGGATCGTGCCACCACCACCGGCGGTCAGGTTGAACGAACCGGTCGTGGTCACGTTCGGCAGCGCATTGCCCAGGCTGGTGAGGCCACCGGCCTTCGCAACACCCGTGGTCCACTTCTGGTTGGTCAAGGTCAGGTTGATGCCATAGCCACCTGCCGTGACGGTGCCGGCCGTGCCCGTGGCCACCGGGATCGCGATGGCGCAGAACCCGAACAGGTACGCGCAGACATCTCCGGTCTGGATGCCGCCGTTGACCGCGCCGCCGCTCGTCACGCTGACCGCACCGTGACCGCCCAGCTTGATCGTGATCGTGCTAACCGGGCTGGTGGTCGGGGGGAGGATGGTCGTGGTGCCGGCAAAGGCCGTACCGCCACCCCAGCTCCCCGCGTTGGCCGTGGAAGCGCCGTTCGCCTGCGCGATGGTCGTGATGGTGACACCGCCGATGACCGGCGTGGTCGACTCGGTCTCGACCTCGTACAGCGTGCCCGCATTGGCGCCGACGGCGAGCAACAGGGCAGCGAGAATGATGAACAACTTGTGCATTGTTGGAGTTCCTTGAACCTTCCTGTCCCCGGGGGAGCACCCTGCCCCCGCTCGAGACCTGGAGTGAATTCCCATCCCGCGCCCTCTTTCGAGGAGGATGAGTCCAGTGAATGAGTGGGAGCTGGGCCCCGAATGTGTCGGGGAATCTCGAGGAATCTGGAGTCAATTCCCCTCGGGTGACCCAAAATGGGCTGGGAAGGCCCATGGAGAGCCAAGACCCGACGATCCCCCTGGGGGAATCGTCAGTTCGAGGATCCGGCCGCGTCCCGAGAGCGGAGGCCGGCCTCGACCTCAGCCTGATGGGGGCCTCCCTTGGCCCTGGCCCGCTCCAGGAGCTCGATCACCTCGTCGGTATTCCCCAGGGCATTGTGCGCGCCCGCCATCAGGACCAGCTCGATCTGGAAGGGGTCCTCGGCCCTCGACAGCCGATCGAGGGTGGCCCGCGCCATCTCGTTCAGCGGGCGTTGGACCTCGCGGTAGCCCACCAGACCGGCGATCGCGGGGTCGTCCAGGAGCGTCGTGTAGTCCACGAAGCCCGCGGCCAGGAGCGCCTCGAGCTCGCGGCCCACCGCCGGGACGTTGCCGGTGCGAGCATCCCGTTTCGCGTAGTCGATGAGCGCGGGGACGCCCTTGGGGTAGTTGCGCGTGGACTCCTGGGAGAGGGCCCGGTTCGTCGCGACCACGGGCGCGCGTTGGTGGGCTCGATAGCCGAAGGAGAGCGCCACCGCGACGAGGAGGGCACCCGCCCAGACGGGATCCCCTGATGCCCTGGCACCTCGGGATGCGCGCCACGCCGAGAAGCGAAGCCAACCCTCTCGCGCAGCAAGGAGCCCGCCGCCCAGCAACCCGATCAACGGGGCGTACAGGTAGCGGTCGGCCATCGGGAACAGGAAGGCGAAGACCTGGCTCACCGGGGCGTACGCCGCCACCGCGAGCAACCAGTAGACCGCCTCCTCATCACGGCGCCGGAGCACGGCGATCCATCGCCAGCTGAGCACGGCGAGGAGCAGGAGGCCGCTCAACCACCACGGGTCCAGCCAGCTCCGGGGTGGCGTCGGCTGGTGGAAGGCGGAGACGCCGAGGCCACTGACCGCCATCCGCAGGTAGCGCGTGGCCAGAGCCACCATCCAGCGCGCCTGCTCCGCCGGACCCTCGACGGGGGAGATCCCGAGGGACCCCACCCGCTGGAAGGCCGACATCTCCGGGATTCCGACCAGGACCAGGACCGCGAGGAAGGCGAGCAGCCAGATCGGCCGGGGCGCTTCGACGACCTCGTCCCCTTGTCGGACCCAGCACAGGAGGGCGGCGACCGGCAGCACGAAGGCTGCGCTGATCTTCGTCAGGAGGGCCAGCGCGAAGAGCAGGCACGCGAGACCGGGGTGCCGAGCCAACAAGAGAATGGACGCCAGGGCCAGGGCGGTCGAGAGCAGGGTCTTGACCTGAAAGACCATGCCGACGGTCTCGACGTGGGCGGGATGCAGCAGGAACACGAGCCCGGCGGCGCCGGCCACGACGAGCGGCAGCCGCGACGAGCGCAGGAGCATGACGACGAGCAGCCCGTTCAGGGCGTGCAGGATCACGTTGACCACGTGATAGCCCCAGGTCTCCAACCCGAAGACGTGGCGCTCGACGGCGTGGACCAGCAGATGGACGGGGGCGTAGTTCATCCCCCAGAGGATGCCGGGAGCGGTCGGGTCGAGAATGACGGCGATGTTCTCGGCGCCGAGCTCCTGGACGTAGGGGTTGTCGACGATGATGGCGACGTCGTCCGAGACGAACTCGCCGTCGAGCACCGGAGCGTAGACGGCGAAGCTCGAGACGAGCATCAGCGCGAGGAGCCCCAGCGCAGCGGGCCATCCGAATTCCCGGTCGGCCTGGCCCCCCGCCACTACGCGCGCACCACCATGGGCTCGAGGGTACGAAAAGCCCCAGGGCGTCGCGACAGAGTCGCTGGCTGCGCCGTGGAGGACGGGGGCCGTGCCGCTACCCTGGGAGCGGGTCCTTGCAAAGGTGCAGCCGAAGTCGGAAGAGCAAGAAGGCCGCTTGCCCGCCTTCCTGAGAAAGCCCGAGGGCGTCTTCCTTGCCCTGGCCGGGGTCTTCGGGCTCTTCTTCTGCTTCGCCACTCCCCCGCACGACCCCGCCGACGAGGATCGCCACCACGGGGTCGCCTTCCTGCTCTCGGAGGCGCACTTCACGGTCGTCGGGGACGCCCCCGGCCACGAAGCCACGGTGCCGAGGAGCATCGTGAACCTCCACCCACGCGGGCACCACTACACGGACGAGCAGCTCCGCTCGGGGCGGCTGCCGGCGGACATCCCGCGGACCCGTCGCCACCGGCCCGAAGACCTCCGTCGCCTCTACGCTCGCGAGCTCGCCCCCCACGACCGGGTCCCCGTCCGCTACGGCGCGGCCTACTCCCCCCTGGTCTACGCCGCCATTTCACCCGCTCTGGCACTCGGTCGCGCCGCGGGCCTGCCCGTGGTGGCCAGTCTCTGGCTGGCGCGGGTCGCGGGCCTGGCGTTGTGGCTCGCAGGCGTCGCGCTCGCCATCCGACGGGCGCCGGTCGGCAAGTGGGGCCTTGCGGCCGTCGCCCTGCTTCCGATGTCGGTCTTCCAGGCGGGCTCGATCTCGGGCGATCCCGTCTCCCAGGTGGTCCTCTTCCTCTTCTTCGCGGAGCTGCTGCGCGCCGCGCGGAGAGGGACGGATTGGGCCGGTCGCGAGGCGCTGCTCCTCGTCGGTCTCGCGGCCCTGATCGGCCTCGTCAAGCCCGGCTACGCGCCGATCACCCTCTCCGCAGTCGCGTTGCTCGTCGCCGAGCGTTCGGGTCGGCGAGCCGCCTGGATCGCGGCGATCGTGGCCGCGGCCCACCTCACGACCGTGGGCTGGGCAGCGCGGGTCCAGGCCGCGGTGCAGCCCACCCTCGCCGTCGGCGTGGACGCGGCGGAGCAGGCCCTCTTCATCGCGACCCACCCCCTCGAGTTCGCAGGCATCCTGCTGCGCACGAGCTGGATGTCCGTTCCCGCCTGGATCGAGGAGATGGTCGGGAACGTCGGACACCTCGACGTCGGCATCCCACCCGTCGCCACGGCCGTGGCCCTGCTGGCGGTGTTGGCCGCGAGCATGCTCGACGAGGCTCCGACGCCGCGGCCCTGGACGGGCTGGGCACTCCTGGGAGGCTTCTTCGCCGCGGGCATCGCGATCATGACGATCGCCTACATGGGATGGACGGCCGTCGGCATCCCGGTCATCCACGGCGTGCAGGGCCGCTACTTCATGCTCATGCTGCCCTTCGCACTCGTCGGCCTACCGCGTCTCCCGACCCGGTACGCGCCACCGGCACGCGCTGCCATCCCCTGGGCGCTCGCCACCGTCCTGGCCGTGACCGCAGTGGAGATGGTCGACCGGTACTACGAGTTCTGAGGAGCTCTAGCCCTCGCCCTGGCTCAGCTCCTTGATCGCCGCCCGGGTCTCCTCGACCTCCGGGTACTCGACGGCGGCGGCCAGGGCCAGCTCGAAGGCCTCGACGGCTGCCTGGGGCCGGCCCATCTCGCGCAGAGCCAGACCCAGGTGATGCTGGGCGACGGCCCAGGCGCGGGTCTGCTCCTGCGCCAGCTCGATGGCCTCTTCGAATTGGACCGCGGCGGCCTCGGGGATCTTCCGTTGCAGGTAGACGAAGCCCAGGGTGTCCGCCGCACCGGTCGAACGGGGGAGTGCCTGGCGAGCCTCCTGGGCCAGGCTCAAGGCGCGGTCCAGGTCTCCGCCGCTGACGGTCAGGTGATAGGCGAGATCGTTCTTGGCACCGGGCAGGTCGGAGCGTTCGGCCAGGGCCGCCTCCAGGAGCTCGATGGCGCGACCGCGCTCGCCGCGGCTGGAGTGGAGACGCGCCAGCATGATCCGGCCGGAGGCATCGAGGGTCCCGGCCTCCTCCTGTTTCGTCAGACGCTCCATCACCTCGCTCTGGCGCCCGAGCCTGGTGAGCAGCTGCACCACCAGCTTCACGCTGCCCGGCTGGTCCGGCTCGAGCTCGAGCGATCGCTCGGCGTGGCTGAGTGCCTTCTCCTTGTCGCCGACCCTGACCAGCTGCTTGGCGAGAAGTCGATGGAGGATGCCCGAATCGGGCTGCTTCTCGACAGCCCGGACCAGCCGCTCGGTCGCCCGATCCGGCTTGCGGTCGCGCAGGTCGAGTGCGACGGCCATCCGGATCAGCCTCACTTCCCCCGGCTCTCGTTCGAGAGCGGCAGCGAGACGCTTGCGAGCCAGCTCCGGTTGGTTCCCATACTCTTTTTGGGCGAAGAGCAGGACCGCATCCGCGGGCGGCTCGTCCAGGCGGAAGAAGCGCTCCAGCAGCTGCCTTGCGACCTGCTCCTGGCCGGCCCCGTAGGCCGCGCGAGTGGCCGGCAGCAGATCGCGTAGGGAGACCTGGCCGCGTTGACGCCGGAACACCCGTCGGAAGGTCACGAGGGCTCCCGCATGGTCGCCGAGCCGTGCCTGGAGCCTCGCCTTCTGCCGAAGGCAGCGCAGGTGGAACTTGCCCGTGGGCTGGACCAGGGCCAGGGCCTGGTCGACGTGCCCCAGGGCGACTCGCATGCGGCCGAGCCGCGTCTCCACGGAGCTGAGCCTGAACAGGTCGGTTGGGTTCTCCTCGAGCTGGATCAGGGTCCGGTAGAGGTCGGCGGCGTCCGTTTCCCGACCCTCGGCCTCGGCGACCCGGGCCTGGGCTCGCAAGGCGTCGGGCGTATCGGCGAACTCCGTCACCAGGCGCTCCGAAGTCACCTTCGCGGCAGGCAGATCGCCGTTCTGGATCTGCTGGGAGACGATCTCGCCCAGGATGCGCTCCGAACGGGACGCCTTGGAGACCGACTCCTCGAGATGGGCGAGCGCCAGGTCCTGATGCCCTCGCGCCGCGAGGTCTCGGGAGTAGGCGATGTGGGCGGCGGGCAGCTCGGGCACCGTCTCGACCATGCGCGCGAGGACGGTCGACGGCTGGGCGTTCATCCCGTCGACCAGGGTCGCGAGGCGCTGCCACTGCCGTATGACCGTGGGCTCCAGCTCGAGGGATTGCTCGATCGCCCAGCGCTCGGTGGCGGTGTCCTTGACGCCCTGGCTGTAGCGCCGCGCCGCCGCGAGCGCCGACTGGAGCATCTCCTTGCGTTCCGCCCCCTTCCAGGCCTCGACTTTCCGGTAGGCCTCCTTGAAGGCCTCGGGGGCTTCGCTCCGGCGGGCCTCCCAGGATCCCAGCAGGCTCGCGCGCTCGATCGCGGCCCGGAGCGCATGCCGCGACTCACCCGCTTGCTCTGACGCGACGGCCTGCTCGAAGGAAGCGAGCGCGTTCTGCCAGGCAGCCTCTTCGGGCTCTTCCTTGCGCCGGATGGCCTCTCCGATCTGCGCCATGTACACGATTCCGAGCTGGAGCAGAGCCTCGGGATCGTCGTCGCCGATCTCGACCGCCGTCAGCGCTTCGGTCAGCGCGCCATCCAGATCCTCCGACACGATGCCGGCCTGGGAGAGCATCACCCGTGCGGAGACGTTCGTGGGGTCCCGCTCGAGGATCTCAGCCAGGAGCTCCCGCGCCTCGTCGACTTCCGTCCCCAGGAGGAGCCGCGCTTCGCCGAGGGCGGCCGGCAGCATGGAGGGATCGAGTCGCCTCGCTTCCTGGTAGTAGAAGAGGGCATCCTCGATCGCCCGGGCCCGCATCATGAGCTCCGCGATCTCGAAGTTGACGGCGGCGTTGTTGGGGTCGATCTGCAGGGCACTCCGCAGCTCGAGGAGCGCCTCCTGGAGGTCGCCGGCCACCCTGAGCTCTTGGGCCGCAGCCAGGTGCTCGGCGAGCTTCTCTTCGTCGGAGCCGCAGCCGGCCGCAAGGCCCACGGCCAGGAGTAGAACACAACCGACTCGCCACGCCCTCATTCCGGCGAACCTCCCGCCTCGAGACGGGCGATCTCGGCCCGTGTCTGGTCGGCCTCCGGGAAGGGCCCGGTTTCCAGGGCGAGGCGCAGCATCTCCAAGGCCTCCTCGGGCTGGCCTCGCTCGGCCAGGATCTGGCCCAGATGGAAGCGCGCCGTCGCGTAGTCCGGCTTCGCCTTCAGGGCAATGCGGAACTGGAGCTCCGCAGCGGGTAGCTCGCCGCGCTTGGCAGCGACGTAGCCCAGGGTGTCGTGCATCTCCGCGCGGCCGTCGAGGCGCACGGCCCGCCGGGCCAGCCTCATGGCCCGGTCGAGCGATTCTCCTCCCTCGGCCAGGAGCCACGCCAGGTCGTTCGAGGCCCCGGCGTGGTGGGGGAAGCGCTTGACGATCTCGCCAAGGCGGGTCTTTGCGTCGTCCCGGTCGCCGAGGAAGAGGGACATCTGTGCCCCGACGTAGGCATAGGTGGGCATCTCGGGCTCGGCCTCGGCCGCCTGATCGAAGAGGTCCCGGGCGGGCTCGAGCTCGCCCCGCTTCTGGAGGACGTAGGCCTTGCCCGCCAGGGCGTGACCGTTTCCGGGCGAGAGCTCGAGGGACCTCTCGAAGGCTCCCTCCGCCTCGTCGATCCGTCCGGAGCGGAGCAGCACGCTCGCGCGCGCGACCTGGAGGTCACTCCGGTCGGGCTCCTTGGCAATGAAGCCGTCGACCAGCCCGAGCGCCTCGCCGTGCTTTCCGAGCCTCGCGTAGAGCTCCAGAAGGTTCCGCAGCGCGAGACCCGAGTCCGGGGAGGAGAGATCGATGTCCATCTCCCCCTTGACCTGCTCGAAGGCAGCGAAGGCGGCCTCGGGGCCGCTCTGCTTCCCCACGAGATCGACGAGCTCGGCCAACGCCACGGCCGCGAAGCGGCCGTCGTGCTTCCTGGCCAGCTCCGCCAGCGTGATCTTCAGGTCCATCTCCTCGCCGAGCGCGAGCTGAGAGCGGGCCTGGATGAGATACCCTTCGGGCGTGGTGACGCCCCGTGTCGCGATGTGGAGCCGTGAAAAGTTGACGGCCTGCCGGTACTCCCCCCGCACGTAGTAGAGCAGGGCCAGGTTGAGAGCGGCGTCCGTGTCCTCCCGGGTCTGCCGAACCACCTCGCGGAGCTCGTCGATCGCGCGCTGCTCGTCCCCGATCTCGAACGCGGCGTTGGCGGCGAGCTGCCGTACCCCGGGGTTGTCGGGCCATTGGGCCTCGGCCTGTTCGAGGAACTCGAGCGCCGTTCCGGGCTCACCTCGCTTCAGGGCCAGATGGCCGCGGATGATCGTCGCATAGAGATCCTCCAGCTCCGGGAGCGCGGCGTCGGCTTCGTCGAGCCGATCCGACATGACCAGCAGGTCGGCGCGAGTGAACTCGTACTCTTCGCGGAGGGGCCCCTCGTCGGCGATCGACAGGGCCGCATCGATCGCTTCCAGAGCACCCGCCATGTCCTCGGTGCGGCGCCGGATGTCCGCCAAGGTCGCCCACCCGCCGGCGGACGGCGTCTTGTCCACGAAGTCCAGGACGAGCTGCTCGGCCTCCTCGAGCTCGCCCTCCTGGATCAGGCGATTGGCCAGGATGCGGCGCAGCTCCACTTCTTCCGGGTGGGCTTCGAGCGCCTTGCGAAGAATCGTCAGCGCCTCTTCCGGCTTCTCCAGGTCGTCGAAGGCGTTGACGACCTCGGTGGCCACCTTGGGCAGCTCGAGATAGGCCTCCGCGCACGCGTGCAGGGCCTTGGCGGAGCGTTCCTCGTCCTCCCGCCGCTCCTTGTAGAAGTTGGCGCGCTTCACGCAGATCATCCCGCGTTCGACGAGCTCGCCGTAGCCTTCGTCGACCAGCTCGTCGTAGAGCGCCTCCGCCTCGTCGATGCGATCGGCACGGGCCAGCGCGTCCGCGCGCACGACGTGGAAGCCCCGAAGCTCGGGGTTCAACGCGATCAGGCGGTCGGCGCTGTCGAGGGCGATCTCTCCCTTGCCGATGCTGAGAGCCGCGTGGGCTCGGGTCACGAGGGCGTTCTCGTTCTCGGGATCCTCGGCCAGCACGAGATCGGTGCGCTCGATGGCGGCCTCGAAGTTCTTCTGCTGGAGCAGCATCGACGAGAGCAGGAGATTCGCCTGACGCCCGAACTCCTCGCTCTTCGAGCTGACCTCCAGGGGATAGAGCGCCTCTCCGGGACGGCCGAGCTGGAGCAGGGTCAGGCCGAGCAGGTAACGCGCCTCCGCGTCCTCGGGATTGGCATCGAGGACCTCGCGAAGCAGGGCTTCGGCCTCCTCGTGGGCACCCACCTCCTGCAGGGCCCGGGCCTCTTCGACCGCGTTCTCTCCGCCCTGGGCACAGCCCAGGGCCACGGCCAGCAGCATGACGAGGAGCCAGGGACGGGCACCCGAAGCGGCCCGCATCGACGTGGAATGGGAAGGCAGATGCATCGAAACCTCTCTGTCGCGGTGGGCTCTCTTCGTCCGACCCACGTCTTTCCTTGCGGCATCCGCCGCAGGCCGGAGACCCGGCAGGTCGGGCGGCGGCGTTGCCACCGATGCCGACCCGGGCCCGATTCAGGCGAACCCGTAACTATACCGGAGGGAGCGGGCCCCTCAATGTAGAGCGTTGGTTCCCGTAAGGGCCGCCCGGGTGACGACCGAAAAGCTGGGTCACCTGCCCGGCGCGAGGGGAACTCACAACACGCGACTGGTGAGCCACGAGTGCCGCGTCGTCGTGTATAATCCCCGGTTCTCTCAATCCTGGCTGGAGAAATCCTTGTCTGGTCGCATCTATGATTCTCCCCGCTTTTTCTATGCCTTGGCGGCGCTCCTGCTGATTGCTGGTGCCCTGAGCCAGCTCCGGATCTCGATTCCGACCCGGCCCATCGGCAGTGTGGACGAGATCGCTGCGCTGAAGGATCGGGAGGACCTCAACGTCATCTTCGTCTTGATCGACACCCTGCGCGCCGATCGGCTCGGATCCTACGGCTACGAGCGCGACACCACTCCCTTGATCGATGAGCTCGGCCGGAGCGGCATCCGCTTCGCCGAGACCCATGCCCAGTCCAGCTGGACGAAGACCTCGATGGCCTCGCTCTGGACGGGCCTCTTCCCGCCGCGGACGGGCGTCCTCCGCTACGACGACGCCGTCCCGCCGAAGGCGACGATGCCGGCGGAGATCTTCAGGGAGGCGGGCTACGCCACGGCCGGGATCTTCCGGAACGGCTGGGTGGGCGCCAACTTCGGCTTCAACCAGGGCTTCGAGACCTACGTGAAGCCCCAGAAGCGGGAGGTCAAGGAGGGCTTCGAGAAGCACGTCCCCGGCGCCGCCACCGTGCCGGGCACGGATTCGGAAGTGACCCTGGCCGCCCTCGAGTTCGTGCGGAACAACGCGCACCAGAAGTTCCTTCTCTACCTGCACTACATGGACGCGCACCAGTACGCCTACGAGGCGGAGTTCGCCCAGCTCGACTACGGATCGACGATCTCGGACAGCTACGACCGGGCGATACGCTGGACCGACGCCAACATCGATCAGCTGGTCGCCGAGCTCGAAGACCTGGACCTGATGAAGAAGACGATCCTCGTGATCGCCTCCGACCACGGTGAGGCCTTCCGGGAGCACGGCATCGAGGGGCACGCCCAGGACCTGCACATCGAGGCGCTCCGGGTCCCGCTGATCATCAACCTGCCCTTCCGGATCGATGGAGGGCTGACCGTGGAGCCAGTGACCCGCAACGTCGACATCTGGCCCACGATCCTCGACATGGTCGGACTGCCGCCTCTTCCGAGCACCGACGGCATCTCCCTGATCCCGATGATCCAGGCCGCAGCCGAAGGCTCCAGCACGGAGGAGCTCGAGTCCTTCGCATTCCTCGACCTGGGCTGGGGGCAGCGCAACTCGGACTTCCAGCCCTTGGCCGCGCTGCAGCACGAGGGGCGAAAGGTCATGGTCGAGCTGGCGGAGCCCGAAGAGACCTTGATGGCCTTCGACGTGGATGCCGATCCGGGTGAGCGGAAGAACCTCAAGGGCGGCAGGCCCGACTGGATCGAGCCTCTGCAGGCGAAGATGGCAGAGCACTCGGAGGCCGAAACGGCCATCGGCAGCCTCCAGATCGAGCTCGACGAGATGTACCGGGCCCAGCTCGAGGCTCTTGGCTACGTCGTGAAGTAGGGTGGCAAGCCGCCCGGTGTCTGCCCTTCCCTTCTTCGTCCTGGCCTTCTTGTCGGGAACGGCGGCCCTCACCTACGAAGTCGTCTGGGCGAAGACCTTTGCGCTCACCTTCGGCAGCTCCACCCTCGCGGCCAGCGCTTCGGTGGCGGGCTTCATGGGCGGGATGGGCCTCGGGGCCCATCTCTACCCCCGCCTGGTCGAAGAGCGGGTCCACCCCCTGCGCGCCTACGCGGCCCTCGAGTTCGGCATCGCGGCCACCGCGGCGCTCTTCTCCGCCGGCTTCCAGTGGCTTCCGGGCTTGTTCGCCGCCGCGGCAGACTGGCTTCCGGGCGGAGTCTCCCTCGATGTCTTCCGGGTCCTCTCGGCGATGTCGCTGCTGATCGTTCCCGCGAGCCTGATGGGCGCGACCTTTCCGGCCCTCTGTCTCGTCATGCTCCGGACGCGCAGCGACGTCGACCAGCACCTCGGCTGGATCTATGGATGGAACACCCTGGGCGCGGCCGCGGGGGCACTGGCGGCCGGCTTCGTCTTCATCGAGGTCCTGGGCCTGCGGGGCAGCGTGGCCCTGGCCTGTGCGATCAACCTGCTGGTGGGCCTGGCAGCGCTCCTCCTGTTCCGCATCCGCGAAGAGGGCCGCAGGCCGGCTCCGGACTCGACGGAAGGGATCCCGACCCGGCTCCCCGCCGGCACCACGGGCCTCGTCCTCTTCGCGGCGGGCTTCGCCACCCTCGCCTACGAGATCCTCTGGTTCCGTGCGCTCCGCTACCTGGTGGGCAACAGCACCTACGCCCTGAGCCTCATCTTCGTGATCTTCCTCCTCGGACTGGGCGTCGGAGGGTTGATCTACCGACCACTGCTGCGACGGGTCTCGGCCGAAGCGCTGCTCGGCGTCTCGCAGCTCGGGATCGCGGTCCTCGCACTCGGCGCGATCTTCGCCGAGATCTTCATCCTGGGTGACTACGCTCTCTCCGAGCAGCTCTCGGTGTTCTCGCCGCTCGTGCAGGCCCAGCCCTGGTGGAAGCGGCTCCTGCTCTCCTCGGAGATCGCCCTCTGCATCATGCTGCCGGCCACCCTCCTGATGGGGCTGGCCTTCCCGCTCGCGAGCCGGCTCTTCCTGGGCAGCCTCGAGCGGCTGGGTCGGCGAGTCGGCTTCGCCACCCTGCTCTCGAACCTGGGCAGCATCGTCGGCTCGATCGGAGCGGCCGTCGTGATCCTGCCGCTCCTCGGCACGGTCACCGGAACGACCGCCGTGGCCTTCGTGAATCTCGGGCTCGGCATCCTGATCCTCCGCCACAGCCAGTCGCCGCCGTGGTGGAAGCGAGCCGCGGCCGCTGCGGCCCTCGTGCTCTGCGCGGGCGCCCTGTTCCTGCCCACGCGGATGCCCTTCCGCGGCGAGCGGGCTGCGGAGCGGGTCGCCACCGAGCTCGTCTTCGAGCAGGAAGACGATCTCGGGACGGTCCAGGTCCGCGCCGCCAGGAGGAACCCGGAGAACAGGGTCATGCTGATCGATGGGTCGATGATTGCGGCCAGCCGGGGCTTCCTCGAGCCCTTCGACCGCAAGCAGACCCTGCTCGCCCACCTGCCCCTGGCGATCGACGGCTCGCTGCGCCGGACCCTGAACGTCGGACTCGCTTCCGGCTCGACCCTGGAAGCGATCGCGGGCCACCCCGAGCTCGTGACCCTCGACACCGTCGAGATCAACCCCGCGGTCGCGAAGGGCGCGGCCTTCTTCTCCGAGTCGCAGGCCCTCGGCGATCCGCGGGCCCGCCTGTTCGTCGAGGACGCGGTGCACCACCTCCTGCGCTCCCCCGAGGGCTACGACCTGGTCATCAGCGACGGAAAGCAGAACAAGGACTACTCGGGCAACTCGAAGGTCCTCTCCTGGGAGTTCTTCGACTACGCCCGCCGCAGCCTCTCCGGCTGTGGGCTCTTCGTGCACTGGATTCCGGGCAACCTCGACGGCGAGAGCTTCGAGATCGTGGTCCGCACCCTCCTCGACGTCTTCCCGGAGGTCGAGATCTTCGTCGACGGCGCGGAATCCGTCCTGATGGTCGGCTCGGACTGCCCGATCGGCGGCCGGCGCGGCATGTCACAGAGCTCCTTCGTCGCCAGCGGCGGTGCGGAGCAGCTCGGTGAGTTCGGCCTCGGGCAGGTCGAGACCCTGAAGGCCCTCTGGGTCGCTGGACGACCCGGGCTCGAGGCCATCCTCGAGCCCGGTCCGCTGAACGACTGGAACCACATGCCCCTCGAGTACAGGAACTACCGGGCGCCGGGTGGCAAGCAGAAGGACGCCCGGCGAAACCTCGAGTGGCTCGTGGAAGCGGGCGGGGCCGGCCCCACGCCCCAGTGGGTTCGCCGCCTCGGCCCCGACGTCGAGATCGCCCGCATCGTGCGCGAGGCCCTGCTCCTGCGGATGGCCGGAGAGGACTCGAGGGCACGGGGCCTGCTTCGGGAAGCCGTGGCCGACCACCCCGACAGCCTGCTCTTGCGCCGCGAGAATGCCAAGAAGAAGTCCATCGGAGCCAAGAAGAAGCTCCTCCGAGATCCGTCGTGATTCGCGGCATCGCACTCCTCCTGACCTTCTTCACGGGCTCGAGCGGCCTCGTCTACGAGGTCGCCTGGCAGAAGGTGCTGGCCGCGCTGCTCGGCTCGCACAGCGAAGCGACGGCGGCCGTCCTGGCGATCTACCTGGGCGGACTCGCTGCGGGCTACGCGCTCTTCGGCCGGGTCACGGCGCGCTCGGGGCGCCTCTCGCTCTTGCGCCTCTACGGAATCGTCGAGTTCGGCATCGGTGTCTGGGCCCTCCTCTTCCCGTGGTTCTTCACGGCGGCGCAGGGGCTCTCGGTGGCCATGGCGCCTGCCAACGAAGCCCTGGGCTTCGGGTTCGACGTCCTCCTCGCGACCTTCCTGATCGGCCCGCCCACGGTGTTGATGGGCGGCACCATCCCCGTCCTGACCCAGGCGCTCGCCCGGGACACGAGCGACGCGACCCGGGTCCACGCCTGGATCTACTCCACCAACACGGCGGGGGCCTTCCTCGGCGCGCTGGCGGGTGGGTTCTTCCTGGTGCCGTGGCTGGGTCTGGACGGAGTGGTCCGGACGATGGCCATCGTGAACCTGGGCGCTGGGGTCGTCTTCGTCCTGTCCGGCGGCGCCGGCCGTGCGGCCGCCCCCGCGGCGGAAACGCCGGGGAGCCGGCAGCCGGAGAGCTTCGCCGGCTACGCCGTGGTCGCGGTTCTGGCCGGGTTCTCGATGATGACGGTGCAGACGGTGCTCAACCGGATCGGCGCGCTCTCGCTCGGCGCCTCCCACTTCACCTTCTCCATGGTCGTGGCGGTCTTCGTCCTCTGCATTGCGCTCGGTAGCTTCGCGGTCTCTGCACTCCGGACGATCCCGGCATGGCTCATCGTCGGCCTGCAGTGGCTGTTGGCGGCCATCATGGTGGGCCTCTACTTCGTCCTGCCGGATACGACCTATTGGGCCCATGTCATCCGCAGCCTCTTCCGCGACGAAGCGGCGGCCTTCTTCCCCTACTACGGCGCGGTCTTCACGGCGATGCTCGCCGTGCTCTTCGTCCCCATCGGGATCTCCGGCGCCCTGCTGCCCCTTCTCTTCCACCACCTGCGCGATCGGATGGGCGAGCTCGGCAGCGTCGCCGGCAAGCTCTACAGCTGGAACACCGTGGGCTCCTTGCTGGGCGCGCTGCTCGGTGGCTACGCGCTGCTCTTCTTCATCGACCTCGACCAGGTCTACGCGCTCGCCGTGGGCGGGCTGTTCTTCGTGGCGCTCGGCGTCACGATCCTGGTGGGACGCATGCCGCTCGCTCTGGGAGCGATCGGCGCCGTCGTGGTCCTCTTCCTCGGCACCCAGCTTCCGGAGTGGGACTCGAATCGTCTGGCCGCCGGGACCTTCCGCCAACGCCACCCCACCCCGAATTCCTACAGCGGGCCCAAGGCCTTCTACCGACAGGGTCGACTCAACCACGTGTTCCACACCGACGACCCGATCGCCTCGGTCACGGTCGTCCGGAACACCCAGAAGGGCAAGCCCAACCACGCCATCATGACGAACGGCAAGGCCGACGGCAGCCTTGGCCCCGACTACCCGACCATGGCGATCACGGGCCTGCTCCCGGCTCTCTTTACGGACGACCCGTCCCGCTCCTTCGTGATCGGCTGGGGCACGGGAGTGACGATCGGCGAGCTCGCCGCCCTCGAAGGCACCCGTGAGGTCCTCGTCGCCGAGATCTCGCCGGGCGTCCTCGAGGCTGCACCGCTCTTCGACTACGGAAACCTGGCGGCCTCGAAGAACCCGAAGGTCGAGATCCTTCGAAGTGATGCGTACCGCGCGCTGCTCCGGAGCGAAGGCCAGTTCGGAGTCATTGCCTCGGAGCCGAGCAACCCCTGGGTCGCGGGGGTGGAGATGCTCTTCAGCCGGGACTTCCTCGAAGCGGCGCGCTCCCGGCTGACGCCGGGCGGCATCTACGCCCAGTGGTTCCACCTCTACGAGACGGATCGCGAGACGGTCGAGATGGTGCTCCGCACCTACGCCGAGGTCTTCGATTCCGTCTCGATCTGGTACACCTTCGGCCCCGATCTGATCCTGCTCGGGCACAACGCGCCGGATGACTCGCTCGACCTCGAGCGCCTTCGGAAGGGGTTCGAGCAACGCGACTTCCGCGCGGGCTTCGCGCGGGCCCGCATCGGGAGCTTTCCGACCTTCCTCTCCCACGAGCTCATACCGCTGGGCACGCCGGAGGCCGCAGGGCTGAAGGGGCCGATCCACACGTTGCGGCACCCGCGGCTGAGCCACCTGGCCGCGAGTGCCTTCTTCCACAGCAGGCGGGCAGAGGTCCCGAGCTTGCCGCAGCTCCCGAGCGCTCGGGTCGGTGCCCGGAACTCGCTCCTCCGCAGGGCCGGGCCCCTGGACGAGGCGACGCTCGGCGAGATCGTCCGCCACACCTGCGAGATGCAGCGACTCCGGGAGTGCGCCACGTGGCTCGCGCGAATGATCGCCTCGTTCCCCGACAGCGAGCAGACCGCAGAGCTGAGGCGGAGGCGAGAGGCCCGTCTCACCGAGTTCCTGAAGCTCGAGCCGGGAGCCCTCGACTCCCTCGCGGGCTTCTACGAGGGGAAGGTCCCGAGCCTGAGCGGGAGCGGATTTTCGGATGCGCTCCAGGCCACGAAGCTCTTCGAGCGCTTCTACCTGCACGCTGCGCCCTTCCCGCGGCGGGTGCTGTCGGGCGCGTGGCGCAACTGCCGCGAGGTGGGCGTCTCGCTCCGCTGCTACGAAGCGCGCCGCAAGGCCGGCGAGCGACTCGGCGACCTGACGGCCCAGGTCGATCTCGGATCGACCCCTGGAGCACCGCTGCGGTAGGACCAGATGCCACCGGCCATGGCGGGCGCGCCTCTACCTTTCGGACAGGCGGGCGAAGCGCTTCTCCGCTTCTTCGCGGAGATGACTCGTGCCGTCGCCTGCGGGTGCGGCCCGGGCCTCCGCCAGGGCCTGCTCGGCTTCGAGCTCCCGGCCGAGGCCGGCGTACGCCTCCGCACGCCGGTAGAGCAGGTCATAGCGACCGGGCGCTCGGACGAGACCCCTCTCGGCGGTCTCCAGCGCAGCGGCGAAAGCCCCCTGGGCGACCTGCACGGACGCCAGGGTCTCGAGCGCGCCCGCGGTGCCGTCCGTGACCTCCACGACCTCGCGGGCCAGGGACTCCGCGCGATCCAATCGACGCCCGAGCCGAGAAAGCAGCCAGGCCAGGTGGTTCTTGGCGAGGACGTTGTCGGGGTTGAAGGCAAGAGCCCGCTCCGCGGCCACGGCGGCCTCCCCCTGCCGGCCGAGTCGATCGAGAACTTCGGCACTCGCGAGGAAGATCCGATCCGTCGTGGCGCCCGCACGCTCGGCGGCGCTGAGACGCATGCGCGCCATGTCCAGCCTTCCGGCCACGAGCTCGGCGCGGGCGAGGCGAAGCGCCGCGGCCTCGCGACTCAGGTGCCCCGGCGGGAGCTCGGCCAGGCGGCGGCGGGCACTCATCAAGTCCCCGTCTTCCGTGTCCAGGGCCGCGAGGCGCCAGAGGCTGGTCGAGTTGGGTTGTTCGGCGGCCGCCGCCTGCTCGTAGCTGCGTCGGGCCTCCTCGCGGTCGCCCACCAGCTCCAACGCCTCGCCCAGCAGCACGAAGCCGCTGCCTCGGCCCGGATTCTTCTTCGCCGCGGCGCGAAAGGTCGCAATGGCCTCCTGCGTTCGACCCTCGGCCAGGGCCAGGCGGCCCTCGAGGAGAAAGACATCCTCCGGGTGGGAGCCGCGCAGCCGTTCGAGGTGGGCGCGTGCCGTCCCGGTGTCGCCGGCCATGAGCGCCGCGTCCACGCGCATCCCCTCGATGTTGGAGCCGCTCGGACCGAAGGGCTTGAGCGCCTCCAGGACCTCGCGGCCGCGACCCTGGGAGAGAAGGACGTTCGCCCTGTGCAGGGCCTGGAGCAGGAACACCTTGTCCTTGGGGTCTGGGCCGCCGACCACGCCCAGGGGCGGCCCGCCCCCCTCGGCCTCGGCGACGTCGATGTAGCCGAGGGCCTCGAGGCGCGCGCGCTCGGCGTCCCCGACCTCCAGATTCGGTGCGGGCGGTCGGCCGGCGGCGATACGCGCTTCGACGACGGCGTCCAGTGCGCGCACTCGCTCGGGTTGCTCGTCTGCCAGGTTCCGCAGCTCACCCGGATCGGACTGGAGGTCGTAGAGCTCGGGGCGCGTCACTCGGATGTACTTCCACTCTGCGGTTCGAACTCCGAGCTGGGGGCTCCAGCCCAGATCGAGCTGGCTGGCCAGGGTCTCGACCCAGGCCACCCGGTCGGAGGGGAGCGCCCGACCCTGGAGGGCCGGCCACAGGCTGGTGCCGTCGCTCGCGGGCATCGGCGGAAGCCCGAACCAGTCGAGCACCGTGGGTGCGAGATCCGCGAGCGCGACCTGATCCTCGACCACCTCGTCGGCGGGAATGCCCGGTCCGGACAGGATGAGCGGCACGCGCTGGGTCGGGTCGTAGATCGTAAAGGAATGGGTCCACTCGCCGTGGTCGCCGCGAGCCTCGCCGTGGTCGCTGGTCACGACGACCGCGGTGGCTCCGTCAGGGAAGCGCTCGTCGATCGCCGCCAGGAGTCGAGCCAGCTCCGCATCGGCGAAGGCGATCTCCCCGTCGTAGAGATCGGACTCGAAGCGGCTGGCCCAGGGCTCCGGGGGGGTCAGATCCTGGTGCGGGTCATAGAGGTGGATCCATGAAAAGAAGCGCTCGGGCGCCCCGTCGAGCCAGCGGATGGCGGAATCGACAACCTGGTTGGCGGGACGACTGGCCACGACCATGGCCGCCCGGCCTGCGCGGGCCATGCCGAGCTCGTCGTCGTAGACGTCGAAGGAGCGGGCGAGGCCGTGGCGCTCGTCCAGCACCGCCGCAGCCACGAAGGCCCCCGTCCCGAAGCCCGCGGCGCGAAAGCGATCGGTCAAGGTGGGAATGTCCGCTTCCAGCCTGAAGTCGCCGTTGTCGCGAACGCCGTGGGCCGGCGGATCGAGACCGGTGAGCAGGGTGGCGTGCGAGGGAAGGGTCAGCGGAGCGGGCGAGATCGCGTGCTGGAAGCGCGTCCCCTCCCTCGCAAGACGATCCAGGGTCGGGGTCGAGCCGCCGCCCCACCCGTAGCAACCCACCCGATCGGCGCGGAGCGTGTCGATGGTGACGAGCAGGAGGCGCTTCGGCGACTCCGCCCGGGTTGGCTGCGCAGACTCCGAGGGTTGGATGGGGGCGTTGGCCGGCTCGGCTGGGGGAGGCGCCGGTACAGGGCTCTCTCCGCATGCGAAGGCGAGCAGGGAGAGAGTCACAAGGACGGCTCGGGCGCGCATGGGCCGCACCGTAGCTGAATGGCCATCCCCTCCCAGGCCCGGCCCGCCGGCGAGGGCCTATCCCCCCGGGACGTTGATTGAACGGAAGGAACGCCCTTTCCGTTCTGTAGGGAAATCCCTTTCCGAATTTCCCGTCGCGTGCCCTCGATCGGGACCGGTGGAGGCTCGGGATTTCGTTGTTTCTCGTGGTTTTTCAACGAGTTATGTGTTTTCCGCTCCAGCGGGCCCGCTTGGCACTCGCATTGCAGATGTCCGGGGTAACTTCGCGACGACCGGTGGCAAGGTGCATACCCGGGTACGCGAACGAGCAGGTAGGGTTGGCCCCCGCGGCCTCCCGTCGAAACAAGGAAAACCATTCACATGCGCAAGTTGTTCATCCTCGCGGCGGCCATGCTGTTGGCCGTCGGCGCTAATGCGGCACCGCTCACCGAGGTCGAGACCGAGTCGACCACGCCGGTCATCGGCGGGGTCACCATCACGACCGTCGCGCAGAGCAACGGAACGGCCTCGGCCGGCGCCGGTTCCTGGGGCGGTGGTACGGCCTTTGCCGGCACCCAGACCATCCTCCCCCCGACCACCAGCCCGGTTAGCACGATCACGATCAAGCTGGGCGGTCACGGTGCGGTCAGCGTGACGGCCCTCGGCGCGGTCGTCGGCGGCGTCCAGACCGGCTCCGTCTGTGCGTATCTGTTCGGCTTCTGCGCCATCGCCATCCCGGTGGCCACGGGCACGACCGGCACGATCACGGCTGGCGGGTACGGCATCTTCATCACGGTCGAGAACCAGAAGTGGACCACGGGTGTTGCGAAGGCCGGTGGCCTGACCAGTCTCGGTCAGGCGCTGCCGAACGTGACCACGACCGGTTCGTTCAACATCAACGCCAGTGGTGCGGGCACGATCCAGCTGGTCGTGGCCAACACGCTCACCACCAGTGGGGCGGCCTACGGCCTGCAGAGCACGACCTCGAGCCCGACGATCCTACGCCTGCGCTTCAGCGTGCCGGAGCCCGGCACCCTGCTGCTCCTCGGCGCTGGTGCCCTCGGCCTCGTGCTGGTGGGTCGCCGCCGCAGCTAAGCTCGTTAGTTAGCTGAACGTCCTTGAAGGGGCGGTCACCTCGGTGGCCGCCCCTTCTCTTTGTGGAGAGCTTGCGGAGCTCGAGGGGGCCCTGGAAGAGCCGGCACCGAGCGGAAGGGGAGGGCCGCGCCGCCCCTGGCGGAGCGCTCAGAGCTTGCTCTGCAGGTACTCGAGGGTGCGCTCGCCCGCGCCCTCTTCGACGGGCACGATGGACGCGTCGAAGTCCGTGACGCCCACCTCGCGGAGCCGGTCGAGGGCGGCGTCCAGGATCGCCTCGTCGCCGACGATCGCGACGTCGCCTGGACCCGCGGCTCCCTCCCGGTCGAGCATGGCCCTGTAGGACGGCAGGCTGCCGTACATCGCCAGGTTCTGGCCGACCCACTGGCGCGCGGCATCCGGATCGCCGGTCAGGGCGATCGGCAGGGCCGCCACGATGCGCGGCTCGGCGCGTCCGGCCTCTTCGGCCGCCGCGCGCAGCTTGGGCCCGATGTGCGCCTCGATCGTCGCGGGGCCGGTCATCCAGAGGATCGTGCCGTCGGCGTAGGTACCGGCCAGCTTGAGCATGACGTCGCCCAGGGCCGCGATGAGGACCGGCGTGTTGCCGGCGCCGGGCACCTGCAGGCCGGCGTTCACCCGGTAGTGCTCCCCCTCGAACTTCGCGGGCTCACCGCGCAGGAGCGGGGTCAGGACCTCGAGGTACTCGCGCATGTTGCGCGCCGGCTTGTCGTAGCTGAAGCCGAACATGTCCTCGATGACGATCTTGTGGGAGAGACCGATCCCCAGGACGAAGCGTCCGTCGCAGGCAGCCTGGGTGGTCAGGGTCTGCTGGGCGATCGCGACGGGGTGCCGGGGAAAGGTGGGCACCACGGCCGTGCCGAGCTCGATCCGCTGCGTCTCACGACCCGCGATCGCCAGGGTGCCGATCGCGTCCAGCCCGAAGATGTTGGCCATCCAGATGGAGTGGAAGCCGCGTTGCTCCAGGTCCCGGGCCTGCGCCACGATGCCGTCGAGGGTGCCGTCCGGACCGTTCGCTCCGGTCATGATGCCGATTCGCATGGGGTTCCTCCGCGCTGGGTGCCGGAGTGTGCCCCAGGTGCCGGGGCGTCGCTCACGCGTGGGGAGCCTGCCAGGCCAGGTGGCCACCGCAGACGGTGGCGGCCACGTGCTCCGCGCGAAGGTCGCTGCGGACCTCGCTCCACGCTGCGTCGAGCAGACAGAGATCGGCGTGCACGCCGGGCTCCACCACGCGGGGCGGAGCCCCCGGCGCTTCGAGCGGGCCCAGGAAGAGGGCCAGGGCCTCGTCCGGAAGGAGCGCCTCGCCCGGCGCGAGCCGCGCCCCGCAGCGCGTCTCGCGCCCAACCGCCGCCGCCATGGCGAGCCAGGGATCCGGCGAGCCGTAGGGAGCATCGCTGCCGGCGGCCAGGGGGACGCCCGCATCGAGCCAGGCCCGACCCGGGTAGAGCCAGGGCCGATCGCGCTCCTCCACCTCTGTCAGGTAGGTCTCGCCGCGCTCGCGGACGAAGATCGGCTGGCTGACGACCCGGACGCCGAGGCGCCGGATCCAAGCGACGCAGTCGGGCGGCGCGACCGAGGCGTGCTCGACGCGATCCGCGGGCTCCGCTCCCGCCTCTTCGAGTGCGGCCAGGGCGAGCACGAGCTCGGCACGGGTCACGGCGTGGATCGCGACGCCCCGGCCCGCCGCGTGGGCCTCGCGGATGCGATCGGCGAGTCGCTCCGGCTGGGGAAGGCGCGGCTCGTCGAGCAGGATCTTCACCGCGCCCACCTGCACCCCAGCAGGCACGTCGAGCCGGCCCAGCTCGGAGCTACCGAGCAGCTGCAGGCGCTGCGGAAGATCCCCCGTCTTCCTGGCTTCGAGCAGCCGCCCCACCGAGCGCGGTGTGTTGTCCGCACCCGCGTCGGTCACACCCGTGACGCCGTGACGGGCGAGCAGGCGGCCGACCTCCGCCAGATCGGGAGGCCCGGACCCGGGAAGGCGTTCGCGCAGCCAGCCGTCCAGCCGGAAGAGCCGGCCGGTCGCGCGACCCGCCGCATCCCTCTCCACGCCTTCGGGAAGATCCGGGGCATCCAGGCCCAGCGCCTTGGCGCCGAGGTCGTTGACCATCCACAGCGCACCCGTGCGGTGCTGCACACGAACCGGCAGGTCGGAGCGGAATCCGCTGAGACGGCGGCGATCCAGGTGCCCCGCTACCGATTCGTGGTAGCCGACGCCGCGCACCCAGCCGGAGCGCGGTGTCGCCCCGCGCAGGCGCTCCGCCAGGGCTTGCTCGTCCTCGACCTCCGGCGGACCGCAGGCCACCGAGGAGAGCGCCGACGCCAGGCCGAAGAGGTGGAGATGGTGGTCGTGCAGACCCGGCAGGAGGGCGCCACCGCGCGCCTCGAGCACCTGCTCGTCGCCTCGCGCCATGAGCGTGTCGCCAATGGCCGCGATCCGGCCGCGGCGAACGCTCACGTCGCAGCGCCGGCCGCCCAGCTCGCAGTTGCGAAACAGCAGGGGTCGGGGCTCGGGAGGGGCCATGCGCCGGTCCACACCTGATATTCTAGTCCGGTCATGGATCCCTCGACCGACAGCCTGGAGCGGCTCGTTCCCGAAGCGCTCGACGCGGACGATTCGACCGGGCTCGACACCCTGGCTCTCCACCTGGCCCGCTACGAGTTCGCGGCGCGATTCGCCCGCTCCGGGGCACGGATCCTCGACATGGCCTGCGGTGTCGGGTACGGGACCCGCTTGCTGGCCGATCGCTCTTCGGGCAGCGCCCTGGGCGTGGACCTCTCGGAGGAGGCCATCTCCCACGCCCGCCGCAGCTATGCGCGCGAGGGCGTCGACTTCGCCGTCGCCGACGCGCTCGAGTTCGGCGAGCCGGCCGGCTACGACCTGGTGGTCTCCCTGGAGACGGTCGAGCACGTCGATGATCCGGTTCGTCTGATGCGCCGGCTCCTCGAGCTGGTCCGCCCGGGGGGCGTCCTCGTCGCATCGGTTCCGACCACACCCTCGACGGACGTGAATCCGCACCACCAGAGCGACTTCACCCGGGCCAGCTTTCGGGCGATGCTCCGCGACACCCCGGCGCGGGAGATCGACCAGCTCTTCCAGGTCCAGAGGGTGCCGATCGGCGGCGTGCTGATGCGCAGCGAGAAGCGCATGGCCGACATGCGCCCCAACCTGCTCGCCTACTACGCCACCCACCCGGGAAGTCTCTTGCGACGCCTGGCCTCCACCCTGCGCCACGGCTTCGCGAACCACTACCTCACCCTGGCCTGGCGGCACGAGGCGTGAAGGCCGTCCTGATTCCGGCCTTCAACGAGGAGCCCCGTCTGCCGGCGGTTCTCGAGGCGCTGCGCCGCGAGGCGCCCGACTTCGTGCCGATCGTCATCGATGACGGCTCCCGGGACCACACGGCCGAGATGGCCCTGAAGGGCGGCGCCACACTGCTGCGCCATCCCTTCAACCTGGGCTACGGGGCTGCGCTGCAGACCGGCTACAAGTTCGCACTGCGGAGCGGAGTCGACCTGCTCGTGCAGATGGATGCCGACGGCCAGCATCGCCCGGAGGACCTTCTGCGGCTGGCCGAGGGGCTGGAGACCGGGAAGCTGGACCTGGTGATCGGATCGCGCTTCCTGGGCGAGGGCGACTACCGGATGGGGGGCTTGCGAAGTGTGGGGCGGAGCTTCTTCCGCTGGCTGCTCGGCCTCTTCGGCCTGCACGTCAGCGACCCCACATCGGGGCTCCAGGCCATGAACCGGTCCGTCCTCGAGCTCTACGCCGAGGACATGTTCCCCTCCGACTACCCCGATGTGGACGTCCTGCTCTGCGCGCATCGGCGCGGGCTGCGGGTCGGAGAGTGCGCGGTGACGATGGACCCGAGCCCGCGGGCCTCGACCCTTCACGCGGGGTTGGCGCCGGTCTACTACGTGTACAAGATGATCCTCTCGCTGTGGGCGGCCTCGCGGACCCGCCGGTAGGGAGTCTGAAACGGGGGAGCCATGAGCCCGGAAGAACGACTCGAAGAGCTGCGTCAGCTCTTCCTCCACGCGCCGGAGACCGAATCCACCCGCCTCATCGCCGTGGGCCTCAGCCTGGGCCTGATCACGGCGGTGCTGCTGCTCGTGCGCCGCAGGACCCTGCGCGCCGAGTACACGCCCGTGTGGGTGCTGGTGGCCCTGTTCACCTTCGCACTCAGCGCCTTCCCTCCGCTGCTCACCTTCGTCACCCGCTCGCTGGGAGCCTGGACGGGCAGCTCGGCGATCTTCTTCCTCGGGCATCTCTTCCTGGTGGCCATCTGCTTGAACTACGCCGTGCGCCTCTCGGGCTTGACGCTCCAGGTCAAGAACCTGACCCAGGAGGTGACGGTGCTCCGCGCCCAGGTCGAAGGAGCCCAGCCACGGGCGGTGGGCGCGGGCGCTCCCTCCGTCGGGGAGCCCTAGGCTGCCGAAGGCGAGCGCCGCACCCCGACCCGGAAGCCGGTGGACCGGGCGACCCGACACCGTCTTCCTGGTCCTGGGTGGCCTCTTCGGGGTCTTCTTCGCCCTGGTCTCGCCGCCGCACGACCCGCCGGACGAGGTGCGCCACCACGCGCGCGCCCTCCTCATTGCGCCACCACGCGCGCGCCCTCCTCATTGCGGAGGGGACGTGGCGGATCGTCGGGCAGGCGCCGGGACACGAAGCGACCCTTCCCCGACGGCTCGTCGGCCTGCACCCGCCTGGCCACCACTACAGCCCGGCGCAGCTCCTGTCCGGTACGATCCCCAAGCAGAGCGCGCGCGCTTCCAAGCACAGGCCGGCGGAGATCCTCGCCCTGTGGCAGACACCGCTTCGGCGACGCGACCGGCAACCCATCGCCTTCGTCACTCCGTACGCACCCCCCATCTTACCTCCCTGCCGCGCTTGCGCTGGCGCTGACGGCTGCTCTCGGCGACTCCGTCGGAGCCGGGCTGCACGGCGCGCGGCTCGCTTCTCTCGCGGTCTGGCTCCTGTGCGTCTGGATCGCGATCCGACGCTGCCCGGCCCAGGGTTGGCTGCTCTGTGCGATCGCGCTGCTTCCGATGTCCGTCTTCCAGGCGGGCTCGATCTCCGCGGATCCCATCAGCCAGGCCGTGATCTTCCTGGTCTTCGCAGAGCTCCTCCGTGTGGCGTCGCCCGACGCTGAGCCGCGGACCACCCGAGAAGGGCTCGGGCTCGTGGCCCTGTGCGCGATGCTGGGCTTCGTCAAGCCGGGCTACGCGCCGCTGGCCCTCGCCGCCCTCGCGTTGCCGAAGACCGCCTTCCCGGGTCGGCGGAGATGGGCGTGGGCCTGCGCAATGCCCGCAGCGGCGCTCCTCGCCACCCTCGCGTGGACCCTGGTGGTCCAGGCGGCGCAGCAGCCCGCCCTCACCGACGACGCCGACATGGCGGGCCAGCTGCGCCACGTTCTCGCCCATCCGATGTCCTTCCCGGCCGCCGCAATCACCACCACCGTGGCGCTGACGGGCGCATGGCTCGAGGGGATGGTGGGAACCCTCGGCCACCTCGACGTGGAGATCCCCTTGCCGGCGACCTGGTTGGCCTGGGTGGCCGTCCTGGCCGGAGCTGCGCTCGGCGGGCGAGAGGTGCCCGGGCGAGCCCTGAGGGCGACGATGGCGCTCGGCTTCCTGGCCACCGCAGCGACCGTTCTCCTCATGGCCTACCTGGGATGGACGCCCGTCGGCCATCCCCACGTCCTGGGTGTGCAGGGGCGCTACTTCCTGCTCATGCTGCCCTTCGCGATCGGCGCACTGCCCGCGCTGCCGAACCCGGCGGGCGAGAGGCTGCGGCCCGCACTGGTCTGGACCCTGGCCGGCGTGCTCGCCATCTCCGCGGTCGAGCTCGTGACGACCTACTACGAGCTCTAGGAAGAAGGGCCTGTGGCTAGCCGCTCTGGGCCTCTGCCACGGGCGCGAGCCTTTGACGGTCGCCGAGGACGTGCTCCACGCCGGGACGCGGCCGACACAGCACGAGGAACTGGAAGCCGAAGAGCGTCCCCCAGAGCCGTGCCAGACCGGAGCTCACTCGTCCGAGCGCGCGCCCGAGGCGGCCCGGAAGGACCGCCTCCCAGGGCACCGGGATGGCCCGGGTCCACTCGATCTCGTAGCCGCAGTCGTCGAGCATGCGCAGCAGCGACTTGCGCGTGAAGAGCCGCTTGTGGGCGATGTCGAGGATCCCCCGATCGCCGTAGTTGAAGCGGCCGAAGAGCAGCATCAGCCGGTTCGCGACGAAGCCGACGTTGGGTGTCGCCACCAGCACGCGCGGCCCCAGGCCCTCGACGGCCAGCGCCTGGCTCTGGTTCCGCAGACCGAGGAGGAAGCTCTCGGGGTCGTCGAGCTCCTCCAGGACGTCGAGGAGCAGCACCGCGTCGTAGTCGAAGGGATCGACCGGCAGGGGCGCTTCGAGATCGGCCTTGAGGAAGCGTCGCATCCGACCGGGCAGGGGTTGCTCGCGATCGATCCCGGTCACCTCGGCGCCCATGGCCTCGCAGGCCTCGGCGACGACGGCTGCGCCCGAGCCCAGGTCCAGCACGCTGGCCGGCGCCATCTCGCGAAGGGTCTCGATGGCCGCGCGATGGGCCGAGTAGAGGGGTCCACCCCCGGTACGGCTGCGCCACTCGGGATCGTCGAGCTGCCGGTACTTGAGCGAGCACAGCATGCCCGTGCGGTGCATCCGGTAGCGGAGCGTCTCCACGGTGACGTTCCACGCGTAGTCGAGCCCGTCGACGTGGCACTCCTCGTCGCCGTAGTGGGTCGGGATGTCGAACTCCTCGATCCGCGCGCTGACGTGCATCGCCTGCAGCAGGATCTCGGTGTCGAAGTGAAAGTCGTTCGTGTTGATCTCGAAGGGCACCTTGGCGAGGAAGGACGAGGAGTAGCCGCGGTAGCCGGTGTGGTACTCGGAGAGGTGGCGGCCCGTCAGCAGGTTCTGCATCCGCGTCAGCAGCGTGTTGCCCAGCACCTTGTAGAGGGGCATGCCGCCTGCGCGCGCACTCGCCAGATCCCCCATCCGCGACCCCAGGACGACGTCGGCGCCGGTCTCCTCCCAGGTGCGAATGAACTGGGGCAGCAGCTCGGGTGCGTACTGGCCATCGCCGTGCAGGAGGATCGTGAAGTCGTAGCCGGCGTCGATCGACTGGCGGTAGCCGAGCTTCTGGTTCCCGCCGTAGCCCTGGTTCACCGGGTTCCGGGTCACGGTGACGTTGCCGATCCCCCGCTCGTCGAGCCAGGCGCGAAGGAGATCCGGGCCGGCATCGCCGGAGGCGTCGTCGATGACCAGGAAGTGGATGCGCTGATCCTCGAAGAGCTCGGCCGGCACTCGCTCGAAGACCGAGACCAGATGACGCTCGGCCCGGTAGGCCACGACGAAGACGAGGATCCGCCCGCGCGAGCGGCGCTCCGCGGGACCGGGGAGGGTCGGTTCGTGGGTGGCGATGGGGGCGGTCATGAGAAGAACCCTGGAGGGTACCACCCGCGCCGCAGGGAGCGGGAAGGCCCAGGACCGTGAGTAGCCATGCGACGACAGCGGGTTACGCCGGCCCGCACCCGAGACTCCCCGCGGGGGCTCACGAGAGGACCTCCGGGTTGTCGGCGCCGAGAGGCCTGGCGGCGGCCGCCCGGCGGGGCGCAGAAGGCGGGGTGGCCACCCCGAGGTAGGTCTGCGGCTCCCCGCCGCGGCGCAGGCCGGCCTCGGCCACGAGATGCGCCACCGCAGAGAGGGCAACGTCGAGGAGCTCACCGCCCCCTCGCCGCAGGGAGGCCTGGACCGCCAGGGCCGCGTGCACGCCCGTCAGCGGGTCGGCGATCGCGTCGCCCACGAAGACGGGGCCGGACCGGGGCCACTCGACGAGACCTCCGGACACCGCGGCGTCGTCCCCGAAGGCGACCCAGCCCCCCTGCGGATCGCCGCGCCCGTAGCCGGTGAGGGAGCACCAGACGCGTCCTGCGCGGCCCCCGACCCAGGCGGCGGCATCGACCCCGAGCTGCGAGAGCGCCCGCGGGCGCGCGCTCTCGAGCACCACGTCGACCCGTTCGATCAGGCTCTTCAGCTGGAGCCGACCCCGGGGATCGCCGAGGTCGAGGGCGACGCTCTCCTTGCCGGCGTTCAGGAGATCGAAGAAGGCGGGGGACCCGCGACGGGCACCGTCCGGCCGCGCCCTGCTCTCCAGCTTCGTGACGCGGGCACCGGCGCGCCGCAGCAGGTCGCTGCACAGCGGACCGGCCCACAGCGCGCTCAGGTCGAGCACCCAGGGCCGAAGAGGAGCCGGAGTGGGTTCCCCGAGCTGGGACCGGACACACCAGGATCTCGGGGCACCCTCTTCCCCGGTGCAGCCGACCGCGAGACCCAGCTGCCGCCCCCGGGCCAACAGCTCGCCGGCGTCCCTCGCGGCGACTTCGCGCTCCAAGGCGGACCAGTCGCCGGGCTCGATCTCGGCCTCGAGCCAGGCGGGCACGCTGCGCCAGTCGTCGGGCCGAGGCAGGTTCGGGGCGATCCAACCCGTGCGCGTGGAGACGAGGCGTGCCTGGCCGCCGGGCGCCGTGGCGCCCCGGCGCGACAGGCCGGCCAACGCCGCCCGCTCTCCCAGGAGGCGCGCGTCGAGGCCGGACAGGTCCGCACCGGGCGCCAGCGAACGCAGACCCAGGAGCGCACCCTCGATGGCCTGGGGCGCGGGAGCGCGCGGCACGAGGATCCGGTCCGGCAAGCCGGTCAGGGCGAGGGCGCCCGACCGATCCCACGCGGCCTCGTGGGGCTCCTCGCCGCCTGCGGCCGGCGGCTCCACGGGCGCGGCGCCCAGCTCCGCGAGCCGCGCTCTCGCCCAGGCACAGCGCTTCACCCCCCCGGCTCGATCTCGTCGACCAGACCCCAGCGGAGACACTGGTCGGCGGGGATCCGCGCTCCGGTCAGCGCCATCCAGGCCGTTCGCTGGCGCCCGATGCGCCGGGGCAGGCTGACCGTTCCTCCGGCTCCGGGCACGAGCCCCATGCCGACCTCGGGGAGCATCGCGAAGGCATCCTCTCGAGCCGAGACCCGCCCGCAGAACGCCGGGATCTCGATCCCCGCGCCGACACAGGCGCCGTGGATGTGGGCGTGTACGCGGCCCGCGAAGGGCGCGAGCAGGCGACCCGGATTCCGGGTCGAGCGGACCGCGTGGGCGGTGGCCGGGTCGGGGACCGAGCCGAACTCGTCGAGGTCGCCGCCGCTGCAGAAGCTCGGACCCGAGCCGCGCAGCTCGACGGCTTCGATGCTCGGGTCCTGCTGGACCAACGCCAACGCCTCGCACAGCGCATCGCGCAGCCCGGCCGAGAAGGCGTTGCGCCGCTGGGGCCGGTCGAGGGTGAGCCGCAGGAGCGCCTGCTCCCGCTCGACGCGCAGGGGATCGCCGGCTTCGGGCGGGGGCTCGCGGCGCGGGTAGGCCGAGAGCCAGGCTGCGAACTCCGGGCCGCCCTGGAGGGTCCCGTAGACCAGTGACTCTGCGATCAACCCCTCGTGGATGCCGAGGCCCTCGGAATGGCGCAGCAGCTGCACGAGGGCCAGGGAGGCGAGTGGGTGAGCGGCGACGGCCGTTTCGATGGCGGCGAGCGCCACCTGGTCCTGGATCAGGACGTCGACCCCTGCGGCGAGGGGGCGCAACGCCTCGGCCACCTCGTCGCCGGCCCAGCCGACGGTCACGGCCGGGAGCTCCCCCAGCCGCGCCCAGCGCTCCGGTGCCGGACGCCCCTGCTCCCGCAGGTCGATGGCGAGGACGGCCTCTCCCGTGAGCACGGACCAGCGCTCCGACGCCAGGGGGTCGGCGAGGGCAGCGGCCAGGGCGTCGGGGGACCAGGCATCGGCCATGGTCGGAGTCTATCGCTGGCGGCCCGTCCGGGACGAGGGGCCGCTGGGGTTGCCGATCCCACCGCGCCGGGGACGCACTAGAGTACCTGGGCCCGGGTGCCCGGCCGAATGCGATCGGATCCGATCGACTCCGACCGGGAGATCTGCGAAGGAGGGCCACGTGTCCTACGAGTACGAGCACCTGCACGTCGAGATCGGCGATGGTGTGGCGACGGCGACGATCGACAACCCTCCGATCAACGTGATGACCCTGGGCCTCTTCGGGGACCTGCTGCGCTTCGCCAGCAAGGTGGCCACCGACGACGAGGTGCGGGTGGTCATCCTGCGCAGCGACCAGGAGGGCTTCCTGATCGCCCACTTCGACGTCGAGGCGATCCTCGGGCTGCCGACCGACCGGCCGAGCGCACGCGTGTCCAAGGTGGAGGAGAACCCCTTCCACGCGATGTGCGAGATCTTCCGCACCATGCCGAAGGCGACGATCGTCGAGGTGGGTGGCCGTGTCGGCGGCGGCGGCAGCGAGCTGGCCATGTCCTGCGACATGCGCTTCGGCGCCCTCGGGCGCGCGGTGATCAGCCAGCCCGAGGTGGCCCTCGGCATCCTGCCGGGCGGCTCGGGCACCCAGCGCATGCCGCGCCTGCTCGGACGCGGACGCGCCCTCGAGGTGATCCTGGGCTGCGACGACCTGGATGCGGAGACCGCCGAGCGATGGGGCTACCTGAACCGGGCCCTCCCGCCCGACGAGCTTCGCCCCTTCGTCGATCGCCTCGCCCGGCGCATCGCCTCCTTCCCGGCGCACGCGATCCGCGACGCGAAGCGGTCGGTGCTGAACGCCGAGCCCGACTTCGCCCCGGGCCTGATCGAGGAGGGCTTCCTCTTCGAGGAAGCCCTACGGGAGGAGTCGGCGCGCCGGGCCATGCGCCGCTTCCTCGAAGTGGGCGGCCAGACCCGCGAGGGAGAGCTGCGGCTGGCCGAGCTGTGTCTCGAACTCGCCGAATGAGAGGACAGGATGAAGCTGGAAGGAAGAACGGCACTGATCACGGGGGCTGCATCGGGGATCGGCGCGGCATGCGCGGCCCGATTCGCCGAGGAGGGTGCGAAGGTCGCAGGAGTGGATCTCCAGGCACCCGTCGACGCGGCGGCCTGGGCGGCGGTCGAGAAGGCCGCTCCGGAGGCTCTCTTCCGCGACGGCCTGGACGTGCGGGAGGAGGCCCAGGTCGCGGAGGCCGTGGCCGCCGTGAAGGAGCGGTTCGGACGGATCGACGTGCTCGTCAATGCCGCGGGCGTGGGAGGCTTCTCGTCGGCCCACCTGCTCGAAGAAGAGGAGTGGGACCACACGGTCGACATCAACCTGAAGGGCTCGTGGCTGGTCAGCAAGCACGTGTTGCCCGGCATGATCGAGCAGCTGTCGGGCAGCATCATCCACCTGGCGAGCGTGGAGGGCCTCGAGGGCATGGGCGGCTCCCTCGCCTACAACGCCTCGAAGGGCGGCGTGGTGCTGATGACCAAGAACATGGCGATCGACTATGGCAAGCTCGGCATCCGCGTGAACTGCCTGTGTCCCGGCCTGATCGACACGCCGCTGACGGCGCTTCTCCAGGACGAGCCGCTCGCCGAGGTGAGGAAGACGATGCTCTCCTGGCACGCGATCGGCCGCGCCGGTCGCCCGGACGAGGTCGCCGCCTGCGCGCTCTTCCTCGCCTCGGACGACGCGTCCTTCGTCACGGGGCACTCCCTGGTCGTCGACGGCGGATGGACCGCCGGGCGAACGGCCACGGGCTGAACGAAGCCCCTGGGCGCCGCCGCAGTGGACGCGGAGTGGTAGCGAACCGGACGCGACGGGCTTCGCTGGCCGCGGTGGTCGCGCTCGCCGGATGGGCCTGCGCGGGAGCGCCCGAGGCGCCGCCGGCCCGCGAGCCGGTGCGCGACGAGAGAGCGCAGGAGCGCGATCTCTTCCCCGAGCTCTCCAGCCAGCTCGAGCGCCAGATGGCCGAGCAGCGCGCGGCCGCGCTCGCCCGCGGCGCCGAGCTCAAGGCGAAGGAGATCGATCCCTTCGGGGCCCAGGGCTTCGAGAGCCGATTGACCGAGCTGGGGGTACCCGCCTTTGCCGGCTGTGCGCGCGGAGCCAGCGATTGGCCGCGCATGGACGCACTGGTGGCCCTGCGCCGGGTGGACGAGGGAGACTTCTGGGCGTCCAGCCCGGTGCTTGGGGATGCAGGCGAATCACGGGCCCTGCGCGAGCGCGCGCCGGCGACGCCGATCGTCCACGTGAGCTGCACCCTCGAGGTCGAGGTCGAGCCGGTGATCCAGGGCGGCTTCGAGGCCAGGCTCCGCGAGGTGCGCTTCGTCGCCCTCTTCGACCGCGAGATCTCCTGGTGGAACCCGGACCAGCGCGGCGACGAGAGCACCCGGGCTCACGCGCAGGTTCATCTCGACCTCGCCTACCTGCTCGCCCGCGAGGCGACTCGCAGCCGCACTGCGCCCCTGCGAGCCCGGGGGCCCACCGAGCGCAGTGCGCTCGATCGGCTTGGGCTGCTCTGGGCGAATCACCTGGGCGAGATCGACCGCGAGCTGCGCGCCCTCGAGCGCCAGCTCGACCTGGAGACGAGCCAGGGCTGGGATGCCGCGGCGAGCCAGCGTTGGGCCGAGCGCCTGCGCGGGGGCCTCGGCGCGGTGCGGGCGGCGATGCCCGCGCGCTGACGGTCTGGCCTCAGCTCTCGCCCAGGTCCGCCTTGACCTTTCGGCGCAGCAGCTTGCCCGTCTCGTTGTAGGGCAGCTCGTCCCAGAACTCGAGCCGCTGGGGCGCGCGCGAGGAGCGCAGGTGCTCCTTGACCCAGCCCTGCAGGTCCTCGGCCGTCACCTCGGAGCCGGACTTGCGGACGATCACGGCGCCGACGCCCTCCCCCCACTGCTCGTCGGGGATGCCCACCACGGCGCAGTCGGCGACGTCGGCGTGCTCGTGGAGCACGTCCTCGATCTCGCCCGGCGAGAGGTTCTCACCGCCGCGGACGATCACGTCGTCGATCCGGCCGTCGATGAAGAGGTAGCCCTCTTCGTCGAGGTAGCCGCCGTCGTTGGTGGGGAACCAGCCTCCCTCGATCAGCAGGCTGCCGCGGCCCACGTACTCGCCGGAGACCTGCTCGCCGCGCACGTGGATCTCGCCGCGTTGGCCGGGGGGCAGCGCCTTGCCGGCTTCGTCGCGGATCTCGACCTCGATGCTGGGCAGGGGCCGGCCGGCGGAGGCCAGGCGCTTGCGCGCCTCGGGAGAATCGGCGGCGGCCGCCGCGCGGTGATCGTCGGGGCCCAGCACGGCGATCGTCGAGCTGGTCTCCGTCAGGCCGTAGGCGTTCGTGAAGTCCGTTTCGGTGAACTGGCGCATGGCCCGGTCGATCACGGGAAGGGGCATCTTGCCGCCCCCATAGGCGAGGGATCGCAACGCAGAGGGGCTGGAGGCGCCGCTCGCCTCCAGCTCGTCGATGATGCGCGAGAGCATGGTGGGCACGACGAAGGCGTTGGTGATCGCCTCCTTCTCGGCCAGGCGAAGCCACTCGGCGGCGTCGAAGTTCGGGAGCTGCACGATGCGGCGGCCCGCGTAGAGCGAGCTCATGAGCGCCGCCATGCCGGCGACGTGGTAGGGCGGCACGCTGACCAGGACCGCGTCGGCGTCGTCCGAGCCCATGAACTCCACCGAGCCCAGGATGTACGAGACCATGTGCTTGTGCCGGAGCACCGCGGCCTTGGGTACGCCGGTGGTCCCGCTCGTGAAGAGCAGGATCGCGATCTCCTCGGGGTCCATCTGCCAGTCGGGGTCCGGCACCTCGCCCGTGCCGCGCGCGATCCCGAGGAACTCCTCGCGTGTGACGACCTGGATGCCGTCGCGGCCTCGCAGCTGCTCTGCGCGCTGGTCGTCGGTCACGAGCAGCGCGGGTGTGATTCGCTCGATCAGCGCGTCGAGCTCGTCTCCGGTGAGGCGGTAGTTGAGCGGCACGAAGGGAAGCCCGGCCCAGCCCGCCCCGAAGAGCGCCAGCGGAACCGCGGGGCTCGACACGTCGAGGATCGCGGCGTGCTCCACGCCCGCCCCGCGGAAGTGGGACGCGACCCGGCCGGCCCCGGCGAAGAGCTCGCCGATGGTCCAGCGGTCGTCCCCACATTGGATCCCGGTGCGCTCTCCCATCGCCTGGGAGCCCATCTCCAGCAACATCATCACGTTCATCGCACACCACCCCCACGATCACGAAGGGGTCAGGCCCCGTCGTGAGCTGTGGGTTCAATCGGAGGAGGGGAGGGCCTTGGCTTCCTTCAGGGTCAGGGCGTCGCCGCCCACTGCGAGGGAGCCTTCGCCGGGCTTCGTGCAGAGGAGCTCCAGATCGCCCGCCTCGTTCACGTAGCGCTTGCCGATCTGGGTGCCGTTCTTGTGGCTGGGATCGACGTCGCCGCCCGGGGCGTCGGCCGCGGCGTCCACCATCGCGGCGCCACCGCAGGTCAGATCCAGGTCTCCGTCCGGCGCCGCGATCACCATCACCTGGGTGTCGCAGACGCCGCTCTTCAGGCGGGAGCCAGCCTTGAGTGCAGCCATCGTCGGGGTCCTCCAGCTTGTTCGATCGCGCGACCGGTCCGGCTCGCGCACTTCGAGAGTATGGGCATTCGGATCCGGAGCCGACCGACCGGGTCCCTGGTCATGTCGACCATGGCCCCTGCCCGTGGCTCCGGCAGGTGGGTTCGAGCGAGGGTGGATTCTAACCCCTCTTCGGACTCCGCGTGAGGGACCGCCATCCGCCGGGCGCCGGGTCTCCCACCGGGGGATCGGGGCCCAGAGAGCCCTCCCGAGCCCGGACGTGGGCCCTCCGGCAGGGAGGGGCCCCCGCCTCGCCACTGGCCCATCGCAGCCGGGAGCCGTAGCGTCCGATGCCGATGCGGCCCACGGCGATCTTCATTCCGGCCTACCAGGCCGAGCACACCGTGGCGGCGGTGATCGAGCGGATCCCCGAGGAGGCCTGCCGGCTCTCTGCGAGGTCACGGTGATCAACGACGGCAGCTCCGATGGCACCAGCGATGCGGTCCGGGCGGTCGCCAGGCGCTTCCCCAAGGTGCGGCTGATCGAGGAGGCCCAGAACCGGGGCTACGGCTCGGCGGGTCGCAAGGGCCTGCGCCTCGCGCTCGAGACCCCGGCCGAGTACGTGGTCTGTCTCCACGCCGATGGCCAGTATCCGCCGGAGAAGCTCCCCGAGTTCATCCCCTTCATGGCGGAGCAGGGCATCGACGTCCTGCAGGGCTCCCGCCACAAGGATGGGACGGCCCTCGAGGGAGGGATGCCCGCCTACAAGGTGTTCGCCGGCAAGATCCTCACCTGGCTGGAGAACCGCACCTTCGATCTGCAGATGACCGACTACCACTCGGGCTTCATGCTCTACAGCCGCCGGGCGGTGGAGGTCATCCCCTTCGACGAGCTCTCGACCTACTTCGACTTCGACCTCGAGGTGATCGCCCGCGCCCGCGGGCTGGCCGTGGGCGAGCTCGGGATTCCGACCCACTACGGGGACGAGGAATCCCACCTGAACCCCATCTGGTACGGCCTGCGCTGTCTGCGCGTGATGCTGCGCTACCGCCTGGGGCGCTACGCCTAGGAGCGCCTGCTCAAGCCGGCTGCCCGCCCGGTCGATCCGCTGGGCATGCGTGGCGAAGCCGTCCTCCTGAGCAATACCGAGGAGATCCCCGGGCGTGCGATCCGGGAGCACCACGGCGTGGTGTCGGGCAGCACGGTGCGGGCCAAGCACCTGGGGCGGGACATCATGGCCGGCCTCAAGAACCTCGTGGGCGGCGAGCTCAAGGGCTACACCGAGCTGTTGCAGGAAGCGCGCCAGGAAGCGCTGGAGCGCATGATCGAAGAAGCGCAGAAGGCCGGCGCCAATGCCGTGGTCAACGTGCGCTTCCAGACGAGCTCGGTCGCCCAGGGCGCGGCGGAGCTCTTCGCCTACGGCACGGCCGTGACCGTCGGCTGACCATGGAGGCGGAGCCGGCCTTCCCGTTGCTGCGCCTGCTGCTTCCGCTGCTGCTCCTGGCCATGGGCTGGCTGGTGGGAGGGGCCATCGAGCGGGCGCATCTCAGGCGGCTGCGCCTGCGCGAGATCCACTGGAGGCGCCTGCCGCTCGTGACCCTGCGGGAGCCGCCCGAGGCCTGGCAGGTGCAGCGCGCAGGGCTGGTGGTCGGCAGCGTCGTCGTCTCGATCGACTACTGGAAGCGGATGATGGCCTTCTTCCGCAGCCTCGTCGGCGGGAGGGTGCGCGCCTACGAATCCCTCCTCGAGAGGGCGCGGCGCGAGGCCCTGCTCCGCCTGAAGGAGACCGCCCACGGGGCGGGCTTCGACGCCGTGCTCGGCGTGCGGCTGGAGACGGCCCGTCTGGCGAGCGCATCTCGCGACGGCGAGGGAACGGCGGGAGTCGAGATCGTCGCCTTCGGGACCGGAGTGACCCGGAGCCAGGAGCCGGGCTAGGGCTGGGCGGGGTGCAGGCCAGCCGGCCGGCCGTACTGCTCGAAGTAGTGGGTCATGGTGACCCGAAGGGTCTCCCGGAGGCTGGTCTTCGGCTTCCAGCCGAGCCGGGCTTCCGCCTTCGAGACGTCCGGAACCCGGCGATCGCAGTCCTCGTAGCCATCGCCGTAGAACTTCTCGCCCGTGATCTCCTCGATCGGATGCTCGAGGAAGGCGTCCTTGCCGGTGATCTCGGCGGCGAGCTCGCGCATCATGAGAGCGAGCTCCTTCATCGTCACCTCGCCGCCGCGGTTGCCCACGTTGAAGACGTGGTTCTGGGCGCCCTTCGGGTTGTCGAGCATCAAGCTGAGCGCGTCGATGGCGTCGTCGATGTAGGTGATCGTGCGGTAGGCGCCCCCACCGTCGACGAGCTGATCGGCTTGTCGTCGAGGAGCGCCGTCATGAAGCAGGCCAGCACTCGCGGCACGCCCTCGCCATCGCGGCCGGGGATGAAGTCCATGCGCGCGCCGAACCAGTTGTAGGGGCGGATCATCGTGAACGGCATCCCGTTCTCGACGTTGTGCGCGAAGATGTAGCGCTGGTGGAAGGAGAGCCTCGGGTCGTCCAGGTGCTGGGAGATCTTGTCGTAGGAGACGTCCCACCCCTCGACGTGCACGTCTCCGGAGGCCAGCAACCGGTCGGTGAGGTGGCTCCCCACGAAGCCGCCGCAGCCGAGGATGATGACCTTCTTCATCGTTCCCTCCGAGACCACCCGGGCGATGCCCGCTCGGCACGGGCGCAGGAGGGACCGTTGCGGCAGCCCAAACCCCTCCGGGCCGGCCGCGAGAACCCTCCGCCTCGCGCGCCGGGATTGGCATTCGATGAAGGCCCCGCACCCTTGGGTCCCCGAGGGGACTTCGCCGCGGGGGCTTGAAAAGCGATTCCCGAGTTCGTAGAGTCGCGCTGAAATTGAAAGGCGTTTTCAGTTTCAGTTGAAACTCGACTCGTCGACCCCGGACCCCCTCGCATGGCGTCTTCTCCGGACCTCCATCCCCCGACCTCGAGCGACTGCCGCTGCCTCTGCGGCAGCCTGCTCGCACGTGTGGTGGATGGTGGGGTCGAGCTGAAGTGCCGTCGCTGCAAGCGCACCACCTGGCTGCCGCTTCAGGACGGGGAGCCCGAATGACCCCTCTTCACTCCGAGGCCAGAGACCGAGAGTCCCGAGCCCTTCCTGCCGCACCCCGCGAGATCGGGGCCGCGCGCATGGAGGTGCCTCCGTGGCCCCTGCTCTCCGGATCCTCTTCGCAGCCCTCGTGATTGCCGCACCGGCCATCGCCGACGACGACGCCGTCCGCGCCCGGGACGACCGGATCGCCGACCTCGAGCGCCAGATGGGTGTGCTCGTCGACGAGCTCTCACGCCTGCGCACCCAGGTCGCCGTACCGGAGGAGCCCGAGCTGAAGAGCTTCTACGGTCTCGGGCCGGCGGCCTCCAAGGTCTACGGGAGCAACCGGGGTCTCTCGATCGGCGGCTACGGCGAGGCCTTCTACACGAACTTCGTGGGCGACGAGTCCGACAGCGACCGGGACCTGTCCGACTTCCTGCGCTTCGTCACCTACATCGGATACAAGTTCAACGAGGACATCGTGTTCAACTCGGAGATCGAGTACGAGCACGCCTCGACCGGCGAGGCCGGCTCCGTCTCGGTCGAGCTCGCGACCCTCGACTTCTTCTGGAAGCCCGAGGTCAACTTCCGCGCCGGCTTGATGCTGCTGCCCATGGGCTTCTTGAACGAGGTCCACGAGCCCCCCTTCTTCTACGGGGTGCAGCGGCCCGAGACCGAGCGGCGGATCCTGCCCAGCACCTGGCGCGAGAACGGCGTCGGCCTCTTCGGGAAGATCGGCGAGAGCATCGAGTACCGCACCTACGTCACGACCGGCTTCGATGCCACGGGCTTCTCGGATTCCGGGATCCGCGGCGGGCGACAGAAGGGCAGCAAGGCCCTTGCCGAGGACCTGGCCTGGGTGATCCGGGCGGACTGGACGCCGGAGTGGGTGCCCGGGCTCCAGCTGGGCGGCTCCTTCTACGTCGGCGATTCGGGACAGGACAGCGAGACGGCGGTGGGTGACGTGCCCGACGCGCAGCTCTGGATCGGCGAAGCCCACGCCCAGTACAGGAAGGGCGGCTTCCACTCCCGGGCCCTGCTGGCCTACTCCCAGCTCTCGGATGCGAGCGACCTGAACGCCGCGTTGGGGCGCCCCCAGGCCAGGCCGATCGCCAGCAAGATGCTCGGCGCCTACGGCGAGGTCGCCTACGACGTCTGGCCCTGGCTCTTCGGGAACGAGGAGAAGGCCCTCGAGCCCTTCCTGCGGGTCGAGTACGTGGACACCCAGTTCGAGGTGCCGAGCGGCTACTCCGCGAACCGGCGCAACGCCTACTGGCTCTACACGCCCGGGATCAACTTCTACCCGCACCCGAACGTCGTGCTGAAGATCGAGTACAGGAACTTCAACTCGCGGGGCGGCACCCGGCCCGACGAGCTCTCCCTCGGAATGGGATTTGCCTTCTAGACGCGCACCCATCGCCCTCGTCCTCGCGAGCCTCGTCGCCACGGCGGGCGCCCTGCCCGCTGCGGCCGAGGCCTTCCTCAGCAAGAGAGAGGCCCTCGAGCTCGCCTTCCCCGATGCCGATCGAGTCGAGCATCGGTCCTTCGCCCTGGACGACGAGCAGGCCGAGCAGGTCCAGCAGCTATCCCGGCATCCCCTCGAGTCGCGGCTGGTCACGATCCACACGGGATTCGTGGGGGATCGCGTCACGGGCCATGCGGTCATCGACGTCCACACGGTGCGAACCCTGCCCGAGGCCTTCATGGTGGTCCTGACACCCGAGGGAGCGGTGCGCTCCGTGCGCATCCTCGCCTTTCACGAGCCACCCGAGTTCCGGCCGCCGGATCGCTGGCTGCGCCAGTTCGAGACGTCGGGAGCCGGGGAGCCGTCCGAGCTGCTGCGGGTCGGTGCCCGGATCCACGGCATCGCGGGCTCGACCCTCTCCGCCCGGGCCGCCACCGGAGGCGTGCGGCGCTCCCTCGCCCTCTACGAGGTGCTCGTCCGAACCGCGGAAACGCCGGTCGCCAACCGCGAGAGAAGCGGGGCCTCTCCTGGCGTCGGCGGAAGCTAAGCGGCCGACGCGCCGAAGCAGGGAGGTCGTGTGCGTTTCGTCGTGACGGGGGAGTGGAGCCGCAATCGGCTCCTCCAGACGATCGTCGTGCTCTACGTGCTCTACGTCGCGGGGCTCTGGGTGACGAACTTCCTGCTCTACTTCCACAAGATGGGGCTCAGCTACACGTCGGTGGTCGAGTACTACCTGGGCTCCGAGGCGCGCTTCCTCCAACCCCGAAGCTACCAGGGGCTGCTCGAGATCTCGCACTTCCACTTCTTCGCGATGGGCATGCTGCTGCTGGTGCTCACCCACCTCATCCTCTTCGTGCCCCTCCGGAACGGCACGAAGGTGTGGCTGATCGCGCTGCCCTTCGTCTCCGCCCTCCTCGAGGAGGGTGCGAGCTGGCTGGTGCGCTTCGCCCACCCGGGCTTCGCCTACCTGAAGATCGCGAGCTTCCTGCTGCTCCAGGGGAGCCTGCTGGCCCTGATGGTGATCTCCCTCTGGTCGGTCTTCGCCGCCTCCTCGAGGAACTACCAGAGCGGCGAAGGCTAGAGCCGGCCTCAGAAATGTGAAACGCGTGTCGGCCTTCCTCGGAGGGTCGGGCACGGTGACTGCTCCCCCGGCAAAGCCGGGGGCATCAGGTGAGCCGCTCAAAGCGGCTGGACGGGGCCGCTGCGCGGCCCCTGGCGCCCCC
>NYZB01000277.1 GCA_002687015.1 Deltaproteobacteria bacterium
CCTCCGCGGCTTTCGCCGCAGGCGACCTGGCCCAGCGGCCTGCGAGCCTGCCTGCGCTTTACTTCGCTACGGGTGCCCGCCACCCCGCGATCAGCTCCCAGGTTGAGTTCAACCTCGAAAGAGCGCGGCGGGGCGGGGTTCGTTCCGAGGAAATAAAGCGCAGGCAGGCTATCTGGCCGTCGTCAGCAAGGTCGCCTGCGGCGAAAGCCGCGTAGGCGACACGCTGTCCACGTCGCTGCGCGGGCCACCCTGTCCCGGCCGACCCATTCTGAGGAATGAACCCCGCCCCGCCGCGCGTCAAAGAAAGAAGCGAAGCGGCCCCACGAAGCAGGTCGCACGGGCAGGAAGTGTGAACAGAGCAGCGGCTCGCCTTTGGTAGCATGGGCTGGTCGGGAGGTCTGGATGCGCGCGGTTCGATGCAAGGGAAACGAAGTCGAGGTCGTCGAGGTCGATCGGCCCGAGGGGGACGGCGTGCGCGTGAAGGTTCGCGCTGCCGGCATCTGCGGCTCGGATCTCCACATGTTGCACGGCCCCGCCCCGCCCCCCATCACCCTTGGCCACGAGATCGCCGGCTTCGCCGAGGACGGAACACCGGTGGCCGTCGAGCCGCTCTCACCTTGCCTCGAGTGCGAGCCCTGCCGAGGCGGCGACATCCAGCTCTGCGTTCGGGGCCCGACGATCATCCACGGCGTCGTGCGCGAGGGCGGCATGGCCGACGAGATGCTCGTGCCGGCTCGGGCCCTCGTGCCCCTGGCCAGGGGCCTCGACCCGGCCAACGCGAGTCTGGTCGAGCCGCTGGCGGTCACCCAGCACGGCCTGCGCCTGGCCCGCCTGCGCGGCGACCAACGGGTGCTCGTCGTTGGCGCCGGGACCATCGGACTGTGTGCGGCGGCGATGGCACGGGCCTCCGGAGCCAGCGTGGACGTCGTGGCGCGCCACGACAGCCAGCGAGAGGTCGCCGATCGTCTGGGCTGCGGGGAGCCCGAGGGAAGCTACGACCTGGTGGTCGACGCCGCGGGCAGCGAGAGCGCGCTCGAGGTGGCCGTCAATGCCTGCAAGCCGGGAGGCACGCTCTCGATCGTGGCGTCCTATTGGGAGGGGCGCGTCTCGCTCCCCGCCTTCCCCCTCTGTCTGAAGGAGGTGCGCGTGGTGCCCGCTTCGCTCTACGGAAACGAGGGGGCCGTGCGGGACATCGAGGTCGCCGCGGCGCTGCTGGCTCGCCAGCCCGAGCTGGCGGACCTGTTGATCACCCACCGCTTTCCGCTCGATGCCGCGCCGGAGGCCTTCCAGGTGGCCAACGACCGCGCCGCCGGCGCGATCAAGGTCGTGCTGGAGCCCTGAAACCTAGGCGCCGCCGAAGGCGCGGGCGCCGATCCAGCTCGAGCGTTCGGGGGCACCCGAGCGGCGCCTGCGCCCGTCGGGTCGGCCGCGCACGGGCGCGTCTCCGAGCCAGTGGTCCAGCAGGACCCGCTCGGCCTCGAAGGGTCGCTCGGCCAGCGCGCATTCGCGCCCGAGCATCAGGGTCGAGCGCCGCTCCGGGTCGTAGGCCGGCCAGGAGGGCAGCCGCTCGTGTCCCGGGCGACCGGCCCGGGCGAAGCCGATCCAGGCGTGCTGGATGCGCCGCGAGAGCTTGCGGGCCCTGGGCGAGAGCCCGGTCAGTGGCCGTGCGATCGGGTGGGAGACCGACCCGAAGACGAAGGGGATCTCGATCGCATGGCAGGCGCCGAGCGCCCGCGGCAGCGCAGGTGCGCGCCACGTGAAGATGTACTGGTAGGCGTGCCCGCCGCCGGCGTGCTGCGCTTCGGCCAGGCGGTGGGAGGGATGGTGGAAGGTGCGTGCCGTCTGGAACGCGCACCACACCTCGGCGGGTGTCTTCGCCGCGGAGCGTTCGCCGAGCGCCTCCCGGAAACGCCGCACGGCCGAGTCGATCCGGGGCGCGTGCGGGAGGCCGGGCAAGACCTCCCGGAAGCGGTCCAGCAGATCCGGTTCGCGGAACCGCCCCAGCCCCTGGTCCATCACCCGGAAGAGCTTCCACTCCTCGAGGTTCGCGCCGGTCATGATCGGGATGTGTGCGGCCTCGCCCTGGCGCAACGCCTCGAGGGGCTGACGGGGGATCACGTCGCCGTCCACGGTGGGCAGCATCACCATGAGATTGCGCATGTTCGAGTGGCGCATCATCAGCTCGCGCTGGACGGTGAGCACCCAGTCGATCGGGAGCTCCCCGAGCTTCTCCGGTGTCGGATCGGAGACGCCGAGCCCTCGCAGGAAGGTCTCGGTCACCTGGACCGCCTCCTCCTGGTCGAGCACGTGGTCCGCCGCGCCGCTCTGGCAGATGGCCCGATGGAAGAGGTCGCGCGCCTTCGGCGAGCCGAGCAGCGAGCCCACGCTCATACCGCCGGCAGACTCGCCGAACACGGTGACGTTGCCGGGATCACCGCCGAAGCGTTCGATGTTGTCGCGCACCCACTCGAGGGCGGCGATCTGATCGCGCAGACCGAGGTTGGTCGCGCCTTCGAAACCCTCGCCGACCAGGCTGCGCGGCAGCAGTCCGAAGTGGGCGAAGCCCATGCCGCCGAGCCGGTAGTTCAGCGTGACCACGACGGCGTTGCCGCGGCGGGCCAGGTCTTCGCCGTTGTAGACCGGGGTGGCGCCCGAGCCCACCAGGAAGCCGCCCCCGTGGATCCAGACCAGGACGGGTCGCATGGCGCCGTCCAGTTCCGGTGTCCACACGTTGAGGTTCAGGCAATCCTGGCCGAGGGCACCCGCCGCCGCGTTGATCCAAGAGAATGCCGGCAGGGAAAACTGCGGAGAGGCCGGCCCCGCATGGGTGGCCTCCCGGATCCCCCCCCAAGGCTCCGGCTCGATCGGCGGTAGGAAGCGTCGCGCGCCCTCCGGGGCTGCCGCGTACGGCACCCCGTGGAACGAAACCACCCCCCCCGACTCACGCCCCTGCACACGACCGGAGCGCGTCTCTACGACTGCATTCACCACGACGACCTCCAGATTTCACCAGAATGCGACGCAATGTGTCAAGCCTGTCGTGCTTCTTTTCATCGGCAAGACGGTGCGGGAGCAGGAGCGCGAGCTTGAGAAGCGTTCTGCGGGCTCGCGAGCGCCTGGGCCCACCGGCGGGGATCACAGCGACTCGGGTGTTTCCCTAGGGCCAGCCGCGGTCGGGAATGATGCGGCGCTCGATCGCGTCATCGTGCCCCACTCGTCAAACGTTGTTGCACTTCCGTGGAGTCAGCCTTTCGGCGGAGTTCGCAGCACGAGCAGGCGGATCTCGGTCATGTCCTCGATCGCGTAGCGGATGCCCTCCCGCCCGATGCCGCTGTCCTTCACGCCTCCGTAGGGCATGTGGTCGACCCGCCAGGAAGGGACGTCGCCGACCACCACACCGCCCACCTCGAGCTGGTCCCAGGCCTTCTCGATCTTGTAGACGTCACGGGTGAACAGACCCGCCTGTAGGCCGAAGACCGACGCGTTGACCCGGTCGAGTGCCGCATCGAAGTCCGAGAAGCGCGACAGGATCGCGACCGGGCCGAAGGCCTCCTTGCACTCGAGATCCTGGCCCACCGGAACCTCTTCGAGCAGGGTGGCATCGAGCATCGCGCCTTCGCGGTGGCCTCCGCAGAGCAGCGTCGCGCCGGCCGCGACGGCCGATTCGATCCAAGCCTCGAGTCGCGTGGCCTCCTTCTCCGAGATCATCGGCCCGATGAAGGTGCTCTCCTCCTTCGGATCGCCGGAGAGGAGGCTCCGGGTGCGCGCGACCATCCGGTCCCGGAAGTCGTCGTACACCTCTTCGTGGACCAGGATCCGCTGCACTCCGATGCAGCTCTGGCCGCTCTGATAGAAGGCTCCGAACACGATGCGCTCTACCGCGTCCTCGAGATCCGTGTCGGCGTCGACGATCACCGCCGCGTTGCCGCCCAGCTCCAGCACCACCGGCTTCTTGCCGGCCTTCGCCTTGAGGGCCCACCCGACCTCCGGAGAGCCCGTGAAGGAGAGCAGCTTCAAACGCTCGTCGGTGGTGAAGAGCTCGGCCCCGTCCCGGCGACAGGGGAGGATCGAGAAGGCGCCCTTCGGCAGATCGGTCTCCGCGAGGACCTCGCCGATCAGGATCGCACCGATGGGGGTGAGGCTGGCCGGCTTCAAGACGAAGGGACAGCCCGCGGCGAGCGCCGGCGCGATCTTGTGGGCGGCCAGGTTCAGGGGGAAGTTGAAGGGCGAGATGAAGGAGCAGGGCCCGATCGGCACCCGCTTCCACTGTCCCCGGTAGCCTCGGGCGCGCGGACTGATGTCGAGCGGGAGCACCTCGCCGCCGATTCGCACGCTCTCCTCGGCGGCGATCCGGAACGTGTCGATGAGACGCGTCACCTCCCCCCGACTGTCCTTGATCGGCTTGCCCGCTTCGACGCAGAGCGCGTGAGCCAACTCATCGGCCCGCTCGCCGAAGCGCTCGACACAGTGCTGGAGCACGGCCTGTCGCTCGAAGGCGGCCAGTGCGGCCATCGGCCTCGCCGCCTCCGCGGCGGCCGCGATCGCCCCGTCGATCTCGGCCTCGCCCACGAGCGGGACGCGAGTCGCCACCTCACCGGTGTACTTGTCGACGACCTCGAGGTCCAGGTTCGGCGTGGCCTCCTCGTTGGCCAGGTAGCAGGGGTAGCTCTCGCGCAGCATGGAGTCTTCCGTCCCGGTCTAGAGGTCGCCGATCCAAGGCGTGCACCCGAGGAACGGGCTCACGCCTCTCAGCCCCGCAGCTTGCGGTTTCCCCACAGCAGGAGCAGGGCGCCTCCCGTCGCGACGGCCAGGCTCCCCAGGTTGAAGCCCGTCACGCTGCCGAAGCCGATCTGCGTGGCGATCCACCCTCCCACGAAGGCCCCGGCCACCCCCAGGAGGATCGTCATGACCAGGCCGCCCGGGTCGGGCCCCGGCATGATCCACTTGGCGAGAATGCCGACCACGAGGCCGAGCAGGATCCAGGAGAGGATGCCCATGGGGAACTCCTTGCGAGGGGGGACCCGGGGAGGGTACCGCGACGTCTGGTGATACGGCCCAGCCATCGCTCGGGTTCGGCTCAGGCTTTCCCGCGATTCGAGGAGGGCGGGCGGCTCTACTCGCTGGCCGCGTCCAGGAAGGACGGCGCCTCGCCCCCGCCATGGGCGAGGAGGTTGGCGCCGCTGACGTAGGAGGCCAGGGGCGAGCACAGGTAGACGCAGGCGTCGCCGATGTCCTCGGGTGTGGCCAGCCGGCCCAGCGGGACCGTGGAGGAGACGCGCGCGATGCCCTCCTCGTCGCCGTAGTGGAGGTGGGATTGCTCGGTGTGCACCATGCCCGCTGCCACGGCATTGACCCGCACCTTCGGGCCCCACTCCACTGCGAGGGTCTGCGCGAGGGAGATCAGGCCGGCCTTGGCGGCGCCGTAGGCGGCCGTCCCCGGGGAGGGCCGCATGCCCGACACGCTGGCGATCATCACGATCGAGCCGCCCTGCTCCTGGCGCTGCATCACGGCGTTGGCCGCCTGGGAGAAGTGCAGAGGGGCCGTCAGGTTGAGCGCGAGGATCTTCTCGTGGAATCGGGGGCTCGCGTCGGCGGCGCTGGCCGCAGGAGCACCCCCCGCGTTGTTGACGAGGGCGTCGAGGCGCCCGAAGCGGTCGTCGGCGGCCCGGATGACCCCCTGGATCGCCTCGATGTCGCGCACGTCGGCGGCCACGAAGACCGCCTCGCGATCCCCCGCCTTCGGAAGCTGATCGGGCTCGTTGCGCCCGCAGATGATCACGTTCGCTCCGGCGTCCAGGAAGCGCTGGGTGATGCCGCGACCCACGCCGCGCCCGCCGCCCGTGACGATGGCGACCTGGCCGCTGAGATCGAGTGCGAGAGCCATGGGGGCTAGAGCCCGAGGGCCCGGGCGATGCGCTCGCGGTGGTGGACGACGTCGCCCAGCAAGGCGGTGCTCGAGCGCGCGCGCTTGAAGTAGAGGTGGATGTCGTACTCCCAGGTGAACCCGACGCCGCCGAAGATCTGGAGCGCGGCGCCCGCGTTGAAGAAGTATGCATCGCTCGCCGCCGACTTCGCCATGGAGGCGGCGAGCGCCAGGCTCTCGCCGCTCTCGGCTGCGACGCAGGCGGCGTAGTAGAGTGCGGAGCGCGCCGCTTCGACCTTGACCATCATGTCGGCGCACTTGTGCTTGATGGCCTGGAAGGAGCCGATCGGGCGACCGTACTGCTCGCGCTCCTTCGCGTAGGCGACCGACATCTCGAGGCATCGCTGGGCGCCGCCGACCTGCTCGGCCGCCAGGGCCACCGCCGCGCGCTGCAGGATCTCGTCGAGGGCCTCCGCGCCGGCTTCGCCCAGGCGGGCCTCGGCCGGGAGGCGGACTTCGGCAAGCTCGAGCTCGGCCAGGTGGCGGGTCTGGTCCATGGTCGGCAGGAGGGTGCGCACGAGCCCGGGCGCGTCACCCGGAACCAGGAAGAGGGCGAGGCCCTCCCGCCCGGCGCTGCCTTCGGCCCGTGCACTCACCACGACGAGGTCGGCGACGTGGCCGTCGACCACGAAGCGCTTGGTGCCCGAGAGCCGGATCTCGTCCGCTTCGCGCCGGTAGGTGGTGGTGACGTCGGCGGAATCCCAGCCCCCGCCCCTCTCGGCATGTGCGAGGGTCGCCGTGACCTGGCCCTCGGCAATGGCGGGAAGCCGAGCCCGCTTCTGCTCCTCGCTGCCCGCGACGAGCAGGGCGTTGGCGCCGAGGCAGACCGTGGCGAAGAAGGGCGAGCACAGGACGCTCTCCCCCATCGTCTCCATCAGGGCGACCAGCTCGACGTCGCCGAGGCCGAGCCCGCCGTACTCCTCCGGGATGTGCACGGAGGGCCAACCCAGCTCGGACCCGATGCGCTTCCACACCTCGGGGTCATGGCCCAGCTCGCTGGCCATCGCGGCGCGCACCTGCTCGGAGCCCGAGACCTCGGACAGGAAGGCCCGAGCCATTTCCCGGAGCTCCTCCTGCTCGTCGGTGAACCGGAAATCCATGCGCTAGGTCCCGTACACCTTCTGGGCGGGCGTCGCCTTTCCCAGCAGGTCGGAGACCGCCGAGCCGATCTCGTCCGGCGCCCAGCGCCCGCCCTTGTCGAGCTTGGGTCCGCTGCGCCAGCCGTCGGCCACACTCAGCTCACCGCCCGCGATCTCGAAGACCTGACCCGTGACCTCCCTGGATTCCGCGCTGCCCAGCCACACCACGAGCGGCGAGATGTTGGCCGGGTCCATGGCGTCGAAGCCGTCCTCGGGCCTGGCCATCATCTCCGAGAAGACCTCCTCGGTCATGCGGGTGCGTGCCGAGGGCGCGATGGCGTTCGAGGTGATGCCGTAGCGCCCCAGCTCGGCCGCCTGGATCAGGGTCAGTGTGGCGATGCCGGCCTTGGCCGCGGAGTAGGAGCTCTGGCCGATGCTGCCCTGGAGGCCGGCGCCCGAGCTGGTGTTGATGATGCGCGCGTCGACGGTGTTGCCCGCCTTCGACTCGTTGCGCCAGTGCTCGGCAGCGTGGCGTGCGAGGCAGAAGTGGCCCTTCAGGTGGACCTGCACCACGGCATCCCACTCCTCTTCGCTGCACGAGACGAACATCCGGTCCCGCACGAAGCCGGCGTTGTTCACGACCACGTCGAGGCCTCCGAAGCTCTCGAGGGTCTGCTTGACCGCGTCTGCGGTCTGGGCCCAGTCCGCCACGTCGGCGCCGTTGGCGATCGCCTCGCCACCGCCGTCGCGGATCTCCTGCACCACCTCGCCCGCCGGACCGGAGCCGCCGCCCGATCCGTCGAGCTCCACGCCGATGTCGTTCACGACGACCCTGGCCCCCTCGCGTGCGAAGGCCAGGGCGTGCTCACGGCCGATTCCGCGCGCCGCTCCGGTCACGAAGACGACGCGCCCCTCACAGATTCCCATGGATCAGACCCTCTCGATGATGGTGACGTTGGCCTGGCCGCCGCCTTCGCACATGGTCTGGAGGCCATAGCGGCCACCGCGGCGTTCGAGCTCGTTCAGGAGCGTGGTCATCAAGCGCGTGCCCGTGGCGCCGATCGGGTGACCCAGTGCGATGGCACCGCCGTTGACGTTCACCTTCTCGAGATCCCAGTCCGTCTCCTTCTGCCAGGCGAGGACGACCGGGGCGAAGGCCTCGTTGATCTCGACGAGGTCGATGTCTTCCTTGCTCATCCCGGTCTTCTCGAAGGCGTGCTTCGTGGCCGGGATCGGGGCGGTGAGCATGTAGATCGGGTCGGCCGCGCGCACGCTGATGTGGTGGATCCTGGCGCGCGGCTTCAAGCCGTGCTCCTTCACGGCGCGCTCGCTGGCGATCAGCATCGCCGAAGCGCCGTCCGAGATCTGGCTGGCCACCGCCGCCGTGAGCCGGCCCCCTTCGATCAGCGGGTTCAGGCTGGCCATCTTCTCGAGGGTCGTGTCCCGCCGCGGGCCCTCGTCGTGCTCCACACCGGCCAGCGGAGCGATCTCGTCCTTGAAGGCGCCCGCGTCGATCGCGCGGATGGCTCGCTGGTGGCTCTCGTAGGCGAAGCGCTCCATGTCCTCGCGCGAGATGTCCCAGTCCTTCGCGATCATCTCGGCGCCGTTGAACTGGCTCACCTCCTGGGTGCCGTAGCGGGCCTCCCAGCCCTCCGAGCCCGCGAAGGGGTTCTCGAAGCCCAGCGGCTCGGCGGCCGTCATGGCCGAGGAGATCGGGATCGCGCTCATGTTCTGGACGCCGCCCGCCACGATCAGGTCGCTGGTGCCGCTCATCACGCCCTGGGCCGCAAAGTGGACACTCTGCTGGCTGGAGCCGCACTGGCGGTCGATGGTCACGCCCGGCACCTGCTCGGGCAGGCCCGCGGCCAGCCAGCAGGTGCGCGCGATGTCGCCGGCCTGGGGCCCGATGGTGTCGCAGCAACCGAAGATCACGTCTTCGACCGCGCCCGGGTCCACGTCGTTGTTGGCCATCAGCCCCTTGATGACGTGGGCGCCGAGGTCGGCGGAGTGCACCTGCGCCAGGCCTCCCCCCCTGCGGCCCACCGGGGTCCGGATGGCGTCGATGATGTAGGCCTCTGCCATGGCTGCGTCTCCTATGCGTCAGCTGAAAAGGTGGTCCCAGGCCCGATCGGAATCCCGCCCGTGAAGAGCGCCTCCCGCACGCGGCCGAGGTGGAAGGGGGAGCGGCCCCAGGCGCGCTCCAGGGACCAGGCGCGCCGCATCCAGAGGTGCAGATCCTGCTCCCAGGTGTAGCCGATCGCGCCATGGGCCTGGAGCGCCGTCTTCGCGCCAGAGCCGGCCGCCTCGCAGGCGCCGAGCTTGGCCATCGAGACGTGCACGGCGCGCTGGGGGTCCGCATGGGCGACCGAGTGGGCAGCGCGCTGCACGACCGGGCGCGCGTACTCGAGCTTCACCTTGACGTTGGCGAGCATGTGCTTGACGGCCTGGAAGGAGCCGATGGGCTTGCCGAACTGCTTTCGCTCGCTCGTGTACTCCGCAGAAAGCGTGATCAGCCGGTCGCACACACCCAGGGCGGCCGCCGCACAGGCCAGGGCACCGCGATCGAGGGTGGCCGCCAGGAGCTGCGCTGCGTCCTGGCCCGAGGCGGCGAGAGTCGCCTCGCTTCCGGAGAAGGAAACGGACGCGATCCGTCGCGACGGATCGTTGGCGGCCTGCTCGGTGATCTCCGCCTCGCCTGCGGGCACCGCATGGAGCGCGCCATCCGCGTCCGTCAGCAAGAGGAGGTCGGCGACGTGGGCGTCCTCGACGAAGGGGCTCACCGGGTGCCCCACGGCGACGACGGCCTCGCCAGCCGCGATCCTGGGAAGCCAGGTCTCGGCGAGCGAGCCGCCGAGATCCGCGAGCAGGGGCACCGCGACCGCCGCCGTGCCGATCACCGGCTCGGCCAGGGCGGCGCGCCCGACCTCTTCGAGGAGCAGCACCAGCTCTTCCTCGCTCATGCCCATGCCGCCGTGCGCCTCGGGGACGAGGAGCCCCGGCAGCCCGATCTCGGCGAGCTTCTTCCACAGCTCCGGCGAGCGCGCGGTGGGCGTGTCCCAGAGTGCGCGAATCGTCTCGGGGGTCACCTCACCCTCGAGGAAGTCGCGCACGGTCGTCTGGAGCAGCTCCTGGTCCTCGTCGAAGCGGAAGTCCATGTCTACCTCGGGAGCCCCAGGATGCGCTCGGCGATGATGTTGCGTTGGATCTCGTTCGTGCCGGCGTAGATCGGCCCCGAGAGAGAGAAGAGGTAGTCGTCGAGCCAGCTGCCCACCGCCCCGGCGGCGGGCGCACCGGGGAGCAGCTCGCCGCGGTCGCCCAGGATCTCGAGGGCCAGCTCGTGCATGCGCAGGTCGAGCTCGCTCCAGAAGATCTTGTTCAAGCTGGCCTCGGCGCCGATCTTGCCGCCGGCGAGCATGCGCGAGACGGTGCGATGGGTCTCCAGGGTGTAGGCCTCGGCGCCGATCCAGCAGCGAGCGACCTCGTCGCGGATCCCGGGCTCGACGCCCTCGCCGTGCTCGCGCGCCAGCTCGACCAGGCGGCGGGCGGTGTTCTGGAAGCGCGCGGGGCTGCGCAGCATGAGCCCGCGCTCGAAGCCGGCCGTGGCCATGGCCACGTTCCAGCCCTTGCCCTCTTCGCCGAGGCGGTGCTCGGCCGGTACGCGCACGTCGTCGAAGAAGACCTCGGCGAAGCCGGGCAGCCCGTCGAGCTGTTCGATCGGGCGCACGGTGATGCCGGGCAGATCGAGGGGTGCCAGGATGAAGGTCAAGCCCCGGTGGCGCTCGGAGTCGGGATCGGTGCGAAACATCCCGAAGAGCCAGTCGGCGAAGGCGCCGCGCGAGGCCCAGGTCTTCTGGCCGTTCACCACGTAGTGGTCGCCGTCCAGGAAGGCGGTGGTCTGGATGTTGGCCATGTCCGAGCCCGCGTTCGGCTCGCTCCAACCCTGGGCCCAGACCTCTTCACTCGACGCCATCCTGGGGAGGAAGCGCGCCTTCTGCTCCGGGGTGCCGTACTCCATGATGGTCGGGCCGAGCAGGAAGATGCCGTTCTGGTTGATGCGCTTGGGGGCGCCCGCGCGGTAGTACTCCTCCTCGAAGATCAGCCACTCGAGCAGGTTCGCGCCGCGTCCGCCGTACTCCACGGGCCAGGGCACCATCGCCCAACCACCGGCATTGAGCCGCGCCTCCCATTCGCGGTGCTGCTTGGCTCCCTCCGCGCAGTCGAAGGAGGCGAGTGGCTCATGGGGGACGTTGGCCGCGAGCCAGGTACGGGCCTCGGCGCGGAAAGCCTGCTGCTCGGCGCTGTAGTCGAGATCCATCGGTCCCTACTTCCCCTTCTTCTCGTAGTCCGCATCGCGCTTCTCGACGAAGGCGTCGCGCGACTCCTGGGAGTCCGGGCTGGTGTAGAGCTCCAGGGTGAAGCCCTGCTCGTAGCGATAGCTCTCCTTCGGATCGAGGAGCTCGATGCCGTTCAGCGACCACTTGGCGAGCTCGACGGCCTTCGGGCTCTTCGAGGCGATCTTCCCAGCCAGCTCCATGGCCGCATCGCGCAGCTTCTCCTTCGGAACCACCTGCAGCACGCCGCCCAGGCGATGGGCCTCGGCGGCATCGATCGCCTCGCCGGTCAGCAGCATGCGGCGAGCCTCCTGCATGCCGAAGAGGCGCATCGCATGGGTCGCCGCCCCGAGGGCGCCGCGGTCGATCTCGGGCAGGCCGAAGGTGGCATCTTCGGAGCAGATCACGAGGTCGCTCGACCCGGCGATGCCGATGCCCCCGCCCAGGCAGTAGCCGTGCACGGCGCTGATCACCGGGCGCTTGCAGTCGTAGATGGCGCCGAAGAGGTCGTAGCAGCCGCGGTTGTGCTTCACGATCAGGCTGTCGTCCTCGGCCAGCTCCTTGACGTCCACTCCGCATTGGAAGCCCCGGCCCTCGGCCCGCAGCACGACGACCCGGGCGGCCGGGTCGGCCGCGAGGGCGCGGAAGTGGTCGGCCAGCTCGCTCCAGTGGTCGGAGGCGAAGGCGTTGACCGGCGGGTTGTCGATCACGAGCTCGGCGATGCCGCCCTGAATCGTCACGGAGAAGGCCACGGGGTGCTCCTCAGCTCTCTTCCTGGAGGCCGGCGAGGGTCTCGCGGGCCTCGTCCATGATGCGGGAGATCAGCTCTTCGCAGGTCGGTAGGTCGTCGATCCCACCGGTCACGGTGCCCGCCGGCAGGTAGCCGCCGACCGGGTCGCCGTCGTTCATGGCGCGCTTTGCCAGGATCGGCGCGTTGGCGGCGAGGAGGGTCTGCGAGCGCGTCAGGTTCTCGTGGCTGCGCATGGCGAGGGCCGAGCGCAGCAGGGCCAGCGGCGAGGCCCCCGTCTGGCGCCGGAACTCGAGCCCGTTGCGGATGGCGAAGAGCAGCCGTGCGGGTCCGCTCGCGCTCTCGAGCTTGTGGACCAGCTCGTTGACGATCACGCGTTGGGGCATGCCGTCGATCTCGCGCGTGACGATCACGTCGGTCATGCTGGCCTTGGCGTAGCGGTCGGTGGTCGCCGAGGGCACCGGGCTCTCGGCGGTCATCAGGAAGCGGGTTCCCATGGCGACGCCCGCCGCGCCCAGGGCCAGGGCCGCGACCAGGCCGCGTCCGTCCTTGAAGCCGCCCGCGGCGATCACCGGGATCTCGACGGCCTCGGAGCAGGCGGGTACCTGAAGCGAGGTCGGGATCGTCCCCGTGTGGCCGCCGCCCTCGCCACCCTGCACGATCACGGCGTCCGCGCCCAGCTTCTCGGCCTTCACGACGTGCCGGGGAGCCCCGCAGGTCGGGATGCAGAGCACGCCCCCGGCCTTGAGCTTGTCGATCAGGACGGCGCTGGGCGCGCGATTGTAGCCGGCGGCGCGCACGCGGTGGCGGAGGATCATCTCGACGATCTCCTCGGCGCCGGGCGCGTCCATGAGGAAGTTGACGCCGAAGGGACGCTCGGTGAGCTGGGCCGTCTTCTCGATGCGCGCTTCGACCTCTTCGAGGGGTAGCGCCGCTGCGGCGAGGAACCCGAAGGCGCCCGCGTTGCAGGCTGCGGCCACCAGCTCCGGGGTCGCCACCCATCCCATGCCGGTCTGGACGATCGGCGCGTCGCAGCCGAGCATGTCGCAGAGCCGGGTGTGGGGGGGGTGGCGGGCCATGGCGTCCTAGGAGCGCACTTCCTTGTTGATGAAGCCCTTCGGGTCGATCGCCTCGCGGATCAGCTGCAGCTCTTCCTCGCTGGGCTTTCGCGTCTCGGGGACCTCGCCGTCGATGGCCAGCTCGAAGCCGGTCTTCCCGACGACCTCGTCGACCGTCACGCCCGGGTGCAGCGAGGCCAGGCGCATGCGGCGGTCCGGCGTCGCGAAGTCGAAGACGCCCAGGTTCGAGATCACGCGGTGGATGTCGTGGAAGCGCGCCGTCCTGGGGCCCAGCTCGGCAGCTCGGTCGTAGCCGACGCCCGAAACCACATCGACCTTCTCGACGAAGACGCCGGGCGAGTGGTTCGGGATCCAGTAGCTGGTGCGATGGGAGAGGGTGTTGCCCGGCGCGCCCCGCATGCCGAGCAGCTGGGCCTTGGGCTTCGCGTGCTCGCCGATGCAGGCGAAGTTCTGGTTGCCGTAGCGGTCGATCTGGCTGGCGATCATCATCACGTGACGGCGCCCGCCCCAGAGCAGGTCGAAGATGCTGCGGAAGGGAGTCCAGCCCTCGATCACGGGCTCGATCTTCTCGCCGCTCACCGAGTCGACGTTCTGCACCAGCGAGCAGATGCCGTCGGTCATCAGGATGTCGGGCTCGAAGGTCATCCGGGCCAGCCGGGCGCCGACGGCGGGCGTCGTCCCGAAGCAGCTCACGAGGATCTCGCCGGCGCCGCGGAAGGCCTCGGCCACGGCGACGGTGCAGACTTCAGCGCGGGTCACGTCGGTCATCGGGCAGCCACCTTCGCCTGATAGTCCGCTTCCGAGACGTCCAGGTAGCCGGCGCGGAAGCTCTCCCAGGCCTCTTCGTCCTTGGCCGTCGCGGCGTACTCGCTCTGGAACTTCTCGTCCCGCCCGTAGTCCCCTGGGCACTCGGTGAAGTGCGCGCCGCCCGGCGCCTCGATCACCCCGTCGACCATGGTGCGGTTGATGCGCAGGGTGTGGATCGAGCCCTCGGACAGGAAGTCCTGGGTGTCGATGATCTTCTCGCAGCTCATGAAGCGCTTCTTGGCGGCCATGCAGTAGAGATCGTCGAAGTAGAAGTCGGGACCCAGGTACTGGCCGTTGCCGTGCACGTCGGCCCGGTTCTGGTGGACGAAGGCCACGTCGAGCTCGATGGCGGGCATGGCCACCAGCTCCTCGCCGTCCTCGTAGGGCGACTTCACGAGGCGCAGCTCGGGGTTGATCTGCATCACGTCGGTGCCGAGGCCGGCGCGGGTCGGCAGGAAGGGCAGCCGGATCGCCGCCGCGTAGAGGCCCCACTGGAGCATGCCCTCGTCGAGCTCGCGCACTTCCGGGATGGCGCCCTCCTGGCGGGCACGGCGGAAGTGGGGCTCGAGGGGGATCGAGTCCAGCGAGACGAAGCCGTAGAGGAGGCGCTTCACCTTGCCGTACTTGCAGAGCAGGCCCACGTCCGGCCCGCCGTAGCTGACCACGGTCAGGTCTCGCACGGGCGATCGCAGGATCTCGCGAACGATCGACATGGGCTTGCGGCGCGAGCCCCAGCCGCCGAATCCGATGGTCATGCCATCGCGGAGCTCGGAGACGGCCTCCGCTTCGGTGGTGCGCTTGTCCATGGTCCTCTCGTGCCCTCGGGGCCCACACGAAGGCGCACTGCGCCCAGCGGGGAGGGGGGAATATCATAACGAGACGTATCGTTTCTGTAAAACCGGCGGGAGTCGCGGGAGAGCAGGCAGACTGACGCGGAAATAACTGGAATACAAGGTGAAATTTCATATTGGGAACGTGTTCGCAGAGTCTCGGGCGGCTCCCCAGCGCCCGCTGCGCTACAGATCCGCGCCCGTGATCCAGGACCATGCGCAGCGCGATGCCGGGGGGTTGGCCCTCGACGACGGCCCCCGCCGCCGGAGCTGGGCCGAGCTGCTGGATCGGGTCAGCCGCTGGGCCCGGCTGATGCGGGAGGGCCTCGGCCTCTCGCCCGACGACCATGCGGCGCTCCTGATCGGCAACCGGGCCGAGGGCTTCGAGGGCATCCTGGCCGGCTTCCACTCCGGCGTCTGGATGACCCCGATCAACTGGCACCTCACCGGCGAGGAGGTGGCCTACGTGGTCCGCGACTCCGGTGCCCGCGTGGTCTTCACCGACCCCGAGCACGAGGCCACGGCCCGGGCCAGCGGGTGCGAGCAGGTCATCGTGGTCGGCGACGACTTCGACCGGCTCCTGGCCGCTGCGAGCGACGAGCCCATGCCGCTGGACGGCCCGCCCGGTGGCAACATGATCTACACCAGCGGAACCACCGGCCGGCCCAAGGGGGTGAAGAGACGCCGCGCCGCGACCCTGCGGCAGGCGCTCGAGGGCCAGGAAGCCTACGCCCGGTCGGTGGGCTGCGACGGCAGTGGGCCGCACCTGGTGACCGGGCCCCTCTACCACGCCGCACCGCTCATGTTCGCGGTCTACGACCAGGGCTGTGGTGCCCCCGTGTTGATCCTGCCGCACTGGGAGGAGCGCCTCGCGCTGCACACCCTGCGGGAGCGAGAGGTCCACCACACCCACCTCGTGCCGACGATGTTCGTGCGGCTTCTCCGCATGCCCGAGGAGGAGCGCGCCGCTTTCCGGGCCCCGGCCCTGCACACCGTGCTCCACGGAGCGGCGCCCGTCTCGGTGGCGGTCAAGCGGCGCATGCTCGATTGGTGGGGCGACGTCCTCCTCGAGTACTGGGGCGGCACCGAGGGTGGGGTGACCACCCTGGCCGATGCCGAGGGCTGGCGGCGCCACCCCGGGACCGTGGGGCGGGCCCTGCCCCAGTACGAGGTCTTCGCCGTCGGAGCCGACGGCGAGCGTCTACCGGCCGGCGAGGAGGGCGACCTGTACGCGCGCCACGCCCAGACCGGGCACTTCTTCGCCTACCACGGCGACCCGGAGAAGACCGCGGCGGCCTTCCTGGACCCGCACACCCACACCCTGGGCGACGTGGGCCGGGTCGACGCGGAGGGGTGGGTCTACCTGGCCGACCGCAAGTCGAACATGATCATCTCCGGGGGCGTCAACATCTATCCCCTGGAGATCGAGCAGGTGCTGCAGGAGCACCCCGCCGTGGCGGACGTCGGCGTGTTCGGGATCCCCGACGACGAGTGGGGAGAGCAGGTCAAGGCCGCCATCGAGCTGGCACCGGGCTTCGAGCCCTCGGAGGAGCTCGCCCTGGAGCTGCGTGCCTTCGCCCGCGAGCGCCTGGCCGGCTACAAGGTTCCGCGCTCGGTCGACTTCGAGTCCCAGCTGCCGCGGACGGCCGCCGGGAAGCTGTACCTGCGGCGCCTCAAGGAGAAGTACTGGGCATCGGAGGGGCGCCGGATCTAACCCGCGTTGGCGAGATCCAGGCCGGCGTCGGGCTGGCTCAGACCGCGCAGGCGGGGGGCCAGGCGTCGCAGGGCCCGGGCGCGCAGCTGGTTGGCCCTTGGGACGCTCATGCCCAGGCTGCTCGCCACCTCGGCCAGGGGCTGGTCGGCGAGGACGTGAAGGCGGATCAGGTCGGCCTCCTGGCCGGGCAGCGTCCGGAGGGCGGTCTCGACCACCTGGGCGAGCTGGCGACCGCTGGCCGCCGTCTCGGGGTCGGGCTCCCGGGTCACGGCGACCGGACCGCCGTCCTCGTCGGCACCGGCCTCGGCCAGCCAGCCGGTGCTGCGGGCGCCGGCCAGCCGTTCGGCGTGGTGGTTCAGGACCGCGGCGGCGCCGGGCTCTTCCGCGCCCGAGCTGCGGGCTCGCCACAGGCGCTGCGGCGTCTCGTTCGTCTCGCGCAACCCGTCGACCATGGCCCCGCGCACGCGGGGCCGCGCGAAGTGCACGAAGGGGACTCCCCGATCGGGCTCGAAGCGTCGAGCGGCCTCCAGGAGCCCCATGCCACCCCAGGACACGAGGTCCTCGTGGGTCACCCAGGTTCGCCCGCTCGAGCCGAGGCGGCGGGCCATGCGCCGCGCCTCCAGCTCCACCTCACCGAAATGCGAATGGACACGATCGTGGATCGTGTCCGTAGCCCCACTCTCACCCATGGCGGGAGTGGAGCAAACCCCACACGGATGTGACGTGATGCCGCACACCAAACCGGGCGGCGTTCATCCACAATTCATGCGGAGATCGAAGCCGCCGGGCTCGAGGCGGGCCCCGCAGCGCGAGCCTCAGGGCGGGTCATGACCCCAGAACTGTTGCCAGCTCGCCAGGCTCTGCGGGACGCTGCCCCGGCCGTCGTGGCGCTCGGGCCAGTTGGCGGAGGGCTGGTCCAGGGGGCTGGCCGGCTGCTCCAGGCCGTAGACGAGCAGGTGCTTGCGGCGCACGAAGTACCAGTGGCCGTCGCGACGCGCGTAGCGATCGTGGTACTGGATGGCCTGGTGGATCCAGCGCTCGCCGTCCTGGATCTCGGCCTTGCAGTACACGACGCCCGTCGCCTCCTCCTCGCTCACGAGGTCGATGGCATGGCTTCCCACCAGCAGGAAGGAGACGCCGATGGCCCGGAGCTGCTGGTCGAAGCTCTCCCGGAGCGCTTCGCGGCCGGATCGATCGCGACCCACCTGCACGTCGGGCATGAAGAGTCCGGCCAGGCGGTCGAGATCCCGGGCATCCAGGGCCACCGCGTAGTGCGAGGCGAGCTGGCGGATCTCCTGGTAGGCGAGCAGGCGGGCGAGGTCGTCCATCGGGCTCCTCCTTGTCGGAGGAGCAGTCTACGGCAGGCCGCGGCAAGCGCGGCGATCGCAGCAGACGCGGCAAGCGCGGCAGATGCGGCGATCGCGGTAGCATCGGCGGATGGATCGAAATCGCCCGACCGACCTGCGAGATGCCCGGGACGTGGTTCGCTACGACGCGGAGGCCGACGTGATCGTGGTCGGGCTCGGGATCGCCGGATCCTGCGCGATGATGGAAGCCTGCGATCGCGGAGCCGAGGTCCTCGTCCTGGAGCGCGCGGGCGGCGGCGGAGGCACCTCGGCCAACTCGGGGGGGCTCATCTACCTGGGGGGCGGGACGCCGGTCCAGAAGGCGACCGGCTTCGACGACGAGCCGGAGGAGATGTTCAAGTTCCTGGTCGCGGCCTCGGGCCCCGCCGCCGACGAGGAGAAGATCCGGCCCTACTGCGACGGCAGCGTCGAGCTGTTCCACTGGCTCGAGGCCCAGGGCCTGCCCTTCAAGCGCTCCTTCTACGGGGAGCCGGGCATGGAGTCGCCCACCGACGACTGCCTGGTCTTCACCGGCGGCGAGGACGCGGCGCCCTTCGACCAGATCGCGCGCCCCGCGCCCCGCGGCCACAAGCCCCAGGTCGAGGGCAAGGCCGGCCCCTTTTTCATGCAGAAGATCCTCGAGGCGACCGGGCGGCGCGCCGCTTCCCTCGAGACCGACACCCTGTGCGAGACCCTGGTGGTCGAGGTCGACGGCCGCGTCGTCGGCGTGGTGGCCCGCACGGCGGGCGAGGAGCGGGTCTTCCGCGCGCGCCGCGGCGTGGTGCTCAGTGCCGGCGGCTTCTCCGTGAACTCGGAGATGGTGGCCCGCCACGTGCCCCAGCTCGAGGGCTGCAACCCCAAGAACGCCACCGAGGGCGACGACGGGCGGGGCATCCGGATGGGCCAGGCGGCCGGCGGCACGACCCTGCGCATGGACCAGGCCGAGGTCGCGCTGCCGGTCACGATCCCCCACCGGCTGGGTCGGGGCATCTTCGTCAACCGCCTCGGGCAACGCTTCATCAACGAGGACACCTACTACGGCCACATCGGCGTCGAGGCCCTCTTCGGCCAGGACGGGGAAGCCTGGCTGCTGGTCGACGAGAGCAGCTACGAGGTGAACATGGTCGGCATGCAGCCGGCCTTCGTGGGGGAGACCATCGCCGAGCTGGAGGAGGAGGCGGGCTTCCCACCCGGCGCCCTGCAGGCGACGGTGGGGCTCTACAACCGCTTCGCCGAGCGCGGCCAGGATCCGCTCTTCGGCAAGCGCGCCTCGATGGTGCAGCCGATCACGAGCGCGCCCTTCGCCCTGCTCGACGCGCGCAAGGAGCACTGCTTCTACGCCTGCATGACCCTCGGGGGCCTCGTGACCCGGCCCGGCGGGGAGGTCGTGAACCCCGATGGAGAGGTGATCCCCGGCCTCTACGCGGCCGGGCGCACCACGGCCCTGTTCACCGGGCGGGGCTATGCCGGAAGCGGCATCTCGCTCGGCGATGGGGCCTTCTTCGGCCGCTGGGCCGGCCGCTCGGCGGCCTCGGCCTCGCCTGTGTGATAAAACCCAGCCTGGATGAGCTGGGAGCGATCATGAGCAAGACCCCGACGCCGGCCGTCGAAGGCTGGTTCACCCTGGACCGGAAGGCCCCCCACCTGCTGGGGACCCGGTGCACGAGCTGCAGCAACGTCTTCTTCCCGAAGGAGACGACCTTCTGCCGCAACCCCGCCTGCACCGGCAGCGAGTTCGAGGAGGTCGAGCTCTCGCGGACGGGCCGGCTCTGGTCGTTCACGAACAACTGCTACGCGCCGCCCGAGCCCTACCAGGCCGCCGACCCCTTCGAGCCCTACGCGATCGCCGCGGTCGAGCTCGAGCAGGAGCGCATGGTGATCATGGGCCAGGTGGTCGGCGGTGTGGGCGTCGAAGACCTCGAGGCCGGCATGGAGATGGAGCTGGTCCTCGACACGCTCTACGAGGACGACGAGAACGAGTACCTGGTCTGGAAGTGGCAGCCGTCGCAGGCTGCGGCCTAGGGAGCACCCGATGTCCAACGAAGTCGCAATTCTCGGTGTCGGCATGCACCCCTGGGGCAAGTGGGGGAAGAACTTCGTCGAGTACGGCGTGAAGGCGGCGCAGGACGCGCTCGCCGATGCGGGTCTCGACTGGCAGGACGTCCAGTTCGTCGCCGGCGGGGACACGATCCGCAACGGCTACCCGGGCTACGTGGCCGGCGCGACCTTCGCCCAGGCGCTGGGCTGGCAGGGCGCGCAGGTGGCGAGCAGCTACGGCGCTTGCGCCTCCGGCTCCCAGGCCATTGCGACCGCGCGCGCGCAGATCCTCGCTGGCCTCTGCGACGTCGCCCTGGTGGTCGGCGCCGACACCACGCCCAAGGGATTCTTCGCCCCGACGGGGGGCGGCGATCGCAGCAAGGACCCGGACTGGCTGCGCTTCCGACTGGTCGGCGCCACGAACCCGGTCTACTTCGGGCTGTGGGCCCGGCGACGCATGGAGCTCTTCGGTGCGACCGAAGAAGACTTCGCCAAGGTCAAGGTGAAGAACAGCCGCCACGGCGCGAAGAACCCGAACGCGCGATACCCGAAGGCGTTCACGATGGAAGAGGTGCTGGCCTCGCCGATGGTCTCCGATCCGCTGCGGCTGTTGCAGATCTGCGCCACCAGCGACGGCGGTGCGGCGCTGATCCTGACCAGCATGGAGTTCGCCAGGAAGCACACCGCCAACCCGGTGACCATCCCCGCGGTTTCGAACGTGACGCCGAAGTACCCGAACACCCTGATCGAGATGCCGAACTTCTCGACGGACTCGGGCGCGGGGATCTCGGTGCCCGATGTTCCCTTCCGGCCTTCGATCGCGAAGAACGCCTACGAGCAGGCGGGGCTGGGGCCCGAGGACATGGACCTCGCCGAGGTCTACGACCTCTCCTCCGCTCTCGAGCTCGACTGGTACGAGATCATCGGTCTGTGCAAGGAGGGCGAGGCCGAGCGGCTCGTGCGCGACGGCGACACGGCGGTGGGCGGGCGCATCCCCGTGAACACCAGCGGCGGCCTCGGCGCCTTCGGGGAGGCGATCCCCGCGCAGGCGATCGCCCAGGTCTGCGAGCTCACCTGGCAGCTGCGCGGTGAGGCCGGCGGCCGCCAGGTCGAGGGCGCGAAGCTGGGCATCACCGCCAACTACGGGCTCTTCGGCCACGGGTCCTCCGTGATCGTGAAGCGCTAGCCGGCACGCCCCTCCCACCCTCCGCGATCACGAAGGGGGGGGGCCGGTCTGTTAACCTCCCCGGGGTGACGGAGAGCGCGGCATACGAGGTTCGTTGCGAGCGGTGTCAGACGTCGTTTGCGCCGGAGCGGAAGCAGTGCGTGCATTGCGGAGGACCACTCGGGAGGGGCGGCCTCTTCGGGGTGCTGACGCGAGGCGACACGCATGCCGAGGCTCCGGGTGGTCACATGCCCTCCCCCTTCGAGCCCGACGAGGGCGCGGAGGAGGTCGAGCTCCAGAGCCGTGGCCGCAATCTGATCTGGATCGTCACCGCGGTGATCGCCATGCTGATGTCGGCGCTCCGGGCCTGTGGCAACGGCGGGTAGACGTGAGGCGAGTGGCGTGGTGAAGA
>NYZB01000278.1 GCA_002687015.1 Deltaproteobacteria bacterium
TCAGCGCGTGCTGCGCAACGCGCCCTTCAGCGCGTGCTGCGCAACGCGCCCTTCAGCGCGTGCTGCGAAGGAGCTCCAGGGCGGCATTGCGACCACAGGCCCCCATGACGCCGCCGCCCGGATGCGCGCCCGCGCCACACAGGGTGAGACCCGCGATCGGTGTGGCGTAGCGCCCGTAGCCGGGCACGGGGCGCAGGAAGGCGAGCCGGTCGGGGGTCATCGCGCCGTGGAAGATGTTGCCGCCGGCCAGGCCGAAGATGCGCTCCAGGTCCGGCGGTGCGAGCACCTCGTGGTGGAGGACGCTCTCCGAGAAGCCCGGCGCGACCTCGTCGACGAGCGCGAAGACCCGCTCGGCCAGGCACGGGCGCAGCGCTTTCCAGCCCGCTGCATCGAGCTCGGGAGGGACGTGCTGCACGAAGAGCGAGGCCAAGTGTCGCCCCTCGGGCGCGACGCTCTCGTCGACGACCGAGGGAAGAGTGAGCTCGACCATCGGGCGCAGCGGCAGCTCGCCTCGCCGGGCCGCATCGTGGGAGGCCTCGAGGGCGTCCAGATCGATCGCGCCGAGATGGATCGTGCCGCGATGCTCGGGCCCCGGGCTCGGCCCCTGGGTGTGACCGCGGAACACCGGGAGACGATCCAGCGCGGCGTTGATCTTGACGACCGGGCTGCGCATGTCGATCGCCTCGATGGCACGCGCGAAATCCGGCGGAAGCGCGTCCCGCCCGACGAGGGTGAGGAAGGTGTGCCGCGGGTCGGCCCCGGAGAGCACCTGGGGGGCCTCCACGATGCGGCCGTCCTCGAGCTGCACGCCCCGGGCCCGGCCCTCCTCCACGAGAATGCGGGCCACGGGTGCCTCGCGCTGGATCGTGGCGCCGGCCTCCTCGGCCGCCGCGCCCAGGGCCTCGGCGAAGGCGCCCATGCCGCCCTGCACGTAGGCCCAGACGCCGCGCGCACCGCCGGTCTCTCCCATCACGTGGTGGAAGAGCACGTAGCCCGTCCCCGGCGTGGAGGGCCCCGCCCACGCACCGATCAGGGCGTCGGTGGCCAGGGTGCCGCGCAGGGGCTCACTCTCGAACCAGGCCTCGAGCACCGGACGAGCCGGCCCGAGCAGGAGGGAGAGGGCCTCCGGGATCTCCTTGCGGAGCCGCCAGGCCGCCCGGCCGGAGCGCACCAGGGGTCGCAGGTCGGAGCGCCGAAGACGAGAAGGGTCGGGCGGCGGTGCGTCCAGCAGGGGCTCGACCACCTGGGCCGTGCGGTCGAGCATCGCTTCGTAGGCCGGCAGGCGCTCGGCGTCCTTCGGGGAGAAGACCGCGACCGAGGCGGCCGTCGCGCTGGCATCGCGGCCCATCAGCAGGCCGCGGCCGTCGGGCAGCGGCGTGAAGGAGGAGGGATCGCGGGGCAGGAAGCGCAGCCCGTGCCGATCGAGCGACAGCTCGCGCACGACCGCCGGCCGCACCAGGCCCGCGACGTAGGCCGCGCGGGACACCCGGTAGCCGGGCCAGAGCTCCTCGGTGACACAGGCGCCGCCGAGCAGAGGTCGCCGCTCGAGCAGCAGCGTGCGGCGGCCGGCGCGAGCCAGGTAGGCCGCGGCCGTCAGGCCGTTGTGGCCCCCGCCCACGACGATGGCGTCGAAGCGATCACTCACGCCGTCGCCCGCCGCACCGGTCGCCATTCCCCCACCCCCATGTCCGAAGTGTAGACTCCGTTGCGATGGATCGGGACGTCGCGCGGATCTGGATCGAGCTGGGTGCGGTCGACGCCAGTGCGCTCCTGGTGGTGAGCCTGGCGATCGTCCGGGGCCTGTGGATCGGGATGATCCGCGAGGCCTTCTCCCTGGCGGCGTTGGCGGCGGCCTGTCTGGCGATCCGCTTCGGCACCCTGCCCTTCGCCGATTGGCTGGCCTTGAACGCACCGATCGATCTCGCTCCCCTGGCGGCGCGCATCGCCGCCGGCGCCCTGCTCGGCTTCGGCGCCCTGGTCCTGGTGGGGCGCGTCGGCGCCGCCCTGCGCCGAGGCATCCGCGCCGTGGGACTCGGGCTCCTCGACCGCCTGGCCGGCGGGGGCCTGGGCGCCGCCGAGGGCGTGCTGGTCGTTGCGCTGGCCATGCTGCTGGTCGGCGCGGTGCTCGGCACCGACCACCCGGCCCTCCGCGATTCCCGCACCCTCGCGACCCTGGATGCGGTGCGGGACGGGCTCCGGGAGACTCCTCCCGACGTGGCTGCGCCCTACGAGGCGGAGTAGAGCCCCTCCAGCTCGGATCGGGCCTCGGACGAGGCAGGGCGGCCGGAGGGGATCAGCGGACCACGAGCACGGAGCAGGTCGCGTGCCGCACCACGCGGTCGGCGACGGAGCCGAGCAGCACCCTTTCGAGATCGGTCAACGATCGGGTGCCCACGATCGCGAGCCCCGCATCGACCTGCTTCACGCGCTCGCAGATGGCGTGGGCGGGCTTGTCGTGGGCGATCACCTTCGAGATCTCGACGTCGCCGGGCGCATCGGCGGCGAAGGCGTCGATCTGCTCGGCGGATTCGGTTCGAAGCTCATCGAAGAGCCGGCTCGGCAGGGCCAGAGCCATCGACGAGAAGTACGGGATCCCCAGGTCGGGCGCATGGACGACGTCGAGACGCGCACCGAGGACGTGGGCCAGATCGAAGGCATCGCCCCGAGCGGCCAGCGAGAGCTCCGAGAGATCGTCGCCGAACACGATGGTGCCCGGCTCTGCGGGATGGTGTTTGCCGCGCACGACCAGCACCCGGCAGGGCGCATCGCGCACGATCCGCTCCGCGACACTGCCGAGCACCAGTTGCTGCAGCGCGCTGTGCCCGCGCGACCCCACGATCACGCAGTCGGCGGCGAGCTCCTTGGCCAGGCCGACGACACCACCCGCTGCGGGTGCGTCGACCATGTGCATCTCCGAGCTCAGTCCCCGTGCCCGGGCCCGCTCGACCGCGGCGGCGAGGGAATCGCGCCCCTGCTGTCGCGCCCGTTCGACATAGGACGCAATCAGGGGAGCAGCACTCGGCGGCGTCGAGGCCGGAAGGTGCTCCACCCCGTGGACCCAGTGCAGCTCGGCGCCCAGGCGCTCGGCCCAGGCGATCGCAACCTCGGCCGCCTGCTCGGCACCGCTCGAGAAGTCGGTTGCGACGAGGATCTTCTTCAGGGACGCCAAGGCTCTCCTCCTTCCTTCGACTCGCGAAGTCCGAAAAATGCAATCCACGTGCCGGGTGCCCGCCGAGCGCGAGCCTCGGCATCGGGACCCGTGGCGAACCGGTAGGTACGGCCGCGGCACGGCGCAGCGCCTTCTCGAGGCTCCGAGCTTCTCGTCACGGACCCGCCTCCGAGGCACATCGACCCTCGGTGAGGCCCGACACCCCACATTCGGAGCTTCTCCTGGGCTCGCGGGGCTCGGCGACAGCTCCATGACTTCTCCATTCGAGGGGTGGGACGCCGATGGCCGGGACGACTCCTCGAGCACTACAATCCAGGAACCGCCCGATTGCAGGCCGCATTCTCCTACGTTGGAGGGCCTGGTCAGGGGCACAGGAGCTCTCAGGGGAATCGGAAATGGACAAGGAAAAGGTCCTGATGATCATCGGGACGTTCATGGTTCTGGTCGTGCCCGGCGTGTGCGGGGTGGCACTCGTGGGCGTGGGGAGCTTCGTGCATGGAATCGAAGTGCAGAGCCCGGAAGACCTGGCACCCGCGCCGCCGATCGTCACGCTGGCGGAGTTCGAACGGATCGAGCCCGACATGAGCTACGAGGAAGTCGTCGACGTCATCGGCGATCCCGGGGTCGAGATCGGCCCGTCGTCTGCCCCGGAAACCACCACCGCGGATGCCGACACGGTCAGCTACGTGTGGCAGAACGACGACGCCTCGAACATGACCGCCACCTTCAAGAACGACCGACTCCTCGAGAGATCTCAGCTGTATCTGGAGTAGCGCCTTGGCGGAACGGCGGCGTGGCACCGCCCAGCGAGGCGCGACCGGACGAGGCCCGGCGGCACCCCCGGTGAGGAGAAGAGCCTGCTGAGGTGGACCCATGCGACGCTCGGCATCGTGGCCCTCTCGCTAGCCTGTGCCCTGGAGCCCGCTGCGGGTGGAACCTGCGAGAGCCAGACCGAGCTCGGGTGCATCGAGTCGACCGAGTGCACGCTCCACGAGACGAAGGCCCGGGGAGCTGGGCCCTACGCGTGCCGCCCGGCGGCCAACCGCTGCGAGCGTGGCTTTCGGCAGAAGACCAGCACCCGCGAGGAGTGCGAAGCCAAGCCGGGCTGCGCCCTCCACCCCGGGCGGTGCTACTGCCCGCCCGATGTGCTCTGCGCCTGCGGCGGCGGGCCGCCCAAGCAGTGCCGCCCTGCCGAAGGGTCCGCGCCAACGCCGGGCGAGGAGCCTTCCTGAAGGTCGGGAGCGCAAGGCAGGCCGCCAGGAAGCGGGCAGATCGAGACCCATCTGCCGGATCCGGTGGCATTCGCCACCACCCTCGTCCCGCCCAGCCGAGCATCCTCATGAGCCCGTTCCCGACCCGCCTTCAGTCGGGTGATGTGACAGCGCGCCAGGCGGCTGCGAGCATGGGGCGGTCTGGTGGGCTTCGAACGGAGGGGACGGAGTGGAGGTCCGGGGGAAGCACGTCGTCATCTCGGGAGCCAGCGGCGGGCTGGGCCGGGTCCTCTGCCAGCAGCTGATCGAGAAGGGAGCCCGGGTCACGGCTCTCGATCTCAACCAGGGCGAGCTGGACGAGCTCCGCAGCGCCATCTCGTCGGAGGGCTTCCGCTCGCATCGGCTCGACGTGACGGATCTCCGGCAGTGCACGGAGATCCTGGAGCAGGCCGTCTCCGAGTCCGGGGACGTGGATCTGCTGATCAACAACGCGGGCATCACCCACTTCAGCAGCGTGCTGGACACCGAGCTCTCCACCATCGATCAGGTGATGGCGGTCAACTTCATGGGCAGCGTCCATTGCACCAAGCTCCTCCTGCCCGGTCTGATCCGACGCCGCGGAATGATCGTCGCGTTGTCCAGCGTGGCGGGCTTCACGCCCCTCCACGGGCGCTGCGCCTACGCGGCCAGCAAGCACGCAATGGTCGGCTTCTTCGCCACGCTGCGTGCGGAGGTGGCGGCGCAGGGGGTGCGGGTGATGATCGTGTGCCCATCCTTCGTCGCGACCCAGAAGGGCAACCTGAAGGGGGCGGGCCTCTACGAGGGAACGGCGCGGCCGGGCCAGGCGAGTCAGACCGTGGGCAGGAGCATGACCCCGGAAGAGGCGGCATCGAGGATCCTGCGGGCGATCGAGAGGGAGACCCGCCTGCTGCTCCTGGGCCGCGTGGCCCAGGTCTCCTGGTGGCTCTCCCGGCTCTTCCCCGCCCTGCTGGAGCGCATCATGATCCGCCAGACGCGGAGCGAGGTGGAGAACCACTGATCCCTATTCGTATGCGCCCACGTTCGCCAGGGCGACGCTCCCCGGGCTGATGGACGCCGGGTCCGTCATCACGTTGATACAAGCCGTCTTGCCCGAAGCGAAGGCCTTCTCCAGGGTCGGGCGGATCTGATCGGGGTCTTCGACCTGGTAGCCCACCCCACCCATGCTCTCGACGAAGCGGTGGTAGTCGATGCTCCCGAGCTCCGTCACGGGCTCGATCGCGCGTCCGAGCTTCACGACCTGGCTGTGCCGGATCATCCCCCAGCCGAGGTCGTTGGAGATGATCACGACGATGGGAAGCCCCTTGGTGATGGCCCGCTCGAACTCCATGAAGTTGAAGCCGAGGGAGCCGTCGCCGGTGAAGAGCAGCACGCGCTTCTCCGGGTAGAGCAGCTTGGCCGCATTGGCGTAGGGGAGCCCGCCGCCGAGGGAGCCGAAGAGGCCGTAGTCCAGGTAGTGGCCCGGCCGTTGCATCGTGCGCGTCATGCCGATCCAGGTGGTGGCATCGCCGCCATCGGTCACGACGATGTCGTCTTCGCGATCCATGAACTCGTCGACGTCCTTGGCGAGCCGAATCGGATGGATCGGCTTGCTGGCGCTGCGCCAGTTCGCCTCGGCTCCCGCCAGGCTCTCGTCCCGGGCGGCGCCGAGCTCCTGGATCCAGGGGGCGAAGCGCTCTCGAAGAGTCGCCTGGTCGCCCGAGGCCTCGACCAGCTCGTTCAGCTCGCCCACCAGGGCGCGAACGTCGCTGACGATCGGGAGGTCGATGGGCCGGTTGCGCCCGATCTCCTCGGCCTTGATGTCGACCTGGACCATCTTGGCGTCGGCGTTGTAGGTCTCGCCGAACAGGCAGAAGAGGTTCAGGCGGTTGCCGAGCAGGATGACGAGATCGGCGTTCTGGCCGGCGTGCATCCCGGCCCCCGGGCGAATGGCCAGGACCCCGCCGAAGCAGAGGGGATCCGTGTCGGAGACGATGCCGCGTCCGTTGGCGGCCGTGAAGATCGGAACGCCGGTCGCCTCGACGAAGCGGCGGAGCTCTTCCCCCGCGTTCGAGTACCAGGCACCGCTACCGGCGACCACGACCGGCTTCCTGGCCTGGCGTAGCAGATCCATCAACTGTCGCGCCTTGGCGCGATCGACGACCTGCGACTCGACCCGAGTGATCGGGATCGCGACGTCGCGGCTCGGCTTCGCCGTCAGCACGTCGACGGGCAGCTCCAGGTAGACGGGGCCCGGACGGCCGCTGGACGCCTCGCGGAAGGCGAGATCGATGAACTCGGGGATGCGCTCGGCGTGGTGACAGACGAAGGCCTTCTTGACCATCGGCTCGATCACCGGCGCCTGCCGCATGTCCTGCAGGTCGAGCTTCTCGATCATGCGAACGCCCACACAGCCCGAGATCAGCACGAGGGGCGTCGCGGCCATGGCAGCGCTGGCGATCGGGGTCAGCGCGTTCGTGAAGCCGGGCCCGGCGGTCACCAGGGCGACACCCGGGCGCCGGGTCAGGCGCCCGTAGGCCTCGGCCATCCAGACCGCGGCCTGCTCGTGGCGCGTGTCGAAGAAGCGCATCTCGGTGTTCTCGAGATGGACGTAGATCGGATTCAGATGCCCGCCGCTCAGGGTGAAGATCGTGTCGACACCATGAGCCAGGAGGGCATGGGCGGCCGCCTGGCCTCCGGATTCGAACTCCATGGGGGTTCCTCTTCTCTGTTTGCCGGGGCTTTGGAGACCCTGCTGACGCTCGCTTCGGCACCGAGCCGAGCTCAGAGCTCGATCAGGATACCGCCACCGATGTTGAGCGCCTGCCCCGTGATGTAGGAGGAGGCCTCCGAGGCGAGGAAGGCGCCGAGCTCGGCCACCTCGTCGACGCTTCCCATGCGCGCCATCGGAACCTCGGCGAGCAGGCGCTCCCGCGCCTCGTCGAGGCTGGTCTTCCAGAGGTGGGCGCGCAAGGCCACGTTGCCCTTCTGCAGGTCGGTCTCGATCAGACCGGGGCAGATGGCGTTGACCCGGATATCGAGCGGGGCCAGCTCCACCGCCATCACCTTGGTCGCCATGATGACGCCCGCCTTGGAGACGGAGTAGGCGGCACTTGCGGCAATTGGCCGAAGTCCGAGGGTGGAAGCGTTATTGATGATAACTCCGGAGCCATGACGGCGCTGATGAGGAATGACTGCCTGGCTTAATAGTAATGGGCCGCGAAAATTGATCGCCATCATCCGATCCCA
>NYZB01000279.1 GCA_002687015.1 Deltaproteobacteria bacterium
CCATGTGGGGCGCTCCGCTGAAGCTCCCCTCGCGCTGGCCGTGCCCCATGTGCATCCCGAGAGCGGGGACGTCGATCACGTCGAGGTCCGGCTGAAGGGCGAGCTTCTCGGTCTTGGGCGGAAAGCAGACGGCGTCGTCGCAGGCCTGGTAGCGGATGCCGACCTCGATCTCGGCCGTTTCCATGTCCAGGGGCCGTGTCTCGCTGGCGAGCTCTCCCACGGCGTAGAAGGGCACGACGATGTCGACGCTGCCGCTCCAGACCGGCAGCTCCATCCCCATGCTCTCCAGGCGCAGGGTCTCGGTCGGCGGAAAGACGGGATCCTCGACCACGAGTCCGGGCGGGGCAGCCACCGTGACGGTGGTCGGGATCATCCCCTCCGGCACGGGTTGGCCATAGATGTGGATCCCCTCCCCCAGCTCGCAGCGCACCACGATCTGCCGGCGGATGCCCTGGCGGATCGTGCCCTTTCCGCCGTGGACGAAGGCGGAGATCCGCACCTCTTCGTCTCCACCGCTCGCGCTCGGCTCGTCGTCCGAGAGCACGACCCGGCCGAGGGCCGCGTCGATCAGCAGCTCCGGGCTGTCGCGCTTCTTGTAGGTATCGTGGAAGAACTTCGCGACGACGATTCCCTCTTCGTCGGTCACGTAGACACCCGGGTAGGGAATGCCCTCGAGGAAGGCGTCCTCGCGTCCGACCTGGTCGTTGAGGATGCCGTAGCGGCGGATCACCTCGGAGTCGATGTCGGAGAGCAGGCGATAGGGGATGGCTTGCTTGTCGCTGAACTCCCGGAGGACCTTCTGGTCATCGTACGAGATCGCGTAGAGCTCGATCCCCGCGGCCTGGAACTTGGCGTAGGCATCGCGCAGCTCGCCGAGCTGCGTCCAGCAAGGGGGTCACCAGACCGCCGATCGGAAGAAGACCACGACCGACTTCGCCCGGCCGCGGCTCGCGTGGTAGTCGACGGGCTGGCCGTGGGCATCCGGGAGCGTGAAGTCCGGAAGCCGCTCGCCGACTTCCGGGCCGGTCGGGTGTCCGTCCGGAAGGCCGGCGCGCCCGGGATGTCCGAGGGGAGCCGGTGCATCGAAGCCGAGCTCGTCGCGTTCTACCGTCATGCGCGCTCCTCTGGGCTTCCGAGGAGAGTATCCTATTGACACGTAGTATGCCAATAGATGGCCCGTGGGCCGGGCGTCCTTCCAACGCCCGGCCCGTGCGGGTCAGAAGGCCAGCTGCCAGCCCAGCGAGAGCGTCCAGTCCCTCTCGAGCTGGGGGCCATCGAGCGATTGGTAGATGGGCCGCCCGGCTTCCACGAAGAGGCGGTGCCCCTCGAACATCCCCCGCAACGCCAGGTTCACGCCGGCCATGGCGTCGAGACGTGAGCCCGCGCGGCGCTTGGGATCGGCCGTGGGGATCATCCCGGGCCGGAGCGCGTCGTCCTTGCCACTGAAGTTCCCCGATTCGCTCCAGGCGAGCCGCAACGAGGTGCTGATCCAGTTCGTCCAGGCGCGGGATGCCCAGCCGGTGATCTCGTAGCCGTGCCCCAGCCGGTAGCCCTTGCGGTTGCGACCCATCCGGACGGTGCCCGTCACCTGAGCCCCCCAGCCGTAGTCGCCGGAGAACCCGCGGTAGCTCACCCCCGGCCGCAGGTCCCAGGTTCCGGAACCCAGCTGCATGGGATACGGCAGGCGGACCCGTCCCAGGGGCGTCTCGTCCTTTCGGCTGATCGAGCCGGTGGGAGCACTGAAGCCGAGGTTGAGATGGATCCGGTTCGTGTCGTCCTGGTAGACCTGGTAGAGGCCCGAGAAGCTGACGTCGCCCAGGCCCTTGGAACGCGTGCGAAACCTCACCCCGTCGCGGCGGATGTGGTTCATGTCGAGCCGGACGAAGGGGACCATGGCCATCAAGGTCAGCGTGTGGGTGGGCGCATACATGACGCCCAGCATGTGCATCTCCATGTCCATGTCGGTGGGGGCCACCATGAACTGCCGGCGGACCTTCGAGGCGCTCTCCCGGGCGGTGCCGTCCCGGTTTCCGTTCATGTTCATGCGCATGTAGCGGTAGGAGAGCATCCACTCTCCCCTGTCGTGAATGTGGTCGCCCATCACCCCGATCGGGGCGTGGGCCTCGGGGGCATCCTCGTAGGCGGCCGCGGCCGGCGTCGCGCCGACCCCCGCGACGACGACACCCATCACCAGCCATCTTCTTGCCAAGCGAAGCCATACGATCATCGAGACATACTCCACGGCCCGCATCCGCCGGAGCGGTGACGCGGGCAAGCACGCGCAGCACACGACTGCGCGCACGAGGTACGGATCCCCGACCGGCGCCCCGGGAGGCGCGGTCGAGCTCTGCCGAGCGGGAAGGGAGCTAGGCCGAGATGGGAACCGGATCCGGGAGGGAGACGGGCGCCTCACCCGGAGCGAGCTGCTGCGAGCGGAGGCGCGCCGAGACGAGCGTCGTGGGGAGGGCGGCAACCGCCGGGCGGATACCGGGGTCGAGCCGGTGGGTCTGCGCAGCTCCATCCGATCGCTCCGCGCAGTCACAGGCGGGCGGGGCCCGCAGCTCGGAGGTGCGAAGAATAACGGCGGGCTCTCCTGTCCCATGGCCGTGGGCGTGGCCGTCAGCCGCATGTTCCTGGTGAGATGCTGCGTGGGCCGGGGCGGGAGCCGCCGCCGAGGCCCGCTCGGAGCCCGGCATGCGGAGCCGGGTGCCCTCCCCCACGGGCGAGGGACCGCAGGGGACGCTCCCCGCCAGCCCGAAGGCGGCGGCGAGCAGGCCGACCGCGCAGCGCAGGCGGATCCCGTGCGCCGTCTCGCCGCGTGCTCTCCGCATCCGGGGCACTCTAGCAGCCGAGCGGTAGGGGCCCAGCCACACGGCGCGGCCCCCGCGAACCCGGTCGGGATGGGCTCGGCCCGCTTCCTCTGGGGCACCGGGCGATGCCTTGCAGACCGGCTCGGGAGACGATTCACTGCGGCACGCGTTGTCATAAGGAGAGAAGACGTGTTGAAGCTGCATTTCGCCCCCAACTCCCGGGCCGGGCGCATCGTCTGGCTGCTCGAAGAACTGGGCCTCGAGTACGAAGTGAACAAGATGGCGTTCCATCCGAAGGACCTGAAATCGGAGGAGCACCGGCGGCGGCATCCGCTGGGCCGCATCCCCGTGCTCGAAGACGGAGACGTCTCGATCTTCGAGTCCGGCGCGATCATCGAGTACGTGATGGCCCGCTACGGCGACGGCGGCCTGAAGCCCGCCACCGACTCTCCGGAGTTCCCCGAGTACCTGCAGTGGTTCCACTACTGCGAGGGCATGGTGATGCCACCCATCAACACGATCATGGTGCACACCGTGCTCCTCCCGCCGGATCGGCGGAACGAGGAGACCCTCGGCCAGGCACAGCGGCTCCTGGGCCGGGCCGTGGCTCCCGTCGATGCGGCGCTCGAGGGGCGCGAGTACCTGGTCGGCGACTTCTCGGCCGCCGACGTGATGCTCGGCCACGCCGTCTTCATGGCGAACCGGCTCGGGCAGGTGTCGGAGGAGATGCGCAACCTGAAGGGCTACATCGCACGCATCGAAGCGAGGCCCGCCTTCCAGACCGCGATCACCATGTAGAGGCACGAGGTATCGGAGTCGCGCCAGGCCTTCCGGTCGCCGGGCGAGCCGCGACGGGATCGGCCGTCACAGGTCCAGGGCGAAGCCGCCCTCCGGGCGCCCGGCCCGGAAACGTCGAAGCCCGGCGGCGCGACGAATCCTCCCCTCCGCCAGGCCGACGGCGACGTGGCGCGGCGTTGCGCCCGTGGCCTTCGAGCCTTCGAGCACGCTGCGGGTGTTGGCCTTGATCTTCTCCTCGATCGTCTCGAAGGCCTGGCTCGGGCTGCCGCCCGCGTACTCGACCGACGCGCAGATCACGCCACCTGCATTCGCGACGAAGTCGGGGAGGTTCAGCACACCGCGCTCGTGCAGGATCGTCTCGGCACCTGGAGTGATGGGAATGTTCGCTCCCTGGAGGACCAGGCGCGCCTGCAGGCGATCGACGTTGTCCTCGTGAATGACGTCGGGGCGTGCACTCGGAATCCAGATGTCGCACTCGACGTCGATCACGGCGTCGATGGCTCCACGCTCGCCTCCCCCGGCATCGAGGACACTCCCCCCAGCGGCCTTGACGGCGATGAGCTCACCGACGTCGAGGCCACCTGGTTCGGCAATCGTCCCCTGCGAGTCCGATGCCGCGACGAGCAACGCACCGCGTTCGGCCAGGAAGCGGGCCACGTGCCTTCCCACGTTGCCAAAGCCCTGGACGGCAACCCGCGCGCCAGAGAGCTCGAAGCCCGCGAACTCCTGCGCCACCTCGGCGCAGGCGGCCAGGCCGAAGCCCGTGGCTCCGAGCTCGTCGAGGGGGATACCGCCGATCTCCCGCGGCAGGCCCACAGCGCGCCCGATCTCATCGTGGATCCAGCCCATGCAGGCCTCGTCGGTACCCATGTCGGGTCCCGGGATGTAGTCCGTGAGCTCGCGGATCGCGCAGGCGAAGGCGCGCACCCGCGCCTCCTTCTGGTCGGGCGACGCCTTCGCATCGGCGAGGATCACCGACTTGCCACCGCCATGGGGGAGCCCGGCAGCGGCATTCTTGAGGGTCATCGCCCGCGCAAGCCTCACCGCCTCGTGCGCCGTGGCGTCGGTCGCCATCCGAACGCCGCCGATCGAGGGGCCGCAGGCCACGTTGTCGATCGCCACCACGGCGCGGAGGTCGACCCCGGGCTCGCTCAGGTAGACGGTCTTCGCCGGTCCCAGCTCGTCCCACCACGCTAAGGGATCCTCCATTCCGGACATGACCCGTACCTCCATCTCGCAGGAGAGCAAACCGCGTGCCGCGCGGAGAACGCGGAAGTCGGGATTCGAGGGCTGCGGAGGGGCAGAGTTCCCCTGGCTCGTGGCCGACGAGGCAGATCGTCTCAAGCTCCTGTCGCAGGCCTCCGTCCCCCGCCCGAGCGCTGCATCTCGGACCCTCCTCGCGCCGGGTCCTTGCGGGCGTCGCTGGCGGCAGCCGGTCCGTCGAGGGCCCCGCCGGCGCCGCTTTCCTTGCCACCTTCGAGACCTGCACGCCACCTAGAGGTATGGGCCCGAGCCGCATCGCAAAGACCGGCCTGGTCGCGGCTACGGCATGGCTGATCCTCCAGCTGCCCGCGGCGGCGCTGCCGCTCGGCGAGCTGGCGCGGGCCGCGCAGCGGGCCGGCATCGACGTGGGCGTGGCGGTCGACACGAACCTGAACGCGGCCCGCCAGGCGATCGCCGCGAGTGAGTTCACGTCGACCACGGTCGAGAATCGGCTGAAGTGGGGGTCGCTCTCCCCGGCACAGGGGGTCTACGATTTCTCGGGGGCCGATGCGCTCGTCGACCAGGCGGAGCAGAACGGCCAGCGGATTCGGGGGCACACGCTCTTCTGGGACCGGCTCAACGGGATGCCCGGCTGGCTCGAAGCCGACGTCGCGGGGGCGACCGATCCGGTGGCCCACCTCACCCAACTCATGCAGACCCATGCCGCCACGGTGGTGGGCCGCTACGCCGGTCGCCTGGCCCAGTGGGACGTCGTGAACGAGCCCCTGGCGCAGCTGCTGCCGACGATGGACCCCGAGAGCCTCTTCTTCCAGACCCTCGGCGAGTCCTACCTCGACGTCGCCTTCCACGCGGCCCACGCCGCAGACCCGACGGCCCAGCTCTTCCTGAACGAGACGCTGACCGAGGTGCCGACCCGCTTCGACGCCCTGCTCCAGATCGCCCAGGGCATGCTGGACCGCGCTGCGCCCCTCCACGGCATCGGCCTGCAGGGCCACTTCTTGCTGGGCCCGCCGGATCGTACCCAGCTCCAGAGCCAGCTGGAGGCGGTCGCCGCCATGGGCCTGGCAGTGGAGCTCACCGAGGTGGACATCTCCCTCAACCACTTCCTGGGCGATCCCGACCCCCTGGCCGCCCAGGCCCGGGCCTACGCGGACGTGTTCGGTGCCTGCGTGGCCGTCACGGCCTGCACCGGGGTCACCGTCTGGGGCGTCGACGACGGCGACACCTGGCTCGACACCTTCGCGCTCACGGCCGCTGGGGCGCCCCACCGACCGCTCCTCTTCGACGCCCAGGGCCTGCCGAAGCCCGCCTATCACGCCGCGGTGGCGGCCCTGCCCGAGCCCTCCCTGGGCGCCCTGCTCCTGCTGGGCGGCGCCGCGCTCCGCCGCGCGAGCGCACAGGGGCGAGCACGGGCTGAGTCTGACCGGCAGCGGTCGTGATCGCCTGGGGTTTCCCGCGCGCTTCGCTCCCCGAACCCACCGGGTTGGCCTCGAGCCGGTCTCGGAAACCTGAAACACGTGTCGGCCTCCCTCTCTGGGCCGGGCACGCTGGAAATCCCTGAGGCGGGCTCTAGTGTCCTGCGATGGGCCGGCCGCCCTCGTTCCCGCAACCCACCTGGAGGCACGGCCTCGTGGAGAGCCGAACGGCGCTGGGCGGCAGGGTGGGCGATCGATGACTGCTGTAGTGACGGCCGTGAGCCGATCCGAGGAGCACCGGTTCAGCAAGCCGAGCCAGGATGGGATCCGGCTCGTCGCCGGCCTCGGCGTCGCGGGCGACGCCCACTACGGCGAGACCGTGCAACACCTCTCGCGTGTGGCGCGCGATGCCAGCAAGCCGAACCTGCGCCAGGTACACCTCCTCCACGCCGAGCTCCACGATGAGCTTCGCGCAGGCGGCTTCGAGGTGGCGCCCGGGCAGCTTGGAGAGAACATCACGACCCGCGGCATCGACCTGCTGGGCCTTCCCAGGGGCACACGGCTCCACCTGGGGGCGAACGCGGTCGTGGGCGTGACGGGCCTCCGCAACCCATGCAGGCAGATCGATGCCTTCCGGCCCGGCCTGCGGGCCGCGACGCTGGGCCGCGACGAACAGGGCCGCCTCGTGCGCAAGGCGGGCATCATGGGCATCGTGCTGATCGGCGGCGAGGTGCGGGCCGGTGACGAGATCCGCTGCGAGCCGCCCCCTCCGCCGCACCACCCCCTTGCCCCCGTCTGAGGTCATCGTCCCGGCCTGGCGTGACACGCGCCTCGCGAAGAGGAGTCGCCCGTGATTCGAACCACCGTCGTCGGTAGCTGGCCCATTCCCGCCGAGCACAAGCCCCGGCTCACCGAGTACTACAAGGGCGCCCTCAGCGACGAAGAGGCTCGGGAGCTGCTCCAGGCGGCGGCGCGGATTGCCATGTACGAGTAGCTCGACTGCGGCCTCGATCAGATCATGGGCGGCGAGGTGTTCGCCCCCGACTTCGTGCACCACGTGCCACCGCGCTTGCAGGGCCTCGAGGTGGTCAAGAAGCGGGATCATCGCGCGGGCGTGGAGGGCACGGGGCGCTACCGCATCGCCGGGGAGGTCTCGGCCCCCCGCGGCACCGGGCATGCCCTGGCCTTTCGCCGCGAGCGCGAGATCCAGCCCGATCTCGACAAGGCCGCCGTGCCCTCGCCGCTCACGCTCACGATCTCCCTGCTGGGCGATCCCCGACTCCCCGAGCAGATGGAGAACATCGCCCGCATCGTGGCCGACGAGGTGCGAGACATGGCCGCGGCGGGTGCGGGGGAGATCCAGCTCGATGCGCCGCTCGAAGCCGTCGCCTGTGTCACACAGGGCCGGAGCCTCGCCGAGATGGTGCCGTGGATCGTCCATCCGTTTCGAGGGATCAGCGGGGTGCGCCGTACCGTCCACTTCTGCCTGGGCGACATGGGCCGCCGCGCGGCCACGCAGAAGCAGCACCTGCGCCACCTGATCCCGCTCTTCGAGGCCCTGGCCGGCCAGGTGGACCGCGTCCACGTCGAGTGCTCCCATGCCGGCCAGTGGGCAGAGCGTTCGTTGCTGGCGGAGATCCCGGAGTCGCTGGAGGTGATCGCGGGCATCGCCGACGTCAAGTCGAAGCCACAGAGCGAAGCCGAGCTGCGCCAGAGAATCGCAGCCCTCCTGGAGGTGCTACCGGCCGAGCGCCTGCTGGTCTCCTCGTCGTGCGGCTGCGGGCGCGTGCCCCACGACGACGCCATCGAGCTCATGAGCAACCTCGTGAGGGCAGCGCACTCGTTCTAGGGGTTGAATCGCGAACGGCTTCGGGGCACCAGGGACCGCCCGATTGCCCCCCCCGGGGGGGCTCGGCTCTCGGCCCTGGCGGACACCCCTGAAGGTCGACTCCGGCCGGCGTGACCGCCTCCTTGCCTGCCCCCGATCGACAGAGTAACATACCGAACGGTACGTGCAGGGAGTCGACCTTGGCGCAGGCGCTGACGGAGCGAGGCGAGGCCAGCCGCGAACGCATCCTGGAGTGCGCCTTCTCGCTGTTTGCCGGAAAGGGTGTCTCGGCCACCTCGGTGGCGGAGATCTGCCGGGCGGCCGGGGTCGCCAAGACGGGGCTCTATTGGCACTTCG